>JBAVTH010000544.1:0-5597 GCA_049696035.1 Ilumatobacteraceae bacterium
GGCACCGTCATCTGGCCGGCCGGCTGAGCGCCGACGGCTCGCAGCTCAGCTCGCCAGCACCTTGCGCGCGTGATCGATGTCGTTCTTGAGCTGACCGATCAGCGCGTCGATGCCGTCGAACTTGCGCTCGCTGCGCAGGAAGTGGGTGAACTCCACCCGGGCCGCCTCGCCGTACAGGTCGCCCGAGAAGTCGAGAAGATGTGCCTCGAGCAGCGAATGCTCGGCGTGCTCGTAGAACGTGGGCCGACGACCGAGGTTGATCGCGCACGCGTGACGGCCACCGTCACCTCGGTGGTACCAGCCCGCATACACGCCATCAGCCGGGACGCAGATCGCAATCGGCACTTCCACGTTGGCGGTGGGGAAGCCCAACAACCGGCCACGCTGGTCACCCAGCACCACCACGCCGCGAGCTTCGAACGGGCGACCCAACAGCGTGGCGGCCAACTCGACCTGACCACCGGCGAGGGCACGACGGATGGCGGTGGAGCTGATCGGCTCGTCGGGCCCGTCGGACCGGCCGATGAGCGGCAAAGGGAGCACGTCGAAGTCGCGTGCCGCGCCAAGTGCCCGCAGCGTGGCGACGTTGCCGCCGCGCCCGCGCCCGAAGTGGAAGTCCTCCCCCACCACGACCGCCGACGTGGCCAGGCAGTCGACCAGCACCCGCTGAGCGAAGCTCATCGGATCTTCCTGTGACTGGGCGGCGTCGAACCTCACGACGACTGTGGCGTCGACACCGGTCGCGGCCAACAGCTCGAGCTTCTGATCGAGATCGGTGAGCAGGCGCGGTGCCGACTCCGGGCGCACCACCGAGGCGGGGTGACGATCGAAGGTCACCACGGCACTACGAGCTCCCGCGGCCTGGGCAAGGCGGCGCACTTCCGCGATCACGGCCTGATGGCCACGATGCACGCCGTCGTAGGCGCCGATGGTGATGACCGTACGCTCACCCGGCCACGGCGAAACGGACAGATCGGTGACGACTCGCACGGGCAGGAACGCTAGCGGTCGAGAGGAGCACCGGCACCAACCCACCGGCCGCCGCCGACGACGCGGACCGGCAGCGTCGGCGGTGAGCGCCTAGGCGAGGACCACCGAAGGCTTTGCATCCACCTCGTCGCGGGCCTCGTACATCGCCAACAGCTCACCGTCGGGGTCGAGCACCGCCCACGGGCCGTCGCCGACGAACCCGACATCAGCCCTGTGCAGCAACCGACCGTTGCGAACGAGTGCGGCCAGCTCAGCACTGATGCTCACCTGCGGGTAGTCGCGCATCGCCTGCGGGAGGGTGAGCAGCTCGACGGCATCGGGGGCCGCGGCCTCCTCGGCGGTGAAGCTGCCGACCGCGATGCGGCGTAGGTTGCGCAAGTGGGCACCACCGCCGCACCACCGCCCGAGATCGTCGGCCAGGGTGCGGATGTAGGTGCCCTTCGAGCACTGCACAGTGATCGCGTACACCAGCGGATCGGAGGTGGGTTCGACGTCGAAGCGGCTGACGGTGACCGGTCGCGCGGCCCGCTCGACTTCGATGCCCTCGCGCGCCAGTTCGTGCAGGCGCTTCCCGTCCACCTTGAGCGCGCTGACCATCGGCGGCACCTGCATGATGTGCCCGGTGAGGTGCTTCGTCACCGCTGCGCGGACGGTCTCCGGCGTCAGCGCGGTCATGTCGAACGTGCCGGTGACCTTCCCGGCGGAATCGAGGGTGTCGGTGCTGGCACCGAAGACCACCTCACCGGTGTAGGTCTTGCCCAGATCGGTGAGGAAGCGGAGCAGCCGCGTGGAGCGGCCGACACCGACCAGCAGCACGCCGGTGGCATCGGGGTCGAGGGTGCCGGCATGGCCCACCTGGCGTTCGCCGAAGCGGCGGCGCAGCATGCCGACGACGTCGTGGCTGGTGACCCCCGCGGGCTTGTCGACCACGGCGAGACCGTGGGTGTTGGCCGGACGGCGACGAGCCATCAGCCGTTCGAGCTGTCGTCGACGCTGTCGTCGGTGCCGTCCGCGAGATCCTCCAGCGGCGCCCGTGGACGCTCGGGCAGGGTGGCCTTGTCGTGCAGGATGCGCTCGATGCGCTCGGCGGCGCGAATGGAGTCGTCGGGCTTGAACGACAGGATGGGCGTCTTCTTCGAACGCAACTGACGGCCCACCGAGCCCTGGATGCGGACGCGATGGTCGGCCAGCGCAGCAAGGATCTCGTGGTCACCGTCTTCGCCCATCAGCGAATCGAAGAACACGATGGCCCTGTTCATCTCCGGATCGACGTCGATGGAGGTGACGGTGACGAGCGAGAGCCGCTCGTCGTCGATGCGGGTGAGCTCGTCGGCGATCACCTCGCGCAACGACGTGCTGAGGCGTGCCTCACGCGGGTACCGATGGTTGGTGGTGGCCGCTGGGCGGCGGGGCTTGGTCATGAGAGCCAGGTTCTTTCTTCTTGCAGCACTTCCACCTCGGGGAACGACCAGACGAAACGGCTGACTTCGTCGATCACCGCGGTGGTGTGCTGTTGGCTGCCGCTGACAGCGGCGAAGCCGAGACTGGTTCGCTGCCACAGTTGCTGATGATCGACCTCGGCGGCAGCGACGTCGAATCGACGACGGGCACCATCGAGGATGGAGCGGAGCACGCCCCGCTTGTCCTTCAGCGAATGGGCGTGGCCGATGTGCAGATCCATCTGCAGGGCCAAGACGAACATGAGTGCCACCCTATCGACAGGCCGTTGACTGGCTACGGGGATATCGGCAGCCCCTTCCGGCGGGCGACCTCACCCGAGCGGGCGCCTGATGGCTCAGTCGAACACTGGCGCCGAGCGAATCGAGCGCTTGAGCTCGGCCACGCCCGTGGAGGTCGCAATCGTCTCGATCGCGTCCCAGAGCTTCGTTGCTTCGGCGCCACGCGGGATCACGGAGATGACCGGTCCGAAGAAGCTCGCCTCGTTGGTCGCCCCTGGGTGAAACGTGATGATGGGCGTTCCGACATCGCGACCGGTGCGGCTGAAGGCGAGCTCGGTGTCCTGCTCGATGTAGGCATCGTGCGAGTCGTCGTGGACATGGACCGCATAGTCGGTGGGCAGGCCGGCGTTCGCCAGCATCTCGGCCATGAACGCCTCAGGAGCGTCGTTGATCTCCGGACGGCGCTGCTGGTTGTGGAACGCCGTGCCGAGCGCGGTGTACAGCGCTCCGACCGCGGCGTTCCCGAGACGCAGGCGCACCTCGTCGCACACACGATGCGTGTACAGACCGGCCAGGTGGGCTGCTCGATGAGGAGCCGTGTAGTCGTCGGCCGGTCGGTCGGCGTTGATCATCTTCAGCGAGATGAAGCGCCAGTTGACTTCGTACTCGCGTTGCTGCTCGACCTCGACGACCCACCGGGATGTGATCCAGGCCCAGGGGCAGACGGGGTCGAAGAAGAAGTCCAGATCAGCCATGAGCGAACGCTATCCGTCGAACGATCCGGCTCCGCCGGTGGTGAGACAGCAGCTGGGCGCGCCGAAGGTGGCCAACGATGAACTCGGGTGAACGGGGAGAGCGACGCGAACGAGCGAACCCGAACGTCACACGCGAGCGATCTCGCGCTCTTCGAAGGTCTCGATGAGGTCGCCGGGCTTGAGATCCTGGAAGTCGCTGAGGCCGATACCGCACTCGAAGCCTTCGCGGACCTCGCGTGCATCGTCCTTGAAGCGCTTGAGCGACGTGATGGCGCCCTTCCAGATGATCGTGCCGTCGCGCAGGAAGCGCACCTTCGAGCCACGAGTGATCTGGCCACTGAGCACCATGCAACCGGCGATGCCGCCGATGCGTGGCACACGGAAGACCTCGCGGACCTCGGCTTCGCCGGTGACCACTTCCTCGTACTCCGGTGCAAGCATGCCGACCATGGCCCGCTCGATGTCTTCCAGCAGCTTGTAGATGATCTCGTAGGTACGGATCTCCACACCCTCGTTCTCGGCCATCTCCCGGGCTTTGCGGTCCGGGCGAACGTTGAAGCCGATGAGGGTCGCGTTGGTGGTGGCCGCCAGGCTGATGTCGTTCTCGGTGATGCCACCGACGGCGCGGTGCACGAAGGCCAGCTTGACCTCGTCGCGCTCCAGCCGCTTGAGCGACTCGGTGACTGCTTCGAGCGAACCCTGCACATCGGCCTTGAGGACGATGTTGAGAGTGGCGACTTCGCCGGCCTGGATGGAGTTGAAGATGTCTTCCAACTTGACGCCGGTGCTGAGACGGGCGTCGCCGCGCTGCGCCTTGAGGCGGTAGCGCTGCTCGCGGGCCTCGGCCACCGTGCGAGCCGTCTTCTCCGTCTCCGAGGAGCGGAACTCGTCGCCGGCGTTGGGCACGCTCTGCAGACCGAGCACCTGCACCGGGGTGCTGGGGCCGGCGGACTTCACTTGCTCGCCCTTGTCGTTGATCATGGCACGCACTCGGCCCCAGGCGGCACCGGCGACGATGGGATCGCCGACCTTCAGCTCGCCCTTGTCGACGAGGATCGTGGCTACCGGGCCACGACCGATGTCGAGGTTTGCCTCCAGCACGACGCCCTTGGCACGGCCGGTGGGGTTGGCGGTGAGCTCTTCCACCTCGGCGACAGCGGCGAGCTGCTCGAGCAGATCGTCGATGCCGAGGTTCTGCTGCGCTGACATCTCGACGACGATGGTGTCGCCGCCCCAGCTCTCGGCGATCAGACCGTGCTCGGACAGCTCCGACAGAACCCGCTGCACATCGGCGTTCTCCTTGTCGATCTTGTTGAGCGCGACCACGATCGGCACCTCGGCGGCGCGGGCGTGGTTGATCGCTTCGATCGTCTGCGGCATGACGCCGTCGTCGGCCGCCACCATCAGCACGACGATGTCGGTGACCTGCGCGCCACGGGCACGCATCTTGGTGAACGCAGCGTGACCGGGCGTGTCGAGGAAGGTGATCCTGCGACCGTCGACATCGACCATGTAGGCGCCGATGTGCTGGGTGATGCCGCCGGCCTCGCCGGCGACCACGTTGGCCTTGCGGATCTTGTCGAGCAGCGTGGTCTTGCCGTGGTCGACGTGGCCCATGACGGTGATGACCGGGGCACGCGGCACCTGCAGCGACTCGTCGTCGTCGTCGCTGTCGTCGAACAGCGCCTGCAGCTCCAGCTCTTCTTGCTGGCCGGGCTCGACCAACAGCAGATCGGCGCCGACCTCGAGCGCGAACAGCTCCATCTGCTCGTCGGTGAGGGTCATCGTGGCGGTGACCATCTCGCCGTTCTGCAGGAGGAAGCGGATGACATCGGCAGCCGTTCGGTTCAGCTTGGGAGCGAACTCCTGGGCCGACACACCACGCTCGACGATGATCGTGCCCTCGGGCACGGGCGCATTCGTCGCGGTGTAGCTGCTGTTGTAGTTCGGCTGCATCTCGTCGAAGTCGCGACGACGACGAGCGCGGCTCTTCTTTCGCGGGGCGCGGCGCTGGCCGTTGGGGCGCGGACCGCCGCCACCACCAGGACGAGCACCCGGACCGCCTGGACCGCCGCCACCGGGGCCGCCGCCAGGGCCGCCACCGGGACGAGGAGCGAAACCACCACCGGGACGCGGGCCACCAGGGCCACCCGGACGAGGAGCGAAACCAGGG
>JBAVTH010000545.1:0-9676 GCA_049696035.1 Ilumatobacteraceae bacterium
TCAGCGGGTCCGGCCCGACGGTCGCGGCCATGTGCCCGGTGGACGAGGCGGAGTCGCTCGCTGCCGCACTCCCTGTCGATGGCCACACCAAGATCCTTCGGATCGACCACGCCGGTGCGGTGATCGAGGTGGGCTGACGCCCACCCGACCGTGGTGCGTGCGATCGGCGCCGAGGCGGAGGCGGAGGCGGAGTCGAACCGCAAGGTCGCCGAATCGCTGACCCCTGAGTTGATCGAACTGCAGAAGGCGCAAGCGTGCGCCGACGCGATCGCGAACTCGAACGCGCAGGTGATCTCTGTCTGCTCTCCCGGGCAGACGGGAGCGACAGGGAATGCGCCTACCGTGATCATCGACGGGCGAACCACCACGGGTGGAACCGGCTGACGGGAGTTCAGCTCCCTAGGCGGCGGCTCCCAGCCTGGTGACCTCGCGTACCGGGGTGGCGGGCCATGCCCACTCGCCGCTGCACCACAGCAGCCGGGCATGGAAGCTTGCGCGCTCGATGGCCCGCGCCAGGCACAGCACCTCGTCGGCCGCGTGACGGGGGAGCGGTGACGGGAACGGTGGCGCATCAGGTGCCGCCAGCTCGAGGCCGGTGGCCAGCTGGTCGGCCGGCTGCGCACTCTGCAGCACGCCGTGACGGATGTGCAGGACCGTGTCGTGCAGTTGCACCCCGACATCGCCTGCCGACCGCAGCTGGTCGAACAGCCGCTGGCGAGTGATCGCGGCGCCGAACGCGGTGGCGCGGTCGCGCATCGCCGCGGCCTCCTCGTAGCGGCGCTGGCCGGCGAGGGCGGCGATCTTGGCCCACAACGGGTCGAGCACCAGCTGCGGTGAGGTGGAGAAGCCGGCGATGACCTGGCCGATGACGCGCCAGTAGCCGGCTTCGTCGGCGGTGCCGCTGCACGGGCACATCGCCACCCCGAGGCGTGCGCCGGTGCACGGCGCGGCGTCGGCGGCCGGCCGGAAGTTGCGGCCGATACGAGTCGCGCAGCGACGGATCGGGAGCGCGGACTGGACGGCCTCGATGACCGCTGTGGCAGCGGAGCGGGAGGTGAGCGGGCCGATGTGCACGCCCGTGGCTGCCGGCTCGTTGGTGATGACCAGCCGTGGCCAGGCCTCGTCGGTGGTGAGGCGTACGTAGCAGTACTTCTGCCAGGTGGTGCCCGTTCGGTTGTAGCGCGGGTTCAGTTGATGCAGGTAACGGAGCTCGAGCACCTCGGCACTGATCGGATCGAAGGTGCGCGTGTGCAACAACCGCTGCGTCTCGCGCAGCATCGGACCGATCTTGCGTCGATCGTCGCTGCCGAAGTAGCTGCGCACTCGTTGGCGCAGGTTGGTGGCTTTGCCGACGTACAGAACCTCGTCGTTCGCGCCCACGAAGCGGTACACGCCGGGGGAACGCGGAAGGTGGTGGGTGAGCTTCAACTTGCCGGCCTGCGGGTGGCCGCCCATCTTGGGGAGCAGCACCAGATCGTCGAGGCCGAGCACACCGAGGCCGGCGGCTCGTTCCAGCAGCAGGTGCAACAGATCGGTGGTAGCCAGCGCGTCGTCGAGCGCGCGGTGCGTGGGCCGGTGGTCGAGGCGGAATCGGCTGGCCAGGGTGCCCAGCCGGCAATCGGGCACTTCGTCACGCACCAGCCGGCGTGAGAGAGGCAGGGTGTCGACGACGGTGTTGCGGAACGCGGGACGATCGCTGCGCAGGAGTGCGGCGTTGATGAAGCCCATGTCGAAACCCACGTTGTGGCCGACGATCACGGCTTCGCCGACGAACTCCTGCAGCGTCGGGAGCACGGCCTCGATGCGCGGCGCGGCGGCGACCATCGATTGAGTGATGCCGGTGAGCACGGTGACGCTGGGCGCGATGGCCTTGCCGGGGTTGACCAGTGTGGCCATCGTGCCGAGGCACTCGCCACGACGGACCTTGACGACGCCGATCTCGGTGATCAGATCGGCGCCGCGGTCGGTGCCGGTGGTCTCGATGTCGAGCACGCAGAACGTGACGTCGGCGAGTGGGGTACCGAGATCGTCGAACGAGCGCTGCACAGCGCGTCAGTTGAGCACGAACGTCCGTTCGGTGTCAAGAACGGACGTTCGATCCGGCGGCGGCCGGATGGGTTGGCTAGCCTGAGTTGGTGTCCGGCGACCCCAGTCCTGAATCGTCGGAGCACGAGCGGCTTTCGGATCGGTCCCTGCAGTCGGCGCTGGAGTTCGCGGTCGGCATCGCCGCCGCCGGCGCCAAGCTGCGGCCGCCGCTCGCCTTCCCGTCGGGTCTGAAGCCGTTCTTGCGGTTCCACAAGCTGCCGCCGACGGCGCTGGCCAAGGTGCGCGAAGCCGTCGAAGGTGATGCCGAGTTCCTGCGCCGACTGGGGCTGGTCGCCACTCCCGAGCTGCTCGACGAGGTGGGGATGCTCTGGCTTGCCCGACCCGACGACTGGGCTGCTGCTGCCGCGGCACTGGTCGCGAAGGCCGCGGAGCGCCCCGCCGATGACGCCGCCGAGCTGCGTCGCGAGCAGCGGCGCCGTGAGGCGGCCGAGGCGGTCGCGATCCGGTCTCGTGCCGAGATCGCCGGCCTTCGTGACCAACTCGAGGCGGAGCGCGCCGCCCGTCGATCGGCCGCGGGCGATGCCGAACGCCTGGAGCTCGAGGTCGCTGGAATGCGCACTCAGTTGCAGCAGATGGAACGCGCCGTGCACAAGCGGGCCGCCGGCGCCCAGTCGGCGGCCTTCAGAGCCGGCTCCGTGGAGGCGCAGCTGGACGCTGTTCGTGCGGAGCTGGCCGCCACGACCGCTGCCCGCGACGTGGCGCTGGCCGATCGAGTGGCAGCGCACGGGGGTGGTTCGGTCGACGTCGAACGGGTGCGGGCGTTGCTCGCCGAGGCGTTGGCGCTCACCAGAGGTGCATCGCCGTCCACGCGTCGCCGGCAGCGCAAGCCGATCGCGCTGCCCGGCGGCGTCTACGGCAACAGCGAAGCCGCTGGCGAGCACCTCCTTCGTTCCGCGGGAGCGGTGGTGCTCGTCGACGGTTACAACGTGGCGAAGCTCGGTTGGCCCGGGTTGCCGCTCGAGCGTCAGCGCGACCTCTGCATCGAGGCTGCGGAGAACGTGGCTCGTCGATGGGGCACGCTCATCCACATCGTGTTCGACGGTGCAGCGGTGGTCGGCGCAGCGACGAGCGGCCGCCGGATGGTGCGGGTCGCCTTCTCCCCGGAAGGCATCTCCGCCGACGATGTGCTGCGTGCGGAGGTCGCCGCGCTCGAGGCCGACCGACCGGTGGTCGTCGTCACGAACGACCAGGCGATCGTCGCCGACGTCCGAGTGGTTGGCGCGAACGCCCTTGCCAGTGACACCTTCCTGGCCCTTGCCCGCCGCTGACGGCCGCCGCCGACGCCCTGCTGCCCGAGGAGCCTCGGATGATCTCTGTGACACCCCTTTGTCATCATGCGGGGCATGTCCCACTTCGTCATCTCCTGCGACACCTGCGTCATGAGCGGCACGGCCTCCTGCGCCGATTGCGTGGTCACCCACTTGCTGGCCCCGGCTCGGCGAGAGCGCATGGAGTTCGACGCTGCCGAGATGAAGGCGGTGCGTTTGCTCGCTGCCGCCGGGCTGGTGCCTACGCTGCGTCATCGTGAGGCGTGCTGACCGGGTGCCACCGACGATCGATGCCGCCTACGTCGACGCGTTGGCAGGGCTGACGACGGCCTACGGCATCAGCCACACCGGAGTCGCGTCGGCAGCGGTGCTGGAAGGTGCGCGTGCCGCCATCCAGCACCGGATCGCCAACGAGTTGACCGATGGCATGCAGTTCACGTTCAAGAACCCGCAGCGCTCCACCGACCCGGCAGCGGCGGTTCGTGGAGCCCGCTCGGTGTTCGTGGCCGCCCGCCCGTACCTGTTGCCGGCTCCCGAACGCCCGAGTGGCGCGCAGGCGAGGGTGGGCCGCTACGCATGGGTCGATCACTACGCGCCGCTGCGTGAGGCCTTGTGGGCAGTGGCCCGCCGGCTGCGTGCCGACGGGTTCAAGGCGGTGCCCTTCGCCGACGACAACAGCATCGTCGATCGCGACGTGGCCCATCGCGCCGGTATCGGGTGGTACGGGAAGAACGCGAACCTGCTGCTCCCCGGGGCCGGGAGCTGGTTCGTGCTCGGGTGCGTCGTCACCACCGCGCCGTTGCCCGTGAACGAGCAGCTCGTGCCCGACGGCTGTGCGTCGTGCCGGCGGTGCCTCGACGGGTGTCCCACCGGTGCGATCATCGCAGCCGGTGTCGTCGATGCCGGCCGGTGCCTGGCGTGGGTGCTGCAGAAGCCTGGGGCCATACCGCGCCACCTGCGCGCCGCGGTCGGCGATCGCATCTACGGCTGCGACGACTGCCAGGAGGTGTGCCCGCCCACCGTGCGCTTCGGTCCCCGCCACCTTGCGCCGTCCACCGTCGGCGCCGATGCACCGCACCTGGGCGGCCGCCTCGCGACTGCTTGGCTGCCGGTGCTGCGGTTGCTGACGGCCGACGACGACGCGCTGATGCGTCTGTGGGGGCGTTGGTACCTCGCCGACCGCGAGCCTCGCTGGATCCGGCGCAACGCGCTCGTCGTGCTCGGCAACGTCGGCGATGCGGCCGACGTGGAAGTGCAGCAGGTGCTCGCCGAGTACCTTGCACACGACGACCCGATCCTCCGAGCCCACGCGGTGTGGGCCGGCCGGCGACTGGGCCTGCACCACCTCATGCCCACCTCCGACCCACACCCCGACGTGCAACTGGAACTGCAGGCGTCGCTGTGAAGCACCTCCTGGTCACCAACGACTTCCCACCCAAGATCGGGGGCATCCAATCCCTGTTGTGGGAGTGGTGGCGGCGCCTCCCGCCCGAGTCGTTCGCCGTGCTCACCAGCCCGTATCGCGGGTCTGCCGAGTTCGACGCGGCACAGGCCTTTCACATCGAACGCACTCGCGAGCCGGTGCTGCTGCCGCATCCCTGGATGGTGCAGCGGATCAACACGATGGCCCGGGAAGTCGGCGCCGATCTGATCGTGCTCGACCCGGCGCTGCCACTCGGCCTGGTCGGGCCGTCGCTCGATCTGCCCTATGACGTCGTGCTCCACGGTGCCGAGGTCACGGTGCCCGGCCGCCTGCCGCTCAGCAAGCAGACGCTCGGGTACGTGCTGCGGCGAGCTCGTCACATCGTGGCGGCGGGTGGCTATCCCGCTGCCGAGGCCGAGCACGCGGCCGGCCGCTCACTGCCCATCACCGTGGTGCCACCCGGGGTCGACACCGAGCGGTTCCACCCCCTCACCCCTGCCCAGCGTTCGCGAGCCCGAGCCGACTTCGGCGTCGACGACGACACCGAGCTGGTGGTCAGCATCAGCCGGTTGGTACCGCGCAAGGGCTTCGACACCACGATCCGGGCGGTGGCGCTCCTGCACGCCTCGCGGCCGAAGCTGCAGCTGGTGATCGCCGGTGGTGGCCGCGACGAGCAGCGCCTACGGGGGCTGGCGACGTCGCTGAACGCGCCGGTGCGCTTCCTCGGTCGGGTGGGCAACGACGACCTTCCTCGTCTCTTCGGGTGCGCCGACGCCTACGCGATGCTGTGCAGGAACCGGTGGGGCGGGCTCGAGCAGGAAGGCTTCGGAATCGTCTTCCTCGAGGCGGCCGCGTGCGGTGTGCCACAGATCGCCGGCGACTCCGGCGGAGCGGCCGAGGCCGTGGAGGATGAGGTCAGCGGCCTGGTCGTGCGCCGTCCGGACGACCCTCGCGAAGTCGCCGCCGCCATCGAACGGCTGCTCGACGATCCGGCACGTTCTCGCGCCATGGGTGTCGCCGGCCGCGAACGCGCCGTTCGTGAGTTCTCCTACGACGTGCTGGCGCGTCGTCTGGGGGCTTCGCTCGGCGCCCTGGCAGACTGACGCCCGTGACTTCCCGCCTGGTGCGCAGCAACCTCCTCGGCACGGCGCTCTTCCTCGTGGCGCTGGCCATCGCCATTCCGCTCCGGGCCCACCGGCCGGCGCAGGTGCTCATCGCGGCCGTGTCGCTGGTGCTGTTCGCGGCGGGCATCGCGACGTCGCTGTGGGCCTACTCGGCGGCTCTGGAACGTTCGCGCAGCGAGGAAGTCGGCGTGGCCAACCTGTTCCTGCTCACCGGCGACACCGCGCCGAAGCCGGTGAAGCGAGCGATGTCACTGGCGCTGGCCGTCCAGGTGGTTGCCGCACTCGTGGGGGCCAGCGTCGGCGTCGCCGGCCTGAAGGACAACCAGCTCAACGCGTTGGCGTTCGGGGTGCTGGTGCCGATGTTGGGCATTGGCATGAACGGCGCATGGGCCGCGCGGTACGGTTCGTACGGGCCGCGGGTCAATCCCACGGCGAAACCCACCAACCGCAAGATCGGGTAGAACATCTCCATGGCTGAAACGGCGTCCCAAACCATCACCATCGCCGCCGCCCCCGAGCGGGTGTGGGCGATCGCGGTGGATTTCGAGCGTTACCCCGAGTGGGCGAAGGACGTGAAGGACGTGATCGTGCGCCATCGCGACGCCGATGGCCGCCCCGACGAGGTGGAGTACCGCGCTTCGGCACTGGGCCGCAGCACGCACTACACCCTCGCCTACGACTACTCGCAGGCGCCCAACGTGCTGGCCTGGCGCATGCTGCGCGGCGACATCATGCGCACGATCGACGGCGCCTACAACTTCTCGTCGGCCGCCGACGGAACCACCGACGTGCGTTACGACCTCGTCATCGACCTCGTCGTGCCGCTGCCCGGGTTCGTGAAGCGTCGTGCCGAGGTGCGCATCCTCAACACCGTTCGCGAGTTGAAGACCCGCGCCGAAGCATGACCTCGCCACGGCGGCTGGGCATCGACGTCGGCGGCACCAAGTGCTTGGGAGTTATCCTCGACGCTTCGGGTGAGGTCATCGAGGAGCAGCGCCGGCCAACCCCCAAGGGGCCCGACGCGATCATCGCCACGCTTGCCGAGCTGGCGACGGCGATGGGGCCGTGGGACTCCGTCGGCGTTGGTGTGCCTGGTCTGGTCACCCGCGAGGGCGTGCTGCGCGCCGCTCCGAATCTGGTCGACATCAACAACTTCCGCGTCGGTGCCTTGCTGAGCGAACAGCTGGGCACGGCGGTGCACGTCGACAACGACGGCACCTGTGCCGCCGCGGCGGAATGGAAGACCGGCGCTGCGCGAGGTGTCGACGACTTCGTGATGGTCACGCTGGGCACCGGCATCGGTGGTGGTGTCATCGCCGGCGGCTCGCTGATCCGTGGCGCCAATGGCTTCACCGGCGAGATCGGTCACATGGTGGTCGACCCCGATGGGCCGCCCTGCCCGTGTGGTCGTCGCGGCTGCTGGGAGCGATACGCCTCGGGCTCCGGGCTCGGCCGGCTGGCCCGTGAAGCGGCGGTGGGCAGACGCCTGGAGCGTGTCGTGATGCTTGCCGGCGGCGACGCCGAAAGGGTGCGCGGCGAGGACGTGCAGGCCGCCGCTCGAGAGGGCGATGCCGATGCCGTGCAAGTGATCGACCACTTCGGCCGGTGGGTGGCGCTCGGCCTCGTGAACCTCACCAACATCCTGGACCCCGCCTCGTTCGTGTTGGGTGGCGGGCTCGCGGCCAGCGCCGACCTCTACCTCGCCCCGATCCAGCGTTGGTTCACTCAGCTGCTGTACGCGCCGCATCTGCGGCCGCACCCGACCCTGATGTTCGCCAGCCTGGGCGAGCGCGCCGGTGCGGTCGGCGCGGCACTGCTCGAAGAAGTGCACTGACTACCCTGACGAGCCCCGCACGCACACGCCGACGTCGGCCGAGGTGTCGTCGGCCTCGGCCAGCAATCCGGCGGCCTCGGTGATGTCGATCGCCCACGCCTTGCCACCGGTGGCGGTGCTCCGAGCGAAGACGACGCCGGTAGCCAGACCGTCGGTCACGAGGACGGATCCCGAATCGCCCTGCTCGACGGTGGCCCGCAGCTCGTAGCCGCGGCGCAACGAGGACTCGCCGTCGTCGATGTCGGGGACGTCGATCTCGACGGATGCGATCGCCTCGAAGCGCAATGACTCGGGCTTGCCATCGCGATAGACGGTGAACGTCCCCTTCGATCGTGGTCGCATCGAACCGCGCGGCAGGGGGATGATCTCCTCCTCGTCGACGTCGAGCACGGCCAGGTCCTTCTTGCGGTCGATGGCGACCACCTTGGCTGCTACCCGTCTGCCGTCGGCCAGCACGACGTGCACCTGATGGGAGCCCGCCACCACGTGAGCGACGGTCAGCACCTTCTCGTCGGCCACGAACGAGCCTGCGCCGACGGTCGTCGTGTCGTTGCAGCCATCGGCTTCCACCTGCACGGCGGCGGCCATGGCAGCGTCGGTGGAATGTTGGCCGGCCGCACCGTGGCCGTCACCGCATCCGCCGAGAGCCAGCGCCACCGTCACCCACGTCGCGCGACCAGGCCGCTTACTCCTGTGCATCGCAGCTGCCTGTCGTCGACCGCACCACGAGCTGGGGCCGCATCTGCACGTGGGTCAGCTCGCCGACGCCGTTGAGCGCGCCGAGCAGCATCGTCGCAGCCAGGCGGCCCATCGGGTTCCTGGGTTGGTCGATGGTGGTGAGCCCGATGTGGTTGAGTGCGGCGAACGCCGTGTTGTCGTAGCCGACGACCGAGGCGCGCCCCGGCACGGCCAGCCCGGCATCGTCGAGTGCGTCGATGACGCCGACGGCCGAGAGGTCGTTGGCGGCGAAGAAGCCGGTCGGCATCGGGCCTTCCCGGAGGAGGCGCCGGCCGGCGCGATTGCCGGCCTCCTCGGTGAAGTCGCCTCCGATCACACGGACGTGCTGTGCCAGACCCATCGCCCGCATCGCGGACACGTAGCCGGAGCGACGTGGCCCGGAGCCGGCGCCGCGGCCACCGTCGATGTGGGCGATGCGTCGATGGCCGAGTTGGTACAGGTGCTCCACCGCCAGCCGGGCACCTTCCGCATCGTCGGCGCTGACCGAACCCAGCGTCGCTCCGGCGAGCGTGCGTCCGGCCGAGACCACCGGCACCTCCAGCGACACGGCGGCCAGGTGGGAGAGCGGCATGCGGCAACCCGCCACGATGATGCCGTCGATGCGCGATGCGAGGAAGGCGTCGATGGCACGCGACTCGACGGACGGAGAGCGCCTGCCCGTGGCGAGGATCACCTGGTAACCACCGCGTTCGGCGACCTCGTGGATGCCGTCGGCCACCTCTGCGTACCACGGGTTGTGGAGGTCGTTGAGCAGCAGCCCGATCGTCATCGTCCGGCGTGCGGCGAGGTTGCTGGCGGCAAGGTTGCGCCGATAGCCGAGACGGCGGGCAGCTTCCAGCACCGCCGCCCTGGCTCGGGCGCTGACCTGGGGAGAATCGCGCATCACCAACGACACCAAGGCCCGCGAGACGCCGGCTGCCGCAGCGACGTCGTCCATCCGAGGCTGCTGGGTGCGGCGGCCGTTGGGGGGCGACGTGCTCATTGCGCCTCACGGTAGTCACGAAGACGGGCTGTGCCTCGCTACAGTCCGCGGCGTGACGAAACCCGATGCCCCCGTCGAGCACCTGCACGTGCGTCGTCACAACCTGTCGCTCGTACTGCGCCTGCTTGCTTCCCAGGGTCCGCGCAGTCGCGCCGGTCTCGCTGCGGCCAGTGGGCTCACTCGTGCCACGGTGTCCAGCCT
>JBAVTH010000546.1:0-1559 GCA_049696035.1 Ilumatobacteraceae bacterium
TCAGCGGGTCCGGCCCGACGGTCGCGGCCATGTGCCCGGTGGACGAGGCGGAGTCGCTCGCTGCCGCACTCCCTGTCGATGGCCACACCAAGATCCTTCGGATCGACCACGCCGGTGCGGTGATCGAAGGCGTCTGACGCGCTCGGACTTGGGCCGTTGTGCCACCGCCACGAGGCATTGGACGGGGGTACCCTCACCCTCGTGAACTGGCGTGCGGTGGCCTCGTGAACGAGCGTTCGACGACACCCGACCGATCATCGCTGACGCTCGTCGACGCGGCCCGGCGGCCTGCCGCCGAGGTGATGTTGCAGCTGGGCACCACCGAGGCAGGGCTGGGCTCGCAGGCGGCAGTGACCCGGCTCGAGACCGTTGGGCCGAACGTGCTCGCCTCCCATCAGGTCACTGCACTCGGTGTGCTGTTTCGTCAGTTGCGCAACCCTTTGCTGATACTCCTGCTCGGTGCGGCCGCGATCTCGGCCGCCACCGGCGACACGACCGACGGCGCCATCATCGCCGCGATCGTGGTGCTCAGCGTCGGGCTCGGTTTCGTCAACGAGTACCGCTCAGAGAAGGCGGTCGTCGCGTTGCACGCCAACATCCGCCATGAAGCGGTCGTGTGGCGCGACGGCACCGAGCAGCGAATCGGCGTGCGCGACCTCGTGCCGGGCGACGTCGTCGCACTCAGCATGGGCGATCTGGTCCCCGCTGACGTTCGGCTGTTCGACGCATCGCATCTGGAGTGTGACGAAGCCGTCCTCACCGGTGAGTCGGCCGGCGCGGTGAAGTCCGTCGAGCCGGTGAGCACCGACTCGGCGGTCGACCTGCCGTCGTGCGCGTTCATGGGTACGGTCGTGCGTCAGGGAACCGGCCGGGCGGTCGTCGTGGCCACCGGCTCGTCGACGGCGTTCGGCAAGATCGCGCTCGGCCTCGGCGAACGGCAGGCCGAGACGGCGTTCCAGGTGGGCCTGCGCGGCTTCTCGAGCCTGCTGGTGCGAGTGGCCACTGTGCTCACCGTGTCGATCTTCGTGATCAACGTCGCGTTCTCGCGGCCCCTTCTCGAGGCCCTGCTGTTCTCGCTGGCCATCGCGATCGGCATCACGCCGCAGCTGCTGCCGGCCATAGTCAGCGTCAGCCTGTCCGCCGGCTCGCGACAGTTGGCCCGACAGCGAGTGCTGGTGAAGCGACTGGTCACGATCGAGGACCTCGGCAACATCGAGGTGCTGTTCACCGACAAGACGGGCACCCTCACGGAGGGGGCGATCACGTTCGATCAGTCGCTCGATCCGGAAGGGTCCGCGGCTGAGCTGCCGTTCGCACTCGGTCTGGTGTGCAACAGCGCGGCCCAGACACCTGCCGGCCCGGTGGGAGGGAACTCCTTGGACATGGCCCTGTGGGCCAGTCCCACCGCCGCGGCCACGGAAGCCACCGGCAGCGCGTCGTACCGTCGGCTCGGTGCACTTCCGTTCGATCACGAGCGTCAGCTGGCGTCCGTGGTCGCCGATACCGCCGACGGCACGCGCCTGCTGATCACCAAGGGCGCCCCGGAGGTGCTGCTGGAA
>JBAVTH010000547.1:0-5691 GCA_049696035.1 Ilumatobacteraceae bacterium
CGACGCTCTTCTCGCCGATGGAGTGGTCGACCGGGTCGCAGCCTTGGATCTCGACATCGAAGGTGTCGCCGACCGGCCCGGCGTGTCGTTGCACGCATGCGACGTCACCGACGAGCACCAGGTGCGAGTCGTCGTCGACTCGCTGGGTGAGCAGGCCAGGGTGCTGGTGAACAACGCCGGTGGCGGCAAGCCGCGCCCCGACCGCGCCGATGGGATGCCGTTCGACCCGTTCGGCCCCGTCGACCTGTGGCGCGAGTCGGTCGACCTCAACCTGTCGAGCGCGCACGTCGTGACTCGGGTGGTCGGACCGGGGATGGTCGCCGGCAGCTCGATCTGCAACACCGCATCCATCGCCGGCCTGATGCCGAACGCGCTGTTCGCATATGGCGCGGCCAAGGCCGGCCTGATCCACTGGACCAAGTGCCTCGCGCTGGCGCTGGCCCCCAGCGGGGTACGTGTGAACGCGGTGGCACCCGGTTTCATCTACACCCGGTTGTGGGCGCAGATGCTGCCGAGAGAGGTGTTCGACCAGATGGTGGGCGGCGCCGTGCCGATGGCCAGTGAGCAGACCCCCGCCCAGATCGCCGACTCGGTCTCGTTCCTCTGCTCGGATCGCGCCGCTCAGGTCACCGGACAGGTGATCGCGGTCGACGGTGGCAGCGTGCTGGGGCGGCCGCGCTGAGGTTCCGGCCACGGCCCCCGCCTGGCCGGTCTGCGACACTGGTGGTATGCCCTCACCGTTCGATCGGGTCACGTTCATGCACGGGCCCGCCATGTCCAACCGATTCATGTTGGCGCCGCTCACCAACCAGCAGAGCCACTCCGACGGCTCGCTCTCCGTCGAGGAGCGGCACTGGTTGACGTTGCGGGCGAAGGGCGGCTTCGGTCTGACGATGACGTGCGCGGCACACGTGCAGGCGATCGGCCAGGGCTTCCCCGGTCAACTGGGCATCTGGTCCGATGCCCACCTCGAGGGCCTCACGAGCCTGGCCGGCGCCCTCAACGCCAGCGGCACGGTCAGCTACGCCCAGCTGCACCATGCCGGCAACCGCGCTCCCGTCGCGGTCATCGGCCGGCAGCCGGTGTGCCCCTCCGACGACCCGGTCACCGGAGCCCGTGCGCTCACCACCGACGAAGTGCACCGGGTGGTCGCCGACTTCGTGGCGGCCGCGCGCCGGGCACAGCGGGCGGGCTTCCACGGTGTGGAGGTGCACGGCGCCCACGGCTACCTGGTCTGCCAGTTCCTGTCGTCCGAGCTCAACCAGCGCACCGACGAGTACGGCGGCTCTCTGGCCAACCGCAGCCGCCTGCTGTTCGAGATCGTCGACGGCATCCGCGCCGAGTGCGGTGAGGGCCTCGCGCTCGCCGTCCGTCTCTCGCCGGAGCGCTTCGGCATGCGAATCGAGGAGATCGTCGAGGTCTACGGGCAGCTGGTCGCCACCGGGAAGGTGGACATGATCGACATGTCGTTGTGGGACATCGACCGTTGCTCCGACGAGGAGGGCTTCGAAGGGCGCACGCTCACCGAGGTCTTCGCCGAACTCCCCAGGGGATCTGTGCGGCTGGGTGTCGCCGGCAAGATCCACGATCCCACCGACGTGCAGCGCGTGCTCGACCAAGGCGTCGACATCGCGGTGCTCGGGCGTGTCGCGATCCTGCACCACGACTATCCGCAGCAGCTGAACGCCGATGCCGGCTTCGTGCCCCGTCGTCCGCCCGTTGCCGCCGAGGTGCTGGCGGGCGAGGGCGTGTCGCCGGCATTCGTCGGCTACCTCGCCGGCACCTTCAAGGGCTTCGTCGCGCAGTGACCGCGGCCCGGCCGGCGGTGGTGCCCCACAGCACGAAGGCGGCGGCGAGGGCGACGTAGCCGAGGATGAACCACGCGAACGGGCGCACCGTGCCGTCGAAGGCATCGGAGGCGACCGCACCGAGGATGGCGCCGCCGGCCGAGGTGACCGTGGCGATGATCGACGACGCCGTGCCGGCGACGTGCGGCACCGGCCCCATCGCCAACGTGTTCGAGTTGGGGCTCAAACCCTGCACGAGAGGCAGCAGCATGCAGAGCACGATGGTGAACAACCAGAAGCTGGGGCGGCCGCCGTGCAGCAGCGACACGCCGGCGAAGACTGCCGCGGTCGCTACACCGATGACGGACTGCAGCCGCACCAGGCGCACCACGCCCAGGCGGCCCACGAGGCGGGCGTTGTTCAGCGAGTTGATCGCGAGGAACACGGCGATGACCGCGAAGAACAGCGGGAACCAGCTGCCGTATCCGTAGACATCCTCCACGATCACCTCGGAGCCACCGAGGAACACGCTCATCACACCGAACAGGAACGTCATCGCCAGCGTCATCGCCATCGTCTGGCGGTGAGTGACGACCTCGCGCCCGGCCTGGCCGACCGCCCGCCAGGTGAACGGGCGTCGCCGTTCCGGCGGCAGGGTCTCGGGCAGGCGACGCGACCACCACATCAGCAGCACCGCCACGATCGCGGGGAACCAGAAGACTGCGCGCCAGGGCAGGATCGCCAGCAGTCCGGCGCCCACGCCGGGCGCGGCGATCGGCACCAGCAGGAAGATGGCCATCACCATCGACATCAGGCGGGCCATGGCGTCGCCCTCGAAGCGGTCGCGGATCATCGCGACGCTCAGCGAACGCGGGCCGGAAGCGCCGACGCCCCAGACGAAGCGGGCGATCACGACCAGCTGCCACGAGGGCGCGAGTGCAGCGGTGACCGCCGCTGCCGCGTACAGCGTGAGGCCGGCGAGCAGGGGAGTTCGCCGCCCGAAGCGATCGGAGGCAGGCCCGTAGAGCCACGGGCCGGCGGCCATGCCGAGGAAGTAGGCCGTGACGATCCAGGTGACCTGCGTGGAATCCGCCGCCATGCCGAACTGCTGGCGCATCTCGGGGAAGGCGGGCAACATCAGATCGATCCCGAGCGCGGTGGTTGCCATCAAGGCGGTGACCAACAGGATGAACTCGCGACCGGTTGCCTGCCCCTTCGGTGCGGGTGTGGTGGCGTCGGTCTCGATCGAAGGGTCAGTCAGCGCCACTCGCTCACGGTACCGGTGCCGATGGGCTCGCTGGACAGTCCGCGCGGGATGAGGGATGCAGGCTCGGCGCCGCGACACGACGGAGGAGTGAGGGTGCTACCGGTCGCAGGACGGCCGCATCCTGAGCATTCGCTCGACGAGGGGTCCCCCGGGAGATGCCCGGGTAGCCTTCACACTTGATCGACAGAAGGCTGCAGATGAGTGGAAACTCGGTGTTCCGGCACCAACACAGTGGGATCCTGAGCCTCGCCGCGATCGAGGCGCCGAGGGTCATCACCTCGGACTGGATCGACGAGCAACTGGCCGAGACCTACCAGCGCAACGGGCTGCGACCCGGCCTGCTCACCGGGCTCGCGGGCATCGAGGAGCGCCGCTGGTGGGACGATGGCGTCTCCTTCGCCGATGCCGCGGCGATGGCCGGCAAGGCAGCGATCGAGCGGGCGGGCATCGACCCGGCGCAGATCGGCATCCTCATCTCCACGTCGGTCTGCAAGGACAACCTCGAGCCGTCGGTGGCCTGCGCAGTGCACCACCAGCTGGGCCTCGCGTCGTCGTGCATGAACTTCGACATCGGCAATGCCTGCCTGGGCTTCGGCAACGCCATCAACGTGGCGGCCACCATGCTCGACACGGGCGCCATCGACTACGCATTGATCGTCGACGGTGAAGGCAGTCGCTACACGCAGGAGACCACGCTCGCGCGGCTGCGTCGTCCCGAGACGACGGCCGGTGAGGTGTTCGCCGAGTTCGCCTCGCTGACGCTCGGTTCCGGCGCCGCCGCGATGGTGCTGGCCCGCACGGACCGCCACCCCGAAGCCCACCGTCTGGTCGGCGGCGTCGCCCGCGCAGCCACGCAGCACAACGAGCTGTGCATCGGCAGCCTCGATCGCATGACCACCGACACCCACAGCCTGTTGGTGGCCGGCCTCGATCTGGCCGCCGAGGCGTGGGCCGAGGTCTCGGCCAACGACGAGTTCGGGTGGGCCGGCGGGCTCGACTGGTACATCCTCCACCAGGTCAGCAAAGTGCACACCACCATGCTGTGCGAGCGGTTGGGCATCGATCAGTCGAAGGCGCCGCTCACCTATCCGAAGTACGGCAACGTCGGCCCCGCCGCGGTGCCGATCACGCTGGCGAGCGTGCAGGACCAGATCCGGCCCGGCCAACGTGTGCTGTGCCTGGGCATCGGTTCCGGCCTCAACACCAGCGCCACCGAGATCGTCTGGTGAACACGCCGGCGCCGGCCGTCTCGGCGCACGGGGTGCCCGAGCTGGCGGCGTTCGGCCTGCAACGCGAGTGGTCGCGGCTGATCGACGTGCCCAGCCACGACGGTGGCGTGCACCGCTGGCACGTGCTCGACCGAGCGGCCAAGGGTTCGGCCGATACCGCAGCCGGGGTCACGATCGTGTGCTTGCACGGGAACCCGACATGGTCCTTCCTGTGGTCGCGGCTGCTGCACGAGCTGGCGGCGGTGCACCGGGTGATCGCTCCCGATCAGCTGTCGATGGGGTGGAGCGATCGAGTCGGGCCGCGGCCCTACCGCGACCGCGTTCGCGACCTCGACGACCTGCTGCGGGCGATGGGTGTGGATGGTCCCGTGTGGCTGGTGGCGCAGGACTGGGGAGGTGCCATTGCGATGGGTCACGCGGTGGCGCATCCGCAACGGGTGGCCGGTCTGGTGCTGTCCAACACGGGTATCGCCGTGCCCGCCGGCCGTCGAGCGCCGTGGTTGATCAAGCTGGCGGCGACGAGCGGAGTGCACCGGCTCACCACTCGTACCACGCCGCTGTTCGTGCGCGGCACGCCGTTCTTGCCGGGCCTGCCGCTCTCGCGACTGCAGCGCCGTGCACTCGCGGCGCCGTATCGCGGCGCGGCTCGGCGCGAGGCGGTCGCCGGTTTCGTCGCCGACGTTCCCTTCGACGACTCCCATCCGTCGGCCGCCGATCTTGCCGCGGTCGCCGCTGCGCTGCCGTCCTTGCGAGTGCCGGTGCGGCTGGTGTGGGGCTCGCGCGATCCGGTGTTCAACGACGACTTCGCCGAGGATCTTCGCGGCCGGTTCCACGACGTCGAGCTACACCGAATCGCCAAGGGTGGCCACCTCACCGTGCTGGAAACCTCCATCGCCCCGTTCGTCGAGGCTGCGATCGCGGGCGGTGAGGCTCACGATCAGCGGCAGGTCGCTGCGAACGATTCCGTGCCGCTGTGGGGGCTGATCGATGGTGGCGAACCTGCCGCCGTCGCGGTCGGCGATGCCGCCGCCGACGAGACCATCGACAACGCCGGCTTCGCCGCTCGGGCCGCGACGTTCGCCGGGGGATTGCGTGCCGCGGGTGTCCAGCCGGGAGATCGGGTTGCGGTACTGGTGCCACCGGGCATCGACCTGATCGCGGTGGTCTACGCCTGTTGGCGGATCGGTGCCGTCACGGTGGTGGCGGATCGTGGACTCGGCGTGCGCGGCCTGGGCGCAGCGGTGCGCTCCGCCCGTGTGCGGCACGTGGTGGGCCCGCGTGAGGCACTGGTCGCGGCCACCGGCCTGCGCTGGGCGCCGGGCGCCACGCGCATCTCGTTGCGCGCGCTCCACCGCGCCGTCGCCGCTGATCGGCTCGCCGCGCTTGAATGCCCGCTGCCGGCCGGCGA
>JBAVTH010000548.1:0-2220 GCA_049696035.1 Ilumatobacteraceae bacterium
AGCGATCGGCAGATCGTCACGGCCACAAAGATCGAGCTTGGACAAGGGCCCGAGCGCGAACTGCTGGAGCGGATCATCACCCACTGCAGACAGACCCTTTACTTCGAGGACCGGACGGTGACGGCCGTCGTGATGCCGGTGGCGGTCTGCCTTCGCACGAGCACCGATGGGGGCGTCGTGATCGGCGAAGGTTCCGCGCAGGTTCTGAAATCCGTCGCGAGTCTGTTGAAGGCGAAGACTGGCGCGCGCAACGTTGCGTTCGACCGACGCCTGTTCGAGGGCAGGGCGCTTCACGGTGCCTCGACGCCAAGCCTTCGTGACCTGTTGCTGCAGATCGAGGCGGAAGTGGACCCACCCGAGGGCGGGCCCAAGCCCTGGGACCTGTGCAGCCTGCGCGAGCCCGTCTGGCAGATGGTGTATTTCCTGGGCGTGGTGGTGACCGCGCCGGACCAGGTGCTGCTAATCGACACAGAGGCGATGCAGCGTGGGCTAGTGCAGTGGCGGCGCAAGGGTGCCGAGGCAGTGCTCAGCTGCAACCAGATCTTCTTCGATCGCGAGGTGAGCGCCGAAGGTGTTTGCGAAGGATTCTGGACTTTGGATTGCGGTGTGCGCAAGGGCGAAGATCTCCAGCGCAGCTACCACCTGGAGTCGCTGATTGCCAGACTTGAACCGGGTGTCGGCGGCGTCCAGTTCCGCTACCTCAACGACTGGCGCGACGGCCACATCCGTCTTCTGGTGACGTGCAACCACCTGACGGTCGAGCATCGCTGGAGGCTGCTGGTCGGCGAGAAGGTGGACGGCTTCAGCGGCGCGCTGGACCGTGCCATTGCACTGCACCTCGGTGGCGTCAACGACGTGGACAAGTGCGAGCTCGACCTCTACGACTACGAGGCGCTGGTGCGCCAGAAGGGCCTGAGCTGGACCAGCAGCGCCGCGCGGGCCGGCGCCGATGCTTCGAATCCGGCCACGCCGGCACCCGCACCCGCACCCGCACCCACCGTCGGTCCACTTCGGATGGTGCTGGACCCGCCGCAGCGTAGTTGACCAACGGGCACATTACCGCGCACGAGGACGGCGGCTGGCGAGGGGCACCGAGACTCCTGGGTCATCGAAGGAGCCTGCGCCCGTCGATTCATCGGTGGTGACCGACCTCGCGCTCCAGCCCCGCTGGCAACACCCTGGCGGCGCTGTTGTCGGGGGTGGCGCAGGCCGTCACGCAGGCCTATCGCGTCGGCGTCCGGGTGCGGCTCGACGTGGCCAAGGCCGACGTCCGCATTGGACACGTGCACCTTGAAGTCGCCGAGCGCAATGTCCTGGGCGACCTGCTGGAGCAGGCGCGCGCAGTGATCTGGGCCAGAACGGCCAACACGATCGAGCCCGCGTTCGTGAAATCGACCAACGTCGTGCTGGGGGCCGGCATCAAGCTGCTCGTGCGCGCGAAGCCCTCTACCCGCTGCACCATCAGCCTTCCTTGCGGTTGGCCTGTTGGCGAGCACCCGAAAGTCGTCGATCCGGTGACCTTCGCAAGCATGGTGCGCCGCACTGCTCCTCGATGGCGAAGGGCCTCGCCCGTTACCCCTGGCGCGCCCAAAGGGCCCGGTTGAGCCCGCCCTTCGATGCCGACAAGTATGAAGTCGCGCGAGAACAGGGCGTCGACGACGTGGACACGGGCCGACGCTGATGCCATCGGCGCTGCGCAGACCGGGTAGTTACCCGCGTTTGCGAGACGCGACACCCACTTCAAGGGATGACGAGGCTCCCGCTCTGTGTCAAGATGTATCGAACTCTTCTATACGACTTCCATAGGTCTCAACCAGCTAATGCCGGCCGAAAAATCAATCTCCATCGGGTTCCGAGTGACGCCTGAGTTCAAGCGGCTCCTGGAACTAGCTGCGAAGCAGGAGCAACGCAGCAAGACCAACCTGCTGGAGAAGCTGCTGGTTGACCACTGCCGCATTCACGGGTTGCTCCCAAGCGACCTTCCCTCCCCAACTCCTCCGCCTGTCGCGGTGCGGTCGCCGCGCACTCGCTAGTTCGCGGTCGTCCTCCCACAGAGTCTTGAACAGCATGCCAACGTACACCAGCTATACAGGCGAACTCGCAACGAAGCTTCAGGAATATCGCTCCAGAGGACAGAAGGAAGCCAGCAAGCACCGGCCGTCGCCGGACGCTGCGGGACCTGACCAACACGAAAGTGCCCTTCGCAGTGATGCGGAGAGT
>JBAVTH010000549.1:0-3272 GCA_049696035.1 Ilumatobacteraceae bacterium
AGCTCGAGCAGCTCGCGCCGCACCCCGAACAGGTCCTGCTGCACCTGACGCTCGGCCTGCAACGGCTCGCCGAAGATGCGATCCTCGATCGACTCCAGCTTGTCCTCCATCGCGTCGGTGGAGTCGAAGTACCCGTCGACCAGCTCCTCGACGACGGTGGCGAGCATCATCCCCGGCGTCACGTCGGGGGCAAGACGTTGGATGCGGTCGAACGCAACGGCGGGGTCCCACTCGCGGCCGTGCTCGTCGTGGCGGCGCACCGTGATGAACCAGCCGTCGCCCACGTACATGTCGATCTCGGCGAGGGTGCCGCTGAACGCGACCACGTAGGCGTGGTCGGAGAAGCGCTGCATGGTGGGGCGTGCCGCCCGCCGGCGGGCTTCGTCGAAGGTGCGATCGCCCAACCCGTAGCGGTCGTCGAGCGACTCCAGCTCCTCGGTCGTCGGGTCGAAGACATCCATCCAGGACGCAGTGCCGAAGTCGTGCTGAGTGATCACGACCCTGATCGTAGGAGTTGGGCTTCGTCGACGAGGGTGACGGCACTACGCTGGCGGCACTATGGGTCAGCAGATCGGTGTCGTCGAAAAGTCCAGCTCGAACCCCGGTGTGGTTCGCTTCGAAGCCAACCGCAACCTGACGGGCATGGGGCACGAGGTGTTCCACACCGTCGCCGAGGCAGTCGGCCCGCGGCCGGCGGCGGCGCTGGCCCGCCGTTTGCTGTCCACCGGCAAGGTCGCTGTCGTGCACGTGTACGGCAACATGATCACGCTCGATCTGGAGAAGGGTTTCGACAGCGTCGGCCTCGGCGATGTCGTGCGCGATCTGTACCAGTACTGGAAGCCGGGCATGGAGATGCCCACGTTCGACGACGTCGCCCCCGAGGCGGCTGCCGCCCCGGCAGCGGCGTCGGGAGATGGTGTCGGCGGGCCGGAGGCGGAGTTCCTCGCCCGCGTTCCGGCGGTGCTGGTCGAGCGCAGCCGTGCCGCACTGGCCAAGTGGAAGGCCAGCCACTGAGAATCCGCACTGCTGCGTTACGCAGCGGTGCAGCGCCGGTCGTACGGTGTCGCCGGTGATCGCTGCCACTCACACTCTGCACGAGGCCGCCGACCTGCTCGGCGTGCACTACATGACGGCGTACCGGTACGTGCGGCTGGGCCTGCTGCCGGCAACCAAGCTGGGTGGCATCTGGCAGGTCGCGGTTGCCGATCTCGACGCGTTCCGGGCGGAGGCCGCGCCGGCCGTGGCTCGTGGCCGCCGTCGTGCTCCGTGGGCGGAGCGGCTGGAGGCGCGGCTGGTGGCGGGCGATGCGCGTGGTGCGTGGGGTGTGGTGGAGGCGGCACTTGCTGCCGGCACCGAGATCGAGGAGGTGTACCTCGATCTGCTCAGCCCGGCGATGCGCTCCATCGGCGAACGCTGGAGGAACGGTGAGCTCGATGTGTCGATCGAGCACCGGGCGACCGGCATCGCGTTCCGCCTGATCGGCCGTCTCGGCCCGCGGCTCGCCCGCCGAGGGCGCACCAGAGGGGTCGTGCTGCTCGGCTCGCCGGAGGGTGAGCGGCACTCGTTGCCGGTCGCGCTGCTGGCCGACCTGCTTCGTGGCGAAGGCTGGGAGGTCTCCGACATGGGCGCCGACATGCCGCTGGCGTCCTTCGTGCACGCCGCCGAGGCGACGCCCGACCTGGTGGCGGTGGGTGTCTCGGTGACCTCTGCCGACTGCCTGCCCGCCGCCGCAGCCTTGCTGAGCGCACTTCGGGCAGCGATAGGCCATGTGCACCTGGCTGTCGGCGGCCTGGCGGTGCAGAGCCGCGATCACGCGCTGGCCCTGGGGGCGGATGGTTGGGCACCGTCAGCCCGCGAGTTCGCCGAGCAATTCGGCAGTCTGGCTGCACCGGCTTCGGGCGAGGCCGGCGAAGTCCCGGCCTGACGGCGCGCCGGGTTGCGGCGTGTTCAGGTGTTGGTGTTGACGATGTTGAGCTCGCCGGCGATGAAGGTGGTGGTGTCGCCGGTCCAGGTGTAGTCGGGTTGCGGCTCGGTGTAGCCGTTGGCCCACAGGGTGACGTGGTAGTCGAGGCGGGCTTGGATGGTGACGGTGCCGGGGCCGGGTGGTGTCCACATGCAGGGCTGGTTGGTGCCGGGTTCGGTCTGTTCGGGGAGCTCGGGCATGGCGGGGAGGGCGACGGTGTCGGCGGTGGGTGCGGCGCCGCTGGCGATGCAGGGCACGATGCCGTTGAACGGGGGTGATGGTTGTTCGGGGTCGGGGGTGAAGGTGACCTGGAACTGGAGTGCGGTCGGGGTGGCGGTGAGGTGGAGGTTCCAGCCGTGCCACTGCTCGGTGTTCGAGGTGGTGTCGGTCCAGGCCGCGGGGTTGATCGCCAGCCATGTCGGGTAGCGGGTGACGAGCCCGCCCCAGATGTCGACGACGGGGTTGCGGTAGATGACGGGGCGTTGCAGGTGGAGCGTGTTGTAGAGCGAGGTGAGCCGGTCGTGGGGGTTGAACAGTGCGTCGTTGGGTTGCACGATCACGAAGCCGACCGGATGTGAGGTGGTGTCGCAGAACACGAAGAAGTAGCGGGTGGCTGCCGAGAGCGGGCCGGCGCCGACGGCGCTGTGGTACTCGTCGGTGTAGCCGGTGGTCATCGGGACTTCTTGGAAGAGCCACTGGTCGCTGATCACCTGTTGGCCGGTGGCGAAGGGTGTGCCGTTGTGAGTGGTGCCGTTGGAGCCGGCGGTGAAGGTGCACGGCTGGTTGCGGCCGCCGTGACGGGCGAACGCGGAGGCACCCGGGATCGTCGTCAGGTGCTCGATGACCCCGTCCGGCGACGCCGTGTACACCGTCCGCGCCCCCGGCACATGCACCGGCGGCAAGGCAATTGGGTCATCACTCGTGCCGCCAGCCTCGACGCTGCAAGGCAAGAGCGACGCTCCGATTGCGACCAACGCGGCGAGTAAGCGCTTCATCCGCAGGCATCCGGCTGAGCAGCCACTCGGTCGAGGATCCAGTGACCCTCGATGAACTCGATGATGGCCCCCGAACCATCGACCGAGACACCGAGCGTCGAGCCGGAGCCGAGGCTGCCGTCAGGAAGGCGCCACACCGCCCCATTCAGCTTGCAGTCGTAGACGATGGCGTGGGTGTCGCTGCGTTCGTCGCCGAGCACCTCGGGGCGCAGGACGACGCCGGCATCGAGGTCGAGGACTTCGTTGAGGTCGTTGTGCTTCGTCAACTGGTCGCGGTAGGCGGCGCCGCCGTCGGTGAAGTAGCGCGCCCAGCC
>JBAVTH010000550.1:0-1690 GCA_049696035.1 Ilumatobacteraceae bacterium
CCACCTTGTCGATCGGCATGCCGCTCATCGCCGTCATGCCGATCGCGGCGCTGTTGTTGCTGCTGCTGACGCTGCTCGGCGCGCTCGACGTGTGCAACGACGTCGCGATGAACGCGCAAGGTGTCACGGTGCAGCAGCAGCTCGGCAGACCGATCATGAACCGGCTGCACGCGATGTGGAGCCTCGGCTTCACCGGTGGTGCGGTGCTCGGCTCGCTTGCCTCGGCTGCCAGGGTCGACATTCGCTGGCACCTCGGCGCGGTGGGCGCCGTGCTGCTGGCCACCGTGCTGTTCGTGAAGCGTTGGCTCGTTCCCGTCGACCCGCCGCCCATGCCGCACACTGCCGATTCATCAGCGCTCCGTGATGCAGGCCCGGCCAGGGTGAGGGCCTTGTCATCGACGACGGTGGCGATGGCCCTCGCGGCCCTCGCGGCAGTGGCCCTGGAGGTGCTGCCGAACGACTGGGCGGCCATCCTGATGCGCGACGTGTTCGATGCAGGTCGGTTCAGCGGTCTGGGAACCGTGGCCTGCGCCGGAGCGATGCTCGTGGGCCGTCTCGGCGGCGACCACGTGCTCGAACGGGTCGGCGAGCATCGATTGCTGATCGGGGCGCTGTGGGTGGTGGCGGCCGGCACGGTCATCACCGTCACGGCACCGATCGCTGCGGTCGCATTCGCCGGTCTGGCCGTGTGGGGTCTCGGGTTGTCGGTGGTGTTCCCGCAGCTCTACGCGACGGCTGCCCGGCTGCCCGGCACCTCGGCAGGTGCCGGCCTCGGTTCGATGCTGCTGGGCCAGCGGCTCGGCGCCATGCTCACCGCCGTCTGCACCGGAGCGTTGGCCGAGTGGCGCGGCCTCCGTGTCGCGTTCGCCGTGGTCGCGGCCGTCGCCTTCGCGGTGCTCTTCTCGACGCTGCGCAAGGCCTCGGCGGCCGCCGAGCCAGGTGCCGCCGCAGCGGCGGCGATCGTCACCACGAGCTGAGAACTCGCCCCCAGCGACGAACCGTTCCTTGCCCTGACCGTTGGACGGTCGACTCTTGTCGGTCTCATCTGCCAGTCTGGGGAGTAGGAGCATGACATGAACTTCACCACCACACTGCTGCAGCACGGCCCGACCGCCACCGGCGTGGACGTGCCACCGGCCGTCGTCGACGCACTCGGTGGCGGGAAGAAGCCCAAGGTGTACGTCACCATCAACGGCCACACCTACCGATCTTCGGTCGCCGTCATGAGCGGCGTCTACCGCGTGGGGGTCAGTGCCGACAACCGCGCGGCGGCAGGCGCGCGGGCCGGCGACACGATCACCGTCGAACTGGCGCTCGACAACGATCCGCGAGTGGTCGACGTGCCGGCCGATCTTGCGGTAGCCCTCGACGTTCATCCGGAGTTGAGGGCCAGGTTCGACACGCTCTCGTACAGCCACCAACGTCAACACGTACTGGCAGTCGAGGCCGCCAAAGCCGAGGCCACACGCGCTCGACGGGTGGCCGGCGTGATCGAACACCTGCGCAAGTAGTACCGTCACCGGCAGCGATCGGCACGCGACGGGCAGGGCGCGATGCGGGCCACCCGATCCGTTCAGGTGCTCCTGACTCCACGAGCGAACCGGGCAGTGGCGGCGAGCGAGAACCCTGCGGTCGGGGACCCGAGCTGGTGGAACAACACCGAACGCAGCGCTGCTCGTCGCTCGTCGGG
>JBAVTH010000551.1:0-14635 GCA_049696035.1 Ilumatobacteraceae bacterium
CCGGTCAGTTCCGCTGCCTGGGCAGCACCGGCGTCGACGAGAACGGCTACAGCTACTTCGACTACTGCGAACCCGTGCCGGGCAGCCCGTACCCGACGGCGCCGGCGACGGACCCGCCCCCGACAGCGACGGGGTCGAGCGTGCCGCTGAGCGCCTTCGTCGTGATCATCGACGCCAGTGGCGGCCTGGCTGGAGCGAGCAACGACATGTTCGAACGGCTCGACGGCATTGGTGGCGCCATCCAGCTCATGATGGCGACACGCACCGTCGAACACACCGTACTGATGCCCATCGACGTCGAGGCCCCGCTGGACGACGTCCGGGCGCTCAGCGGCATCGACGGCTCCGACACGTGGACACCCGACCTGATCGCCGATCCCCTGCCACGCGGCACCGCGATGGTGGTCGTGATCGGGCAGGACTACTGGGAGCGGACGACTGCCGAGGGTGCCCCTCCGCCCATCACCACCGTGCCCATCACCGTGCCGCTGCCGACCACGCTGGGGCCGACGACGGGAACGACCGCCTTGCCGATGCCTCTGCCCACGACCTGACGTGCGCAGTACGCTCGAGAGGTGGACGACGACCAGCCCGGCGAGTTCATCGAAGTGCCCGATGGCGAGACGTTGTGGCGCTTCGAGCCCACCTTCCTGCGTTCGAACTGGACGTGCATCTGGGGTCGCGGCTGCAAGGGCATCCTCGACCATCCGGCCGAGGAACTGCTGCAGGGCTGCTGTTCGGTCGGCGCCGAGGTGACCGACCTCGACGAGGCGATGACCGTCTCGGCACTGGCCGCGACGATCCCTCCCGAGCTCTGGCAGCACGCCGGCGCGGTCGACACGGACGACGTGTTCAGCGACTCCAGTCGCATGAACACCAAGGTCGTCGATGGTGCCTGCATCTTCCTCAACCGCCCCGGCTTCGCCGGCGGAGCAGGGTGTGCGTTGCACCTCGCTGCCGACGCTGCCGGTGAATCGCCCATCGACTGGAAGCCCTCCGTCTGCTGGCAGCTGCCGGTGCGGGTGGAGTGGGCGATGCAACCCGACGGCATCGAACACGCCACCGTGCGCCGATGGTCGCGAGCCGACTGGGGCGATGAGGGCGAGACGATGGCGTGGTGCTGCACCGAGGGCCACGATGCCTACGTGGGCACGCAGCCCGTGATCGACAGCCTTTCCGGGGAGTTGGCCGGCATCACCGGGCAGGCGGTCTACGTCGAGCTGCGCCGGCGGATGGATCTCAGCGAGGAACCGACGTCGGGAACGTGACGTTGCACTCGGCCAGGCGGCGACAGGCGCGACGCTCGCGGCGGATCGGCCACCACTCGTAGAGGAAGATCTCCATCGGCTTCCACATCGACACCCAGCCGATCACCGACAGGCCCTCGTGGATCACCTCGATGACAGGGTTCTGGCTGGCACCGATCAGCCGGCCGGCAGCGTTGAAGGTGGCGATCGCAGCGATGCCGATCACCAGGCTGATGCGGCCTTCGCGCCACAGCTTGCTGAGCTGGCGCGCCGACTGCCACGCCCTGTACTCGAAGTGGTTGTGCAACCCGTTCACGATGGCGTGCTCGCGGCCGGCGAAACGTCCATCGGCGACATAGATCTCGACGGTGATCTCGTGGTCCTTGTCGAAGTCCTCCGCCCACTCCTCGATCCAGTCCGCGACCTCCTGGTTGAGCGAGCGCTCCTCCAGCGGAGTGGGGTCCATCGGGTTGAAGATCCCCTCGACAGTGGCGACGCGCACCTGGATCGGGCTCTCGTTCAGCTCGTCATGAGTGCGCGGCCAGAAGCGTTGTTCCATCCCGACAGTCTCGCGGCCCCACGCCGTCACCCCGGTGGACCCTCCGGCCCACCAAGGGCCGGGTCAGCCGTTCTTGGGCAGTTCGCTCCAGCTCATCGTGCGATCGTTGTTCGGTTCCTTGGGCAGGCCGAGCGCGCGCTCGCCGAGGATGTTGCGCTGCACCTGGTCGGTGCCCCCATAGATGGGCGGCCCTTGGGCGAACAGGCCCATCTCGGTCACGAAGGCGAGCATCGGTTGGCCGGTTGCCTCATCGAGTGCCTTGCGATCGGCGGCACTGTAGGCGTGCAACGTGCCGCCCGCCCCGGCCAGCCGCAGGCCGAGGTCGCGGCTCTGGCGCATGATCTCGCTCATCGACAGCTTGGCGATGTTGGCGGCGCCGGGGATGTCGCGGCCGGCCTGCTTCTCCGCCTTCAACCGCATGGCGAGCATGCGACCCACCTCGTGCAGCGTGTGCAGCTTCATCAGGTCCTGGCGGATGGTCGGCCGGGCGATCATGCCGTTGTCCTTGGCCATCTGGGTGAACAGCTTCACTGCGCCCGCTGCCATGGCACCGCCACCACCACCACCGCCCGATGGACCGGCGGCCTTCACGAAGTCGCCTGCGCGCTTGGGCAGGTCGCCCGCGACCGTGCCCGCGTTGGCCAGCGCGGCGGCGCTGTGACCGCCTGCGCCGAGGCCCGAACGCTCGAACATCAACGTGGTGTTGGCGACGGCCCAGCCGTTGTTGGTGCCGCCGATGGTGGCGTCGTCACGTACTCGCGCGTCGCTGAGGAACACCTCGTTGAACAGCGCCCGCCCGGTCATCTCCCTCAGCGGGCGGATGTCGACGCCCTCCTGGTGCATGTCGCAGGCGAACCAGGTGATGCCCTGGTGCTTCGGCGCCTCCGGGTTGGTACGGGCGATGAGCATGCCCATGTCGGCGATCTGGCCGCCACTCGTCCACACCTTCTGGCCGTTGACGATCCACTCCTCGCCGTCCTTGACCGCCTTGCAGCCGAGCCCGGCAAGGTCGCTGCCGGCACCGGGCTCGCTGAACAGCTGGCACCACGCCTGCTGTCCGGTGACGATCGGCAGCACGTACTCGTCGATCTGCTCCTGGGTGCCGTGCACGGCGATGGTCGGAGCAGCCAGCAGCATGCCGAGCCCGCCGGGCGCGGCGACTGCACCGTGCCGGACGATGCGCTGGCCGATGGCGATCGCTTCGTTGCGCGACAGGCCCTTGCCGTAGGCATTGGTGGGCAGGGCGGGCGCGGCCCAGCCGGAGGTGCCCAGCCGCTGCCACCACTCGGCCACCGTCAGCTCCGGATCCCAGTTCTCGGCGAGCCAGGTGTCGAGTTCTTCGAGGATGTCACTCATCCCGACAGCTTCCCGCGCGCCGAGCCCGGCGGACGACTCGAACGTCGAGAGGCCGGTGTGGCTCAGTCCAGCGGCTCGGCCAACAGGCCGGCGCTGAACGCCAGCGCCGTGGCGATGCCGGCGGCACGCTCGACGACGGCGCCGAAGGTGTAGCCGGCTTCGATGGCGCCGTTCATCGGCGGCTCGCCGAGGGACCGCAACAGTGCGGTGGCGTCGCGCGAGACGGCGACGCGCTCCAGCTCGGGCAGCGGTTCGGACTCGCGCCAGATGTCGGCCTTCGGCGCCTGGCGCGGGCCGTTCTGGCGCGAGCCGGAGCGACGACGCTGGCCGTTGCGTCCCTGCGCTTGCGGCTGTTGTTGTGCACGGTTCATTCGTCGTCCTCTGTGAGCAGTTCGTCGGGTCGCAGACCGAAGGCAAGACGCAACTGGTCGGTATCGAGATCTGCCATCGAGCTGCCCTTGGGCAGCACCAGCTGCGCGATGTGGCGCTTGCCGGCCACGACCTCCTCCACCTTTTCGTCGACGGTGCCCGGGCACACGAGGCGGTGAGAGATCACGGTCTTGCTCTGGCCGATGCGCCAGGCGCGGTCGCGGGCCTGATCCTCCACTGCAGGGTTCCACCAGCGGTCGTAGAGCACCACGTGGTTGGCATTGGTCAGGTTCAGGCCGGTGCCGCCGGCCTTCAGCGACAGCACCATCGCGCCGGGCCCTTCGAGGGCCTGGAAGTCGCTGATCATCTTGTCGCGAACGGTTCGGCTGAGACCCCCGTCGTAGCACGACACGGGCGTGCCGGACACGGCAGTGAGATGGTCGGCCAGGCGGCGGCCCCAGGTGGCGAAGTGGGTGAAGATCAGCACTCGTTCACCAGCCGCATAGACCGACTCGACGATCTCCTCCAGGCGGGCCAGCTTGCCCGAGCGGCCCGCCAGCGGCCGCCCATCGTCGTTGTACGCGGCGGGGTGGTTGCAGATCTGCTTGAGGGCGGTGATGGCGGCGAGGATCGCGCCCTCCTTCTTCTCACCCAGTTCGTTGGTGACGTTGAGCACCAGGTCGTCGAGGACGGCCTGGTACAGGCCGATCTGCTCGGGGGTCATCGTGCAGTGGTCGAGCTCGTCGATCTTGTCGGGCAGCTGTGCGGCCACCTCGGGTTCGGTCTTCGTGCGGCGGAAGAGCAGGATGCCGTTGAGCGCCTTCAGCGCCGACTCGCTGTCGCCCGACATCTGCGCGACGAACGCAGGCCGCGGCCCGATGAGCCCGGGGTTGGTGAAGTCGAGGATGGCCCACAGATCGGCGACGCCGTTCTCGATGGGCGTGCCCGTGAGGGCAAGGCGGGTGTGGGCGCTGATCCGGCGCAGCTGCTGGGCGGTGTCGCTGGCCGGGTTCTTGATGGCCTGCGCTTCGTCGAGCACCATCGTGCGCCAGCTGATGGCCGACAGCATCTCGACGTCGCGCACGGCAGTGGCGTAGGTGGTGATCACGATGTCGGCCTTGGCCAGCTGAACATCGAAGGCTCCGGCCTCGGAGCGTGAGATGCCGTGGTGCACCAGCACCCGCAGCCCCGGCGCGAACCGAGCGGCTTCGGCAGCCCAGTTGCCCACGACCGCTGCGGGCGCAACGACGAGCGTGGTGCCGTTGCCCGCCGTGCGGGCCAGATGAGCGAGCACGGTGGGGGTCTTGCCCAGGCCCATGTCGAGCGCCAGGCAGCCGCCCAGCTCGGCCGCATCCAGGAAGCCGATCCAGGACAGGGCTTCGGTCTGGTACGACCGCAGCTCGCCGGCGAAGCCTTCCGGTTTGGCGACCGGCGCTTGCGCGGCTTCGCTCGCCCGTTGCAGCACGTCGTTGGCCCAGCTCTGACCCTGGACGACGATTCCGCCGGCCAGCCCGGAGGTGTCGAGGCCCATGCTGTGGCGCAGGATCTCGGCGCCGGTCATCTGGTGCTGATCGGCGCGCTCGGCAAGCGCTGCAGCGGCCTTCTCCAAGTCGACGCGATCCAACTCCACCCACTTGCCGCGGGAGTGCACCAGTGGTCGGGCCTGCTTGGCCAGGCGCGCCACCTCTCCGGCGGACAGCTCGACGTCGTCGAACAGGATCGACCAGGCAACGTTGGACAGCTGGTGCGCACCGACCACCGAGCCACCGGACTCCTCGGCGAACAACCTCAGCGAGGGCGTGGCCTTGCGGCGCGAGATCTGAGGCGCCCGCACGTCGAACCCCGTCGCGACCAGCGTGGGCCCGACCATCGTGAGGAAGTCCCACGCCTCGTCCTGGCTGAGCGCCAGCTGGCCACGCGCCTTCACCCCGGCTCGCCCGAGCGCCGGGAAGATGCGACCCAACCGGGTCCACTCGGCCAGCGCCGGACGGCTGCCCTCCTGCGCTCGCAGGGCTTCGTCGATCGGCACCAGGGCACCCTTCGCCTGCTTGCCGGAGCCAGCCTTGACGTGCACCGACATCAGCCACACCCCGCCGGCACCCGGAGGATCGAGCTGCACCACGAGGCGGGCATGGGCGGTATCGGTGACCGGGCGCGCCCACTGGTCGAAGCGGCGCGCCATGTCGCGCGACAGCGAGGGGTCGGCGGGGAACGGAGCACCGTCGATCCGGGCCAGCATGGAATCGCCCAGATCGGTGATCGACTTGGCGGACGGCGGCTGCGCCTTCAGCTCCACCCGCTCGGCGGCCTCGCTCATGATCGCTTCGATCACCGCACTCACGACGGCGACGGTGACCGTGTGGCCGGCGGTGCCTTCGAGCGCGACGACAGTGGCCGGCATCGCTGCCGCGAGATCGTCGATCACGGATCGGTTGAGGAACGCTGGGACCCAGCGCACCGAGGCGTCGGTGCCATGACCGTCGCGTCGGGGCACCACCCGCAGACTGGGCACGACCGCACCCCGAGCGGCAAGGCGCACGCCCTCCACTGCCGCACGGCCGAGCCAGAGCAAGCTGGGGCCGACGCCCTCGGGTGCCTCGCCACCGCCGACCGACACCAGCCAGCCGAGTGCGCCCCGCATCGGGATCGAGATGGCTTCCGCCTTCATGCCGTTGGGCAGCGGAACACCGGGGTGCAGCTCCCAGCCGTGAGGCGGGCCGCCGACGGCCTGCAACCGATCGGCGAGCGCATCGTTCGGTTCCGGATCGGTACCGCGGCCTGCGGCCCACACCACCACCCGGCCTTCGGCCCACGACGCCTGCAGCTGCACTTCGCCCGGCTCGAGGTACTCCCACGAGATGGAATCGTCGTCGTCGAGCTCGGCGAGGATCGGCGAAGGTGCCAGTGGACGCAGCCGAGCGGCGGTGCGGTGCAAGCTCTTCAACGTCTCGGCGAAGTCGGCGACCACCTGATCGCGCTCGTCGCCCTTGATGCCGCGCACCGATGCCAGGTCGTCTTCGGCATCGCCGATGAGGCGATCGAGCACCGCCAACGAGATCGTTTCGTCGGCCTCGAACAGCGCTACTTCGTCGTCCGAGGCGCGACCGTCGGCGATCGACCAGATAGCCGCTTCAAGTTGTCGTACCTCAGCCATTGCGCTCCGTGTGAGTAGCCGCCTGACGCCGTGTGGCCCGGACCTCGGAACACACGCCGTTGGGTCGTTGTCAGCGCTTCGGACGGGCACCACGGTGGCCCCGCCGACGGCGAGCTTGGCCGGGCCTCGGGTTTCCGCGGCGCGACGTGGCTGACAGCGACTCCGTGAGGATACGCCGAAAATCGAGCACCGTGTTCAGTCGCGGGCGATCCCGGTCACTCGCGCCGCCACGTAGCGGTCGATGTCGTACACGTTTCGCTCCAGGTGGCTGAACGGTCCACGGGGTGCCGCCCAGTGGTGCAGCGCCTTCCAGACACCTTCGACGACCGGTCGATCCTCGGCGTTGACGGCCACGATCAGCGCCAGGATGCGGTCGAGATACGAGTCGCGATCCACGTCGGGAGCATCCCAGACCTCCGGCGCAACGGCCACCGACCAGCGAATGTGCACCTGGCCGACACCCAGCGGGCTGAGCACCAGGTACCACAGCCAGTCGGGCTGCAGCTGCACGACGTGCGTGGGGTACATCGCGGCCAGCACCGTGCTGTGCCGCCAGGCGCCGGCGAGCACGTCGTTGTCGAGGTGGGCGATGCCGTACGAGCTGGTCGGGTCGTCGACCGCGACGTGGTAGGTGTAGCCCTCGCCGCCGGGGTGCACGCTGGTGGTGCCCGTGCTGTCGCTCTCCTTGGCGAACGTGTTCCTGTGCACCTTGAACACGTGATAAGCGTCGAGGAAGTTCTCGGCCAGGCACTTCCAGTTCGTGTCCCACACGTCGGTGCCGCCGGCCACGGGCACGTAGCCCTCCATCCGGTAGCGGCCCACGACCTCTGTCAGCCCCGCCAGCCGAGGCGCCAGCGGCGAGGGCGACGCCACCTGGCTGACGTAGACGAACCCCTGCCAGATCTCGGTGGTCAGCTCGCGCAGGCGATGGCTCGCGGGGTCGAACGGTGTGCCGTCGGCCTCAGTGGTGTGCTGCATGTAGGGAGCGGCCACGCACTGACCATCGAGCCGGAACACCCAGGCGTGATACGGGCAGGTGATGCGGGCGGTGGTGCCGTCGCCATCGAGCAGGGCAGAGCAGCGATGCGCGCAGACGTTCGCGAACGCACGCACCGTCGAGTCGTCGCCGCGAGTCACGATCACCGACAGCAGGGAGCCGTCGTGTGGTGACGGCACCTCACGGGTGATGTAGTCGCCGACGTTCGGCACGTCGGCCGTGCGCCCCACGCACAGCCACTCGCCGGCGAAGACCCGCTCGCGTTCCAGTTGCAGGACCGCAGGGTCCGTGTAGGCCGCCGGTGGCAGCAGCCTCGCCTGGTCGGCGGGGAGCGCGGCATGAACGACCAACTGGGCGAGCAGGGTCTCGTGTCGCACGGTGGTCATCGCCGGCGACGCTACTCAGACGCTGCCGGCCCTCACACGTCGGCGATGTAGATGATGTCGCCCGTCGCGGTGGCGGAGCCCGCTGCCGGCTCCACCGTGATCGCCCATGCGGCCGGCGTGGTCGTCGCCTTGAACGAGCGATGGACGTTTCCGTCGGCGGCGGGGTCGAGCACGTACATCGCCAGCGCCTGCTGGTCGGGCGTGATCAACCACAGCTCGTAGGCCCGATCGTCCGGCGTGGCGGGCAGCCCCTCGCCGATGAGAACGGCTTCGCCGAGCGTGCTCGACCAGGCCACCTTGAACGAACCATCGCTGCCGCTGCGGTTCTCCAACGACAGCACCTGCGAGTCGGGTTGCTCCATCACTCGCGCCAGGTCGGATGAGAACGCATCGCTCGTGTCGCGGTTGCGCAGTGCGACGAGCCCGACGACGATCATCACGACCGCAGCGGCAACGGCGGCCAACGAGACCAGCGAACGAGCGGGCCGGCGATGCGCCATGTCGACCACCGGCGCGACGGCCGGGGAGATCTGGCGAGTCGTGGCGACCTCGGCCATCACCCTGTCGCGCAGCGACGTGGGGGGTGCGGTCATGAGCGAATCGGCCACCTGGGTGAGCGTGCTGCGGAAGTCGAGCACGTCGGTGCGGCACACCTCGCATGCCCCGTAGTGACCCTCGAACGCCACTCGTTCGCGGTCGTCGAGGGCATCGAGCGCGTACGCCGCAGCGAGGTGATGGACGTCGATATCGGTCATGACACACCTCCCAGTTCGTCTCGTAGCCGGATCATCCCGTCGCGGATGCGACTCTTGACGGTGCCTTCCGCGACATCCAGCAACACCGCCACCTCTCGATACGTGTGGCCACCGAAGTAGGCCAGCTCCACAGCTTCGCGCTGCAACTCGGACAGTTGACCGAGGGCTCGTCGCACCCGCACCTGTTCCAGCGAGGACTCGACTTCGGCGACGACGACGTCGTGCTCGCGCACCGCCTGATTCGCATCGCGGTCCTGCCGCACTCGTGAGGCCTGCTCGCTGCGCACGCGGTCGATCGCCCGCCGGTGCGCCAACGTGGCGGCCCACGACTTGGCCGAGCCCTTGCTGCCATCGAACCGGGCAGCGAGCCGCCACAGCTCGACGAACACCTCCTGGGTGACCTCCTCGGCCTGCGAGGGGTCACGCACCACCTTCAGCACCACGCCGTACACCAGCGGGGAGAGCGCGTCGTAGAGCTCGGCGAACGCCGCCTGGTCGCCGCGGCCGGCGCGTCGCAGCAGCCCTGCCCATGGGTCGTCGAGGTCGAGGCTGTGGTCGGTCGGGCGCGCCCGGATCGCCCTCAGGACGCCCATGACACCACGCGCTCGGCTGGTTCGGATCGCATCGACATGCCCCTGGTTCGGCGCCGGCGGGCGCTCGGATGGGTGACGGCGTACGACATCTTCAGAGTCTCGCACCCGGGTAGCTTGTTGCCATGACAGCGCGTGGACTCGGCCGCACCGCCGCACGCTTGGTGCGGGCTGTCAAGCCGGCCGTCGTGAAGACGAGGGCCACCGAGTTCGCCCGCACGCTCAAGGCGGAGTACGAGGCCGGGAAGCTGGCGGCCACCGAGGAACCCGACGAGGCCACCGAGACCCGGCATGCCGAAGCGGTCGCCGACGCGATGCGCGGCGTCGATTGGGCCAAGGTGCGGGCCGCCACCAGCGAGAAGGGCGCCGAAGCAGCGCAGGCGATGAAGACGATGGCCGCCGAGGTCGATTGGGACAAGGTGCAGCCCGTCGCCGCGAAGGTGTCGAGCGCGTTGATCGCGGCCGTCGCCTCGGGTCAGCTGGGCATCGGTGGCAGGCTGGGCGGCACCGTGGCGAGGACGATCATGAACGACCACGACCTCGCCCATCGTGTGAGCAGCTCACTCGCCCGCCAGGAAGCGCCCATGCCTCCCGACTTCCGCCCCGAGATCGCCGGTGCGATCGAGACCTCCGCCCGCGAGGGCTAGGGCACCGGCCAGGAAGCCTCACCCATGGACCGACGCGCTGCACTCGCACACCTCGCCGCCGGCGCCGCCCTGGGCGCGACGGTGGGTTCGGTGATCACCACCTCGGCTTTCGCCGACGGCGGGTCGGTGCCGTGCCGGCCCGTCGCACCAACCGGTTCCGTCGTCTGGTCGATCGACCTCAGTGCGGCGAACCGCGTGCGCATGCTGGTCACACCCGGTTCGTTCGCCGCGGTCACCTGCCCGTGCCCGACACCGGCCACGTCCACCGTCGAGTACCGCTACTCCTTCGACGCCCAGTCCGGCGGCCTCGTCGTGCGTTCCACCGCCGGTGGCGTGAACCTCGACGCGTGGCGCAACCCCAACGACAGCACGCCGGTCGTGCGCGACGCCGTCAACACCAACCTGCCCACCACCTGCAGCTTCACGCTGCGCTGGACCGTGCGATGGACGTGCACGGGCCGCAATGGCAAGCCGACGTGGCGATGCCGGAGCTGGATCGCATCGGTCACGTACTCGGCCGGTGTGGCCACACTGGTGTCGCAGAGCGAGTCGACACCCGGTGCGGTGTGCAACACCTGACGGCGGTGCTCTAGAAGGCGAAGTCCTTCGGGATCACGACGATGCCGTGGTCGCTGATGGTGAACCGGGCGGCGTCGGCAGCGGCGTCGAACCCGATGCGCGTGCCTGCCGGCACGTTCACGTTCTTGTCGAGGATGCAGCGGTTGAGGCGGGCGCCCGGCCCGACGACGACCCCTGGGAACAGGATGCTGTCGGTGACGTGGGCATCGTGGTGCACACGCACACCGGGCGAGGCAATCGAACGTTCGACATGCGCCCCGGAGACGATGGAACCGGCACACAGCAGGCTGCCGTCGACGTACGACGGCTCGCCGCCCGCACCGCGGGAGATCTTCGCCGGCGGCAGCGGCTGATGGCTGGTGAACACCGGCCACTTGTCGTTGTACAGGTTGAACACCGGCACCGGCGACAGCAGATCCATGTTCGCGTCGTAGTACGAATCGAGCGTGCCGACGTCGCGCCAGTAGCCCTTCTCGCGATCGTCCTGGCCGGGCACGACGTTGGTGGAGAAGTCGTACACGTGGGCCACGCCCTGCGCAGTGAGGGCCGGGATGATGTGACCACCGATGTCGGTGTGCTGATCGTCCTCACCGGCAGGGGTGACGATGTCGATGAGCGTCTTGGTGTTGAACACGTAGTTGCCCATGCTCGCGAGACAACGTGAGTCGTCGCCGATGATCGTCGGCGGGTTGGGCGATTTCTCGTGGAAGGCCTTGATCTTGCCGGATTCATCGGCCTCGATCACCCCGAACGACTTGGCCTCCTCGTAGCCCACCGGAATCGCCGCGACGGTGACGCCCGCACCGGACGCCAGGTGTTGATCGACCATCTGGCTGACGTCCATGCGGTAGATGTGGTCGGCTCCGAAGACGCACACGACATCCGGGTTCTCGTCGCCGATCAGGTTGAGGTTCTGGTAGATCGCGTCGGCGGAGCCGGCGAACCAGTGCGGACCGCGACGCATCTGGGCGGGCACGGGCGTCACGTAGTTGCCCAGCAGCCCGCTGAACCGCCACGTCTGGCTGATGTGGCGGTCGAGGCTGTGGCTCTTGTACTGGGTGAGCACGACGATCTTCAGCAGGCGCGAGTTGGCGAAGTTGGACAGCGCGAAGTCGATGATGCGATAGCTGCCGCCGAAGGGCACCGCAGGCTTGGCACGATCCTCCGTGAGCGGCAGCATGCGCTTGCCCTCTCCACCGGCGAGGACGATGACGAGCACCTTGGGTTCGGCCATGGTCGGGAATGTACCGCGTTGCCCACCCGCACCGGTCCATCCGTTACGGTCTTTCTCGTGAAGGTCCTGTTCGTCACGCCGGAGTGCTTTCCGTTGGTGAAGACGGGAGGTCTGGCCGACGTCGCCGGCGCGCTGCCGCTGGCGCTGGCTCCCTTCGGCGTCGAGGCGCGGGTGCTGCTGCCCGGCTACCCGGGCGTTCGCGATCTGCTCACCGGTGCCCGCAGGATCGCATCGCTGCCCGACCTCTTCGGCGGCACCGGCGCGTTGGTGGCCGGCCGCACGGCCGGCGGCCTGCAGGTGCTGCTCATCGACGCTCCCCATCTGTATGCACGCAAGGGAGGCGGGCCGTACCTCGACGGCAACGGCGCCGACTGGCCCGACAACCACCTCCGCTTCGGCGCACTGTCGTGGGTGGGCGCCGAGATCGCCGCCGGGCGCATCGGCGGGTGGCAGCCGGATGTCGTGCACCTGCACGACTGGCAGGCGGCGCTCACCGCCGCCTACCTCCACTTCGATCGCACGAGCGCCACCCGTCCTCCTACGTTGCTGACGATCCACAACCTGGCCTTCCAGGGCCTGTTCGGCATGGCGGAGCTGCCGCAGTTGCGGCTGCCTCCGGCAGCGCTCGACGTCGACGGCATGGAGTACTGGGGCAACCTCAGCTTCCTCAAGGCAGGCGTGCAGTGGTGCGATCACCTCAGCACGGTCAGCCCCACCTATGCCCGCGAGGTGCTCACGCCCGAGCAGGGCATGGGGTTCGACGGGCTGCTGCGCGCTCGGCCCGACCGTCTCACCGGCATCGCCAACGGCATCGACGAGACGGTGTGGAACCCGCTCACCGATCCGGCGCTGGCCGCGCCCTACTCCGTGCGCCGGCTGTCGGCCAAGGCTTCCAACAAGACGGCGCTGCAGCTGGAGCTCGGGCTGCACGTGCGCGTGGATGCGCCCTTGTTCTGTGTGGTCAGCCGGCTCACCACGCAAAAGGGCCTCGACCTGCTGGTGGCCACCCTGCCGCGCCTGGTGGAGCTGGGTGCCCAGCTCGCCGTGCTGGGCTCCGGCGACCGCTGGCTGGAGGACTCCTTTCGCCAGGCAGCGCTGCAGTACCAGGGCATGGTGGCGGTGAGGATCGGGTACGACGAGGCGTTGTCCCACCGCCTGCAGGCCGGCGCCGACGCCATCATCGTGCCGTCGCGGTTCGAGCCCTGTGGCCTCACCCAGCTCTCCGGCCTGCGCTACGGCACGCTGCCGGTCGTGGCCCGCGTCGGTGGGCTTGCCGACACGGTGATCGACGCCAACGGAGCCGCCTTGCGTGATGGCGTCGCGACCGGCTTCCAGTTCAGCCCGGTGGAGGTGCACCCGTTGGCCGTGGCGCTGGAGCGGGCGTGCGAGCTGTTCGCCGACCCGCTCGCCTGGCAGCGAGTGGTGAAGCGGGCGATGACACGCGACGTCGGCTGGTCGGTCGCGGCCGGCACCTACTTCGCGCTCTACGAACGGCTCCTGGCCCGCTCCCCGACCGGATGAGACCACCGGACTCGGGCCGCGCACGGTCGCAGGTAGCCTCGGCCGCATGCTGAACCCCGATATCCGCGACCTCGCCCGCGGCAAGAACTTCGCCGCCCTGACCGTCATCCCCAAGTCGGGTCATCCGATGACCCACATCATGTGGGTGGACGCGGACGACGAGCACGTGTTGATCAACACCGAGCTCGGGCGTGCCAAGGCCACCGCCATGGACAACGACCCTCGCGTCACCCTCGCGATCTGGGATGCCGGCAACCCGTACCACTACGGCGAGGTGCGCGGCACCGTCGTCGGCACCACCACCGGCCAGGAAGCTGCCGACCACATCAACGCGCTCAGCCAGAAGTACACCGGCGGCCCGTACGCGTTCGGCGCCACCGACGCTCGCATCATCTACCGCATCGCCCCCGACCGCCAGCGCCTCATGTAGCCACGGCGGCCATCCGCCCACCTCGGTCAGCGCCGCCAGCCGGTGGCGCCGCGAGGGTGAGGCCGGCCGGCGGCCGGCGTGGGCGCGGCCAGGATGGCATCCCAATCGACCTCCTCGTGCAGGGTCTTCGGGCCGCCACGTACGCCGAAGAGGTGCTTGGCCAGCACCAGCCAGACGATCAACGCGATGTTGACGATCAGAGCGCCTACCCGCAGCACCGTGACGCGGTCGATGAGCTCGTGGATCTCCAACGGCAGGAAACCCGCGGTGGCCAGCACGGTGAGGTACTCCGCCCAGCGGCGTTCCTTCCACAGGCCGTACGCCTCGGTCCATTCGATGACGGCGTAGACGACGGCCAACGCGAGCAGCACGTGCACCGTGCCGGGCTTGAGATCCAGCAGGTGGCGCAGCTGGCGGGAGAGCCACGTCTGGCTGGCTCCCTGGCCGGTGTCGCCCAGCTGCGAGTTCAGGCCGTCGATCACGCGCTGCGCCCAGTCGTGCAACCTGCTGAAGTTCGACTCGACGAGCAGCAGCATCGCCGCCAGCACGGAGAAGAACGCCGCGTGGGTCGCCTTGTTGATCGAGATGAGGCGCATCAGGATCGCCTCGTGGAGCGGCTTGCCGCGCCGCGGCTTGGTCAGCTCGGCGACCGGCGGCAGGATCTGCCAGCGTGCCGTCTCGGCGGCGGGAGCGACGTGCTCCACCCAGGTGTCGCAGCGCAGGCAGCGGGCGAGCCGGCGGCCGTCGGCCAGCTCCGCGCCGAGCGGCGAGTCCGACGGCCCGACGACGACTGCGTTCGCCGCCGGCGCCA
>JBAVTH010000552.1:0-5063 GCA_049696035.1 Ilumatobacteraceae bacterium
CACCGGTTCCTGGCGAATGGGCTCACCGTCCTCGGTCTCGGATTGGCAGCCACAGGGTTCCTCGGAGCCGCCCCCACGCGTGCCGACAACGGCACAGCACCCCCTGGAGTCGAGTGCGAGACCACCACGACGGTTCGTCGGACGACGACCACCACGACCACGACTCCACCCACCACCAGCACGACCACGACGACCAGCACGACCAGCACGACCACGACGACGACACCGCCGACGACCTCGACCACGATTCCGCCGACGACGTCCACGGTCCAGCCGACGACGACTCTCGCGGCGACCACGACGACCGCCCCGACCACCGTGCCGACGACGATCGCGACGACCACCACCGAGGTCCAGTCGGAAGGGCCGACCACCACGATCTCGCGTGTTCTGCCTGCCACCGGTGATGATTCGATGACTCGGGCGGCCGCCGGTCTGGCGCTCACGACCGTGGGCGTCACCATGAAGTTCGTGGCCCGGCGCGAGCACGACTGAATGCGTTGGGTAGCGGTGCGGGCCGCAGCAGTTCAGTGAAGATCGGCGACCACGGAGCGGCTGCGGGTCACGCACGCGTCCAGCTGTGACCGCAGGTTCGCAGAGATCGTGGGATCGGCGAGGGTGGTGAGCCCCGGGTACACCACTCGGCTGCCCAGCACGTTGCACAGCAGCACCGCCCAAGGCTCCGAGCGCCACGAGCCGTCCGCCTCCTCGGTGAAACGCACGGTGGCCAACAGTCCGTCGAGGGTGCGCGGGTCGGCGTACTTGTCGCGATTGGCCACGCCCATGCCGGAGATGAAGTTACCGACGCTCCAGAACACGAGCGTGCCGTTCACCCGCTCCACCGGCTGCACCACGTGGGGGCCGTGCACGATGATCAGGTCGGGGTGAGCTTGCGCGACGACCTGTTGCACGAGCGCCCTGTCCTCCGCTGTCGGCCCGCTCTGCAGTTCCACGTACACGTGCAACGACACGATCACCACCTCGGCGCCGGCCGCCCTGGCCGCAGCCACGTCATCGATGACGTTGCCGGCAGTGATGGCCTGGCGGATGCGCCACCCGTCCGCAGGAAAGCCGGTGTTCGAGTTGCGGGCGAACGCAACGTGACCGACCTTCACCCCGGCCACTTCGACCACCTGCGGCGCCGCCTCGGCTGCCGTGCGGGCGGTGCCGCTGTGGCTGATGCGGGCGCTGTCCAACGCCTCCAGTGTGGTGCGGATCCCGTCGACGCCGAGGTCGTTGGCATGGTTCGAGGCGGTGCTGCATCGGTCGAAGCCCACCCTGGCCAGGTCGGCAGGCAGTTCGGCGGCAGCGGCGATCGTGTTCGTGCCATAGCCGCTCTTCCCGGCGAACCCGACCTGAGCGCCCGGCGCGCCGACCGGTGTCTCCATGTGGCAGATCGCGAGATCGGCGCCGGCGATCATCCCCGCGATCGGCCGCAACAGCGGCTCGTAGTCGAATCGCACCCCTGGCGGCGCGACCGCGGCTGCGGCATCGTTGACCAGCCCCTCGGAGAGGAAGTCGCCGACCGCCGCGACGGTGAACGTGCGGCCGGGCGGGTGCACGCGCACTGCCTGCGCGGACGCCAGTGCGGTCCCCAACGGCGAGGGCTCCGACAGCGAAGGCCCGGGAGCCGCCGAGGCGACCGAGCCGGCAAGCCCGGCCAGCAGCCACGCAGCTCCCATCAGCACCAGCTTCGGCCTCACTCGGGCGAGCGTAGAGCGCTGCCCGACCGTCGACGCGCACGAACCCGGCAGATGTTGCGCGAAAACCGTTAGCAGGACCAGCCCCTCCAACTCTCTGAACCAGGGCGAGGGCTTCTCGCTCGATTCGCTACAAGGAGCATTCGATGAACGATGCAACGAACGACAGGTCGAACCAGATGTCCCGCCGGAGGTTCGCGGCACTCGGACTCGCTGCCGGCGCCGGCGCCGCACTCGCCGGCGCTTCGACTGCGCACGCAGCAGCTGTGGGGGCTCCTCTGCCCCAGCTGCTGGGCAACAACCGGCCCGAGGCCCTGCTGCCGCCCAACCCGGCGCTCACCTACGTCGGGCTCGACGCGTTCGCGTTCTTCACCGACTACAGCTCGGGCGGGCACGACCGCTACTACGCCGACGTCACGGGTGTGGGCTCGGTCGTCGCCGGCGATCGGCTCAGTGCTCCGCTGTCGATCCCCTCCGGGTCCATCATCCGCCAGATCAACGTCGCGTATCAGGGCGAGCCGATCCTCGAGATCTGGAAGCGGTCGATGGCCACGCCTGTCCCGTACGCGCCGTCGTTCCAACAGACCCTGCCCGCCGGCGGCGGCCCGAAGACCGCCAGCTACGACCTCGCCACGCCCATCGTGGTCGACGCCGGCACGACGATGGCCGTCCGCTACTACACGGTTCCGGGCGCGACGGTGCTGGGCGTCACCATCGGCTACACCCCGCCCACGCAGTCGTTCATCCCCTTCACCGGCGGCCCGCCGCGCGTGCTCGACACCCGCGGCGCAGGCGGCAAGCTGGCTGCGGGTGAGGAGCGCGTGATCACGCTGGGCTTCGCCGGTGCCCGCAGCGCGGTGCTCAACCTCACCGTCGCCGGCACCGACGGGGCCGGCGGCTACGTCGCCGTGTTCGCCGCCGACATCCCCTATCCGGGGAACTCCAGCATCAACTGGAGCGGCCCGAACCAGAACGTCGCCAACGGCGTGATCACCGCCATGGACCCTGCCGGCAGGATCCGCATTCGCGGTGGCGACAACTCGACCCACGTGATCATCGACCGCATCGGCTGGCTGTTGTAGCTGGACCTGCGACCTCCATCGTTCGCGAGCGAGCGAACGATGGAGGTCGGCACGTCAGCTGTTGCGGAAGCGGCGTACGGCGAGCGGGGCGAGCACGGCCGTGATGCCCAACGACCAGGCGATGGAGCCCCACACGTAGTTCATCGACTCCGAGCCGATCATCAGCGCACGCACGCCGCTGACGGTCACGCTCAACGGCTGACGCTCGGCCCACCACTGCAGCCAGCCGGGCATCGTGGCCGCGGGCACGAACGCGTTGGAGGCAAAGGTGAGCGGAGCGAGGATCGGGAACGCCGCCGCCTGCGCCGCCTCGCCGTTGGTGACCGACAGCCCGATGAGGGCGAAGATCCAGCACACGGCGAACCCGAACAGCACCATCAGCGCGACGCCGCCGATCACCTTCAGGACGCTGGTGTGCGTGTGGAAGCCGACCAGGAAGCCGACCAGCAGCATCATCGTCACCACGAACACGTTGCGCGTGGTGTCGGCCAGCACCCGCCCGCCGAGCACGGCCGACCGGCTCATCGGCAACGACTTGAGCCGCTCGATGAGGCCCTTGTTCTTGTCCTCCGCCAGGCCGACTGCGGTGTTGATGGCTCCGAAGGTGACGGTCTGCAGGAAGATGCCCGGCATCAGGTAGTCGACGTAGGGCAGCCCCTTGGCGCCACTGGGAATGGCACCGCCGAACACGTAGCGGAACATGAACACGAAGATGAGCGGCTGCACGAGCGCGAACACCAGCAGCTGCGGCACCCGGCGCAGCACGGTGAGGTTGCGCCACACCATGGCCCTGGTGTCGCGCACCGCCCACAGGAAGCCGCTGCCGGCGTGCGTGGAGATGGGGGGAAGCGTGGGGGCGGTGGTGCTCATCAGTTCACTCCCGTGTTGGCGTTGTCGGCGTTGGTGCCGGTGAGGGTGAGGAACACGTCGTCGAGGGTGGGCTCGCGCAAGGCGACGTGATGGGGAGAGATGTCGGCAGCCGTGAGCCGGTTGAGTGCGTCGCGCAGTGTGCGCGACCCATCGCTCATCACCAGCCGCACGATCGTGCCGGCGGCCACCGTGCCACCCAGCAGCTCGGCGGCGACGACCGCGGTTTCGGGAGTCGCCAGCTCGAACTCGATGACCGTGTCGCCCAGGCGCGACTTCAGCTGCTTGGCCGTGCCTTCGGCCGCGATCAGTCCCCTGTCGATGACGACGATGTTGTCGGCCAGGCGATCGGCCTCTTCCAGGTACTGGGTGGTGAGCAGCACGGTGGTGCCGTCGGACACGAGCGTCTCGATGACCCCCCACAGGTCGAGCCGGCTGGCCGGATCGAGGCCCGTGGTGGGCTCGTCGAGGAACAGCACCGGCGGGTGCGCGACCAGCGCCGCGCCGAGGTCGAGGCGACGACGCATGCCACCGGAGTAGGTGCGTACCGGGCGATCGCCGGCGTCGGTGAGGTGGAACTGGTCGAGCAGCTCGACCGCCCGCTGGCGGGCCGCCGCCTTGGCCATGTGGGTGAGCCGGCCGACGAGCACCAGGTTCTCGCGACCGGTGAGGTTCTCGTCGACCGCTGCATACTGCCCGGCCAGGCCGATGCTGCGGCGAACGGCCTGTGGCTGGTGCAGCACATCGAAGCCGTTGACGGAGCCCTTGCCGCTGTCGGGCTTGAGCACCGTGGTGAGCATGCGCACCATGGTGGTCTTGCCGGCGCCATTGGCGCCGAGCAGACCGAGCACGCTGCCCCTGGGCACCGCCAGCGAGATGCGATCGACGGCGACCACGTCGCCATAGGTCTTGCGGAGGTCCTCCGCGAGGATTGCCGGTTCCGTCATGGCCATTGACTCTACACAATGGTTGAGTCTTATCAACCATTGATTCAGGTCATGCACTCGATAGACTGTCGAGGTGGCCGACACCGACGCGCAGATGGCGGAAGCGTGGCAGCGGATGATGTCGCTGTTCTTCTCGCGACGCGACGCGTTCTTCGCCGAACTGCAGCAGCTCGCCCTCACCCCGCCGCACGGCCACGCGCTGATGTCGCTCCGGCACGGCCCCGTCCGCATGCGCGACCTGGCCGATGCCATGGCGTGCGACGAGTCGTACGTCACGGCCGTGGCCGACCGGTTGGAGGAGCTCGGGCTCGCCGCCCGACGCAACGCGGCCGACGACCGACGCGTGCGCGAGCTGGTGCTCACCGCCAAGGGCGAACGCGTCGCGGCACGGCTCGACGCAGTGTTCACCTCGCCGCCCGCAGCGCTGACGGCGCTGCCCGCGGCAGACCGCTCGGCGCTGGTGCGGA
>JBAVTH010000553.1:0-1994 GCA_049696035.1 Ilumatobacteraceae bacterium
GGCGGTGACCTTCTCGCTGCCCGGCGCAGCGAGCTTGTAGTGGTGCGCGTACATCTCCACCATGCGCCGGTCCATGAAGTGGCGAGTGGTGTGGTGGAACGAGAAGCGGCGCACGTCGAGCGGCCACAGGTCGAGGCTCGGGCGGCCCTCCAGCATCCACTCGGCCATCATCTTCCCGGCGCCGCCGCCGGCGGCGATGCCGTAGAGGAAGCCGGTGGCGACGTAGTAGTTGTCCAGTTCGGGCACGCGACCCATCACGAAGTCCGCATCCGCCGAGTAGGGGATCGGGCCGTTCAACAGCGTGCGGATGCCGGCGGTCTCCAGGCACGACGTGCGCTTGGCGCCGAGCTCGGCGAGCTGCGCGAAGCGGTCGAAGTTCGGCTCGAACAGCTTGCGCTGGAACGGCGACGGGATGCCGTCCGTGCCGAACGCGATCGTGTCCGGTTCGTAGCCGCCGATCAGCAGGCCGGGCCCGTCGGGCTTGTAGTAGACGAGGTGGTCGGGGTCGCGCATCGTCGGCATCTTCCCGAGCTCGACGGGCGTGTAGCCCTCGATCGGGCCGCTCAGCAGGTACTGGTGCTCCACCGCGGTCGCGGGGATGCGCACGCCCGCCATCCGGCCGACCTCCATGCCCCACATGCCGGCTGCGTTGACCAACATCTCGCACTCGATGTCGCCGCGGTTGGTGTGCACGGTGGTGCACTGACGGCCGTCGACCGTGATCGAGGTGACCTGGGTCTGCTCCTGGATCTTGGCGCCGCGCATGCGTGCGCCGCGGGCGATCGCCTGGGTGACCGAGGCTGGGTCGATGTAGCCGTCGGTGGGCAGGAACGCCGCGGCCAGCACGTCCTCCGTGCTCATCAGGGGGAACAGGTCCTGCGCCCGCTGCGGCGAGATGACCTCCATCGGCAGGCCGAAGCTCTTGGCCATCGTGGTCAGGCGCTTGAGCTCGAGCACGCGCTCGGGCGAGCAGGCGAGGCGCAGGCTGCCGGTCTCGTGCCAGTCGACGGCCTGGCCTGTTTCGGCTTCGAGGCCGCGGTACATCTCCACCGACTGCTCCAGCATGCGGGTGGTGTTGCGCGACGATCGCAGTTGTCCGACCAGACCGGCCGCGTGCCAGGTGGCGCCATCGGTGAGCTGATGCTGTTCGACGAGCACGACATCCTGCTCGCCGTACTTGGTGAGCCAGTAGGCGATGCTGCAGCCGAGGATGCCGCCGCCGATGACCACGATGCGAGCGCGGGAGGGGAGCGATGTCGTTGAGGTGACGGTGCTCATGCGGGGTCAGGCCTTCACTCGTGCGTTCGTCGGGTCGTAGAGGGGTTGCAGGGAGAGCGTCGCGGGTACTCGTTCGCCGGCGACCTCCAGCTCGTAGGTGCCGGCTTGCACCCAGGCGGCGTCGAGCCCGGCGGCGTTGCGTACGTAGCCGTATCCGATCGACTTCCCGATCGTGTAGCCGTAGCCGCCACTGGTCAGCCAGCCGACACGCTCGCCATCGCGGTAGATCGTCTCGCGGCCGAGCAGGATCGTGTCGCCGTCGACGGTGAACGCTGCGAGCAGCTTGCGCACGCGGTCCTTGCGCTGTGCTTCGATGGCGTCGCGGCCGCGGAACGGGATGCCGCTCTTCATCTTCACGGCCCAGCCGAGGCCGGCTTCGCCGGGCGTGTGGTCGGGGCCGATGTCGCTGCCCCAGGCCCGGTAGCCCTTCTCCAGGCGGGTGCTCTCGATCGCGCGGTAGCCGGCGTTGGTGAGGCCGTGCGGCGCGCCCGCGGCCATCAACGTGTCGTACACCTTCGGCGCGTACTCGACCGGCAGGTGCAGCTCCCACCCGAGCTCGCCCATGTAGGTGATGCGCAGCGCACGCACCGGGCAGCCGGCGATTCCGACGGTCTGGAACGTGCCGAAGGGGAATGCCTCGTTCGAAAGGTCGGCGGTGGTGACCTCGGAGAGGACGCTGCGCGACGCCGGGCCCATCAGCGTGAGCACGGAGTAGG
>JBAVTH010000554.1:0-2432 GCA_049696035.1 Ilumatobacteraceae bacterium
GTCCTCGGGTCCATACCCAATCTCCAGGGGGTTCCTACGCGCGCAGCACCAACAGGAACTGGCCGCCGCCGACCCGGCCCTCATCGCCGAGCTCATCGCCCGCGGCACGACGCTCGACCTGTGCCCCACCAGCAACGTGCAGGCGGGCACGGTCGCGGTGTTCGCCGACCATCCGCTGGTCGAGCTGTTGCGCCGTGGCGTGCCGCTCACGATCAACACCGACGACACGACCATCAGCGACATCACGCTCTCCGAGGAGTGGCTGTCGTGCATCCACGAGCTGGGCCTGACCCTGCCCGAGTTGTGGCGCTGCAACCTCCATGCGTTGGCGGCCGCATTCGTCGACGAACCGACACGGGCATCGCTGCTCGCCGAGTTCCACGCCTGGGCGGAACGGATCCCGGAACTGCACGTGGACGCGTAGCGCCCGCCGATCAGTGAGGCCGTGGGGCCATGCGGCGCGGTGCGATCTGACGAAAGCGACCGACTTGACCGAGAGTGTGATCGACGGGCTGACTCCAGTATTCACCCGCATCGTCCTCGGGTCCATACCCAATCTCCAGGGGGTTCCTACGCGCGCAGCACCAACAGGAACTGGCCGCCGCCGGCCTCGACCTCGGTGGATGCGCCCAGATCGGGCGCGAGCCGCGACATTCGATCGGCCAGCCACGCGGCGGCGTCCTGGGCATCGGCGCGAGTGGGGCAGCGGGCCATGATCTCGCGGCCGCCCTTGCGCTGCAGACGTTCGACGGTGGTGATGATCGGAGCCGGATCGACCACGAACAGATGAGCCGGCCACGGCACCACCGCGGCGACCGCACCTTTCTTCGTGTTGCACCCTCGATGCGCCAGCCGGTCGGTGGAACCCGACGCCACACCCTTGCTCTTCGCCTTCGTCAACCGGCTGTCGATGCTGGGCCCGCGAGCGTCGTTCACCGACATCCGCGCATCGACGGGTTCGTCGCACAACCAGCAACGCCACCCATCACGTTCGCCGATGTCATCGAGCCGACTCATGCGCAGCACGCTACGGCCACGCACGACCGCTCGTGCCTCAGCGGTGCTGCCCGACGAAGCTCTCGTACACGTTGAGCAAGGCCTGCTGCTGCTCCTGGGTGAGCGCCGGGTCGGAGGCGATGGCCTCGCGCACCCCTCGCGGATTGGCCGATGGCGCGAGGAAACCGGCGCGCTCGTACAAGGTCTCGGCACTGATCTGCAACGCCTTCGCGATCTGCTGCAGGATCTCGGCAGAAGGCTTGCGCAGCCCGCGTTCGATCTGCGACAGATACGGGTTGCTGATCTCCGCCACCTCCGCCAACCGGCGCACGCTCATCCGCGCCACTTCCCGCTGACTGCGGATGAACTCACCGACGTCGGCGAGACGCTTGTCCAGTTCGTGCAGCGGGTCGGGCATGGGGTGACTCGGTCAGTCCTGGGCCAGCAGGCCGTCGACGTCGGCCTCGCCGTCGCGGTAGCGGCGCACCAACTCGGCGCTGAGCGCATCGATGCGCACGAACAGGGCCTTGCGCTCGTGTGAGCGCAGTTGCTCGAACTCGTGCAGCTTGGCCAGGTAGTCGATGAGCTCGTCGCCGCTCATCGATGGCAGGTCGGTGCTGCCGGCGTCGTTGCACAGCTCCTCGAGCGCCAGCGCCATCGGGTGGTCGCTGAAGTCGTCGGCCGGGCGCGGTGGCCGCGGTGAGCCGCCGGTGAGATGCGTGCCCAGGATGGCCGGCAGCTCGCCCGTGATGTTCTTCATGTCGCCGACCGAACGGTGATGCAGCTCGGCGCGCAGCAGATCGAGTCGGGCCTGGGCGAGACGGCGCACGTAGCTGATCGCGTCGTCCTCGTGCTGCAGCTCGGCGCGCAGCGCGCGCAGTTGGGCCAGCGGCAGCAGGCTGGGCGCGAGCTCGAGCTCGTCGGGCGGTGGCGTACTCATGTGGAACCTCCACTCACGGGCGGCAGGACCGCCACTTCGTCGTCGATGCCGACAGCGGTGTGGGGCTCGGCGGGATCGCCGTTCACCCACACGCGGCAACTGCCGAGCACCACCTGAAAGCCTTCACCGAAGCTCGTCACGGCTGCGGCCAGCACTTCGCCCACCGTGGCGCCCTCGAACTCCGCCTTCCCCGTGCCCGCCGATTCGCGGGCCGCGGCGAAAAGTCGAAGCGTGGCCATGTGGGCATGGTAGTGGTCGTGATCCGCAAGCCGACGGCTACCCTCCAGCGAGTGCCGCTCGCAGACGACCCGACCCACGCCTCGCCGGCCTCCAACACCGTCACCCGGCTGCTCACCTTGCGCCACGGCGAGAGCGAATGGAACGCGATCGGGCGTTGGCAGGGGCAGGAAGATCCGCCGCTCACCGACGCCGGCATGTTGCAGGCGGTCGCCGCCGCCGAGGCACTGGGCACCTTCGACGCGGTGTGGGCCAGCAC
>JBAVTH010000555.1:0-20086 GCA_049696035.1 Ilumatobacteraceae bacterium
TGGAAGCCCATCACCTCGGTGTAGAAGCGATGCGTGACCGCGGCGTCGTGGGTGGCGAGTGCAACGTGATGGAAGCCCATCGCGGAATTGTCGCGCTGCGATGCAGGCCCGGGCGTACCGGGCGGCAGACTGGCGGCATGTTCCTCGGCAAGGACCTGATCGTGTGGCTGCTGCTCGCCCTGGGTGGTGCGCTGTTCGCCGGCAACCTGATGGCGGTGGTGCGCCCGCCGGTGGCTCCGAAAGCCGAAGGCGACCTCACTCATGCACCCCGTGCGCGCAGCCTGACGATGGCGGCGATCGGCCTCGTCGTCGCCGTGGCCGCACTGGCCGCACTTGTCAGTCGATGATCGAGTGAGCACTTCCCGGCGCAGCGGGGCCAGGCGCGTCCGGCCGTTGCCGCAGCGCCGCGGCGAGGCGGATCATGTCATCGACCTGTGCACGGCCGACCTCCCACTCGGGGGCGGGGAAGACCGCCACGTCGTCGGTGCCCGTAGCGCCGAGCAGTCTCGATGTGCTCGAGCGCGTCGTCGATGGCACCCGCGGTCTGCTCGAGGTCGACAGCACCGGTGTCGCCCCGGGCACCACTGCCGAGTGGTCAGGCCGCTGGCTCCGCGACGTTCCTCGCATCGGAGGCGTTTCCGGCGTCATAGGTAGGGTTGCGATGCGTCTACTCGAATGAAGTCGACAGGCTGAACGGGCCCCAACAGCGTGGTGCGTCTGTAAACCCGTCGTTGATCAAGGATTCTTTATTGCACATGCGACCAGATCGAGGTTCTCCGATGAACACCCGTTTTTCCGGGCCGTTGCGCAGCGTCAATCGCGCGCTGGCGGCGGTGGCTGTTCTGGGACTGGGTGTGGTCGTCGTCGGGGTCGACTCGACGCTGCGCGCGCCGACGGCCGCGGCGGCGCCGACTCTCACGGTGGTGTCCGCTGCGCCCGCTGAGGTGTTGATCGATGCGCCGGCCACGCCGGTGACCGTGTCGGCCATCGCCAGCAACCCGAGCGGGCCTGATGGCTACAACGTCGGTTTCAAGGCCACGCTGCCCAACGGAGTCAGCTACGTGCCGGGTTCGTCGCCCTTCGGTGACCCCGTCGTGATCCCCCTTCTCGGTGGGATCACCGTCTTGTGGTGGGAGAACGTCGCCGACGTGCTCACGGCCTCGTCGTCGACGGTGAGTTTCCAGGTGCTGGCCGCCAACGCCCGTTTTCCCGGCAACGGCACCGTGTCGATCCCGGTGGTGGCCTACACCAACAGCGATCCACGCACCACGCCGACCCTGAATCCTGCGACCGGGGTGATCGTTGCCGGCACCTCCTCGGGAACCGGCTCCAGCACGACGAGCACGAAGATCACCGCCATCGACATCGAGAAGTCTGAACCATCACCTGAGGGTGAGCTGCTCCGCGGGATCCACGATCACGAGACCGTGTACACCTTGACCATCACCGGCAACGGTGCCTTCCCCGACAACACCGTAGTCGTCGACGACTACCTTGACGCCGGTCTCGAGTTCCTCGGTTGCGGAGCGTGGGACAACACCACCGACGCGCCGACCAATGCCGGTAGCCGTGAGGAGTATCCGGGTTCCGGCCTGATCGATGCCACCGTTGGCCCCGACCTGGCCGCTGGCGCCCCCGACAACTGTCAACAGCCGTTGCTGGTCGAGACCGTCAATGTCGACCCCGACGGCACCGGGCCGCTGCCGCTTGCGGTGTACACCCACGTGCAGTGGTCCATCGGTGTGCTGCCGGTCGACGGGGTCCGCGTGATCAGCTACTACGCGGGCATCCCGTTGCGCAAGAACGCGCTGTTCGCCACCGCTCCTGCCACGGCCTGCTCGGCGGTCAACTGCCCGCAGGCCGCCAACCTCGACAACAACAGCGGCACCGAGACCCTCGACGAACAGCCTCGACCGAACAGCGCGACCGCCGCCGGCAAGTACCCTGGCCCTGTCGCTCCCGCAACCTCCCAGGACGTCAGCGACACCTCCCGCCTCATCGTGTCCACCGAGGACCTCCGCATGCAGAAGGGCGTCGATGCCCCGTCGATCGCCCGCCAGGGCCTCTCGCACTGGACGATTGACATCGCCACCGGCGAATACCGCAGCGTCGCCGGTCCGGTCACCGTCGTCGACACCCTGCCGGACGGCCTGTGCCCACTCGGCGCCACCAACTTCGAGAACACCTCAGGGCCGGTCCTGGCGGAGTGCAACCCGGTGCTCGGCGAAGGGCCGACGGTCAGCATCGATGGCGGTTCGCCGACACCGCTGCCGTACACCAGCGTCGACGAGAACGTGGATGGCTCGTGGACGATCACCTGGCTCTTCCCTGCTCCGGTGTACACCGACAACGCAACGATGCGGATCACCTTCCCCACTCGTTCCCGCGACTTCTACCAGCAGAACTTCACCAACGCGGCACCGGTGCTGTCCAACGACGACTGGACCAACATCGTGGCGATCCCGGAAGTGCAGGCCGAGGTGGTTGCCCCAGCCCCTGGGCTGTCGGGCTCCAACCCGGCCAGGGACGACTCGTCTGCCAGCCAGTCGTCGGCGACCCCTGCCGTCGAGAAGCAGGTCGGCGTGCCGCTGCCGGGCAACGTCACCGTCGACTGCAACACATTGAGCTACCGCGACGCCGACAGTGTGGCCCTCTCGTCCAACTACTACAAGCCGGGTGACCGGGTCTGCTACCACGTGCGCCTCACGCTCAACGACGGCGCCGCCCTTCCTCCGGTCGGTTCGGCGCTGCGGTATCGCAACATCGATGTTTCCGATTACCTGCCGCCGGGGTTCGTGTTCGAGCGCTACTGGGGCATCAACCCACTCACCGGGGAGACCGCGGCCGACGAGGTCGTCACCGTCACCCCCGGCGCGCTGCAGACCACCCCCGCCGGTCAGTTGATGACGTGGAAGCTCGGCGGCCCACCCGCGGCCGCCAACCGCTACGTCGATGCGGCCACCGAGAAGGTCTTCGACGTCATCTACTCGGCGACCATTCCCGCACCCGCGCCAGGCCTGGCGGCGATCGTTCCTCCCGGCGCGTTCCTGGCCAGCGCCAACCTGGTCAAGGCCACCACGCTGAACACCGCTGGTGTCGCCACCTCACTGCGCAACGTCGCCCTCGACAACGCCACACGGCCTGCGCTCGGTTTCACCAAGGTCACCCCGGTCGTCAACCCGGCCGGGCCCGCCTCGACGGTGAGCTACACGCTGACAGTGAACAACAGCGCGCCGCTGGAGCCTGAATCCGTGGGCAATCCCGGCTACGTGCACTTCGGCGCTGCGTTCAAGGTGAAGGTCCGCGATGCGTTGCCCTTCGAGCTCACCTGTGCCGACGTGGTCGTGCCGATCCCCAATGGCGGCGTGTGCACCAACGGCGTGGCCACCGGGCTGACCCCGTCGACGGTATCGGTGATCGACTGGACCATCGCCGGCCCGATCAACCCGCAGGCAAGTGCTGTCGTGACGTATCAGGTCAAGCTGCCCGTGACGCTGGCTCCAACCGAAGACCTCACGAACACCGCCGGCGTCCGCTCCTACGAGCAGCCGGTGAACACCGGTCAGCCGCCGGTGGTGTACATCCCCCCGACAGCCACCACGCTCGACCCGACTGCGGTGCCCAACGACACCGTTCCAGCGATCGCATCGGTCACCGTGGTGCTGGCCGATGTGCCCGTGACCAAGGTACAGGCGTCGTCGATCAGCGAAACCGGCAACCCGTCGAACGCACCGGCCTCGGCCGCCACCGACACCGTGACGATCGGCGAGAACATCTCCTACACGATCACGGCCACGATCCCGGCCGGCAGCACCGTGTATGCGGGGACGTTCACCGACGCCCTGCCGCCCAACCTACGTCTGCTCACCAGCCCGGTAGCGGCCGCCACCCTCAACGGCACCCCGCTGCCGGGCGGCTGGACGTTTGTCGCCGACCCCGGCACCGGAGCCGTCAAAGTCACCCTGCCAGACCCGTACACCAATGCAGCCGGCTCGGGCGCCGACGTGATCACCGTCACGATGACGGCGGTCGTGATCGATGGCGCCGCAAACGCCAATGGAGGATCGTTCTCCAACAAGGCCGACTTCAGCTTCGACACGAAGGCGGCCACCGACGGAGTGCAGCCCACCCAGGTGCGTCACAACACGTCGACGGTGACGGCCAACATCGTGGAACCGAACCCGACGGTCGTCAAGACGGACGACGACGCCGACAAGATCGTCCTGCCCAACCAGCTCCTCAACTACACGCTGACGCTCGGTAACTCCGGCGCATCGCCGGCACATGATCTGATTGTCACCGACTGCGTGCCGGTGGGGCTGTCGGTACAGCTGCCCGTTGCAGCTCCGGCCCTTGGCACGGTCGCAGTCGGCGGCGCCGATCCGTCGTGCGTCAGCGGCACGTTCATCCGCTGGACGTACCCGTCGGCGTTTGGGCTCGCTCCCGGCAGCAGCACGCTGTTGAGCTACTCCGCACGTGTCGTCGATCCTGCGGCTGCCTCGCAGGCGCTCACCAACACGGTTCGGCTGGCACTCAACTCGACCCAGGGCGCCAACCCCGACGAGCGGTCGTACTCGACTACCGCCACCGACACGGTGACCGTGATCAGCGTGCCCTTGATCAAGAGCCACCTGCCCCAACCGGCCACCGTCGGCCAGACGATCACCTACACGCTCGAGGTGCCGATTCCCCCGAACACCAGGCTCTACGACGCGGTGATCGTCGATGCGATGCCCGCTGGCCTCAGCTTCGAGGGCTTGCAGTCCGTCACCTGTGCCCCTGCCGTGTGCCTTCCGTCGTCTGCGACCGTGCTGGGAGTCGCGGGACCTGCACCGGTCGCCCCTGCCAGCGGTCCGGTCACCGTGGGCTACTGGCTCGGCGACGTGTCGGCTTCCACGGTTGAACGCACGGTCAAGGTCACCTACTCGGCGACGATCCGGAGCCTCCCCGCCAATGTCAGCGGCTCGACGTTCGTGAACAACGCCGCACTGCGATGGAACCTGACCGATCAGGTGGCCGGTACGCCACCGCAGATCCCGGCAGCGAACGACGCCCGCAGCACGGCCACCGACACCGTCACCGAGGTGGAGCCCAAGGTCCTCATCGACAAGGACGTCAGCGTCTCCACGTGCGACCACATCGCGGCTGCAGTGGACGGTGCCACCGACAACGACGCCTGCAACCTCGCGCCCGACGGCAGCCTGCTCACCTACACGCTCACCGTCCAGAACACGGGTACTTCCCCGGCCTACGACCTGCGCATCGTCGACAACGCCGATCTGCCCGGCTCGGCGTTCGCCTCCGTGACCGTCACCGCCAACGGCGGCGCCACCGAAACCGACATCAGCATCGTCGACGGCGACGGGCTGCAGTTCGACTACCCCGGTGGACTCGCCTCCGGTGGCGTCCTCACCATCACCTACCAGATGGCGCTGCAGGGCTCGGTCGACCTCAGCCAACTGCAACAAGTGATCAACCGGGCCAGCGTGCCCAGCTACTTCGGTGTCTCGTCCGGCGAGCGCGCATCCACGGTGGCCGACTACCCGGCGCGCGTCTTCCGTGAGTACACGGAGAACCCGGCCGACACCGACACGATCACGCTGCACTACCCGCAGCCGACGATCGTCAAGACCACCGTCAGCGACGCCACCGATGCGCGCATCGGCGTGCCGTTCACCTGGCAGATCGTCGTCGGCAACACCGACACGGTGGCCGCACTGAACAGCTTCGATGTCACCGACACGCTGCCTGCCGGCTGGGACTACGTGCCCGGTTCGGCGGCGGTCACCGCGGTCACCGGCGGCGCCACTCCGCCGGTCGGCGCGATCGGCGACCCTGTCGTTGCAGCCCAGTTGTTGACCTGGGCGAACATCGGCAACCTGCCACCCAGCTCGTCGGCCACCATCCGGTTCCAGGCGACGCCGAATGCGACACTGGCCACGGCTGGCACCACCGGCAGCTTCGACCATGTGAACAGCGCCACCATCACCGGTGACGACGCCACCAACGCGACGGCCAACGGCAACGGTGCCTACACGGCGACCGACACCGAGTCGGCGCGGATCCGCCGCGCCGATCTGTCGCTCACCAAGCAGATCGTCACCCCGCCGCCGTACGCGTTCGGCCAGGTGGTCGAGTACTTGTTCACGATCACCAACCAGGGCCCCGATGCCTCCACCGGCTCGACGGTCAGCGACCCGTTGCCGGCCGGTCTTGGGTTCGTTGCGGTCGTGCTCGGCAGTCCCACCCAGGGGACGTTCGACGCCACATCCACGACCTGGACGGTCGGCCCCTTGGCCAGCGGGAGCAGTGCCACGCTGCGCCTGCAGGTCAAGATCAACGCCATCGGACAGGTGACCAACGCTGCCCAGATCAACACTGCCGATCAGTTCGACATCGACTCCACGCCGGGCAACATCGCCGGCACGACGCCGGTCGAGGACGACGAGTCGGCAGCGACCATCGACGTCTCACCGACCTCGCTCGGCGACAGGGTGTGGCTCGACCTGAATGGCGACGGTGTGCAGGACTTCGGCGAGCCCGGCATTCCGAACGTCACCTTGACGCTGCTCGATGCAGGCCCCAACGGCCTGTTCGGTGACGGCGATGACGGGCCCACTCAGACGACGACGACCGGCGTGGACGGCGCTTACCTGTTCACGAACCTGCGCATCGACCGCGTGTACAACGTCACCGTCGACACGTCATCGTTGCCTCCCGGCCTTGCCCCGACCTACGACCTCGACGGTACGGGCACACCGAACACCGCAACCTCGACGGTGCCCACGCTGACGTCGAACCTGACAGTCGATTTCGGCTACCGAGGCGTCGGCTCGATCGGTGACACCGTCTGGTACGACTTGAACAACTCGGGGTCACCCGCGCAAGGTGCCGGCGAGCCAGGGTTGCCCGGCATCGATCTGACCATCACATGGGCGGGGTTCGACGGCTTGCCCGGAACCGCCGACGACCTCGTCTTCCCCGTCACCACCAACGGCGCGGGTGGCTACCTGGTCGGCAACCTGCCCTTCGGCGACTACCTCATCGACGTGGTCGCGGCCACGGTCCCGGCCGGCATGGTGCCCACCTACGACCTGGACGGCACTCTCACGCCGAACACCGCTCCTCGCACGCTCAGCGCGATCGATCCGAACCCGCGCGACGTCGACTTCAGCTACACCGGTACCGGTTCGCTGGGCGATCGCGTCTGGCTCGACACCGATGGCGACGGCGTGCAGGACGCCGGCGAGCAGGGAATCCCGGGCCTCACCGTCACGCTCACCTGGTTCGGTGACGACGGTGTGCCCGGTGGCGGCGACGATGTCGTGTTCACCACGGTCACGGGTGCCGACGGCGCCTACCTGTTCACGCACTTGCCTGCCGGCAACTTCCGAGTCGACGTGGTTCCCCCGGCAGGGGTGAACCAGACGTTCGATCTCGACGGCATCGCCACCCCGAACACGGCGTCCACCATGCTGACGCCGGGTCAGGCTCGTACCGATGTCGACTTCGGGTACCAGGGTCTCGGCTCCCTCGGCGACACCGTGTGGTACGACCTGGACAACTCGGGCACCGCTGTGCAGGATGCCGGGGAACCCGGCATCGCCGGCGTCGGTGTCACGGTCGTCTGGGCCGGTGTCGATGGCTTGGCCGGCACCGCCGACGACATGACGTTCACCAGCACCACCGCAGCGGATGGCACGTACCTCGTTCCCAGCCTGCCCGAGGGCAGCTACACCGTGACGGTGAATCCGGCGTCCGTTCCCGAAGGGATGGTGCCGTCGTTCGACCTCGATGGCGTGGGTACCCCCAACGTCGCCACGAAGCTGATCACCCCGGCAGCGCGCAACCCTCGCGACGTCGATTTCAGCTACACGGGTGTCGGGTCCCTCGGCGACACGTTGTGGTTCGACCAGGATGATTCGGGTACAGCGACGGCAAGTGGTCTCGACCAGCCGTTACCGAACGTGACGGTCGTGGTGACGTGGTTCGGCCCCGACGGGCTGGCCGGTGGTGGCGACGACGTCGTGTTCGTGACCGTGACCGGCTCCTTGGGCGATTACCTCGTGCCGAATCTGCCATACGGCGACTACTCGGTGGTGGTCCAGACGTCGTCGTTGCCGGTGGGGCTCTCGCCGACCTTCGACCTCGACGGCATCGCCACGCCCAACGTCGCGTCCGCGGCGCTCAGTGCCGCCAACCCTGACGAGCTCGACGTGGATTTCAGCTACACGGGGAGCGGTTCCATCGGCGACACCATCTGGCTCGACCTCGATGGCGACGGCATGCAGGATCCGGGAGAGCCCGGCATCCCCGGCGTCGATGTGACGCTCACCTACACCGGCCCAGGTGGTACCCAGATCGTCATCACGGTCACCACCGACGCCTCCGGTGGCTACCTGTTCCCGAACCTCCCCGAGGGCACGTTCACGGTCGCCGTCGATGCAACTACGTTGCCGCCGGGCGTGGCGCAGACCTTCGACATCGACGGCATCGTCACGCCCGACTCGTCGTCGGTGGTGCTGAGCGCGGGTGAGCACCGCACCGATGTCGACTTCGGCTACCGGGGCGTTGCCTCGCTGGGCGACCAGGTGTGGTTCGACGTCGCGAACAACGGCGACGGCGCGTTCGACGCAGGCATCGACCTCCCGCTGGCGGGCGTTGCGGTCACCGCCACGTGGCCAGGCGTTGACGGCATCTTCGAGACCGCCGACGACCTCGTGTTGACGAGCACCACCGCCGCCGACGGCGGCTACCTGTTCGCCAACCTTCCCTTCGGTGAGTACCGGGTTGTGATCGATCCGACCACGCTGCCGGCCGGTTTGATCCCGACCTTCGACCTTGATGGCACCGCCACGCCCGACATCGCCACCCGCATCCTCGACGCTGCCCTTCCCGATGCTCGTGACGTCGACTTCAGCTACACCGGTGACGGATCGATCGGTGACACCGTGTGGCACGACATCGACGGTGATGGCGTCATCGACGCCGGTGAGCCGAAGTTGTCCGGAGTGACCGTGACGGTGGTGTGGGCCGGCATCGATGGCGTGGTCGGCACAGCCGATGACGTCGTCTACACGGCCATCACCGGCGCCGCCGGCGACTACCTGGTCCCGAACCTGCCCGCGGGAACGTACACCGTGTCGATCGACCCGGTTACCTTGCCCGCCGGGTTCGTGCCGACGTACGACCTCGATGGCACCACCAACAGGACGACGACCTTCGTACTCAATCCCGGTCAGGACCGGCTTGATGTCGACTTCGGCGAGAGGGAGGAAGCCGATCTGGAGATCGTCAAGTCCCACCCCGCCGGCGCAGTGCGCGCCGGTGACGATGTGACGTACACGATCGAGGTACGCAACCTCGGCCCGGGGGCTGCGCGTTCACCAGTCGAGGTCGTCGACACGTTGCCGAGCGGTCTCACCTTCAAGAGCGGCAACGGAACGGGCTGGACCTGCAATGCGGTCGGTCAGGTCGTCACCTGCCGGCTGTCTTCTGATCTGGCAGCGCTCACATCGGCGTCGCCGATTCGGCTCACCGTCGCAACGAGCTTCGCTGCGGCACCGGGCGTGACCAACGTGGCAACAGTGTCGAGCACGACTCCCGATCCTCGTTCGGTCAACAACATCGCCAATGACCCGACCGTGGTGACGGGTATCGACCTGATGCTCAGCAAGGATCTGCTGGATTTGCTGGTGCCGGACAGCAACGCTCGCTACCGCCTGACGGTGACCAACAACGGTCCGTCCGTTGCCCCAATCGGCGCAATCACCCTCACTGACGAACTGCCCGTCGGGCTGACGTTGCAGTCCGCCTCCGGAGTCGGGTTCAGCTGTACCGGCGCCTCGAACGTCGTGTCATGCGTGTCGACCGCAGCGCTGGCGCCCGGCCAGTCGGCGGCGGTGGAGGTCGTCGTGGCGGTGGCCGCCGGGTCCGCCGGCAGGACGGTGGTCAACCGAGCAACGGCGTCGAGCCCGCTCGTCGACTCGAACGCCGTCAACGACGCGGCAACTGCGACGGCTACGGTCGCCGCCGATCTGCCCCGAACCGGCAGCGACATCGCCCACCTGCTCCGGCAAGGCCTGGCTGTGGTCTGCATGGGTGGGGCGCTGCTGCTCGTCACCCGCCGGCGCCGCCGGCACACGGCAGCCTGACCCCGGTCAGATCCACCTGATTGCGAAGCGACCCGGGCCACGAGCCCGGGTCGCTTCGCGTCTGCTCGGGTTCGCGTCAGCTCACGGCGGCAGCCAGCGCGATGACATCGTCGAGCTGCTGCCGGCCGACCGCCAGCTCTGGGGCGGGGAACAGGCTCACGTCGTGAGCTCCCGCCTCGGCGAGCGAAGCGACGTGCTCGACCGCATCGTCGAAGGTGCCGATCGCGCCGAGCTGCAGCCACCACTCACGCGGCATGTCGACCAGCGCATCGGCGCCACCACCGGCGAACCGGTCGCGCATCTCGGCCGCGTGCGGATGGGCATCGATGGCTGGGTTCGGTGACGACAACCAGCCCGCGGCCACGGGCGCCATCCAGCGGTAGGCGTCGCGACGGTCGGCCTCGATGCACAGCGAGCTGAACACGCTCACACGGAAGCCGGGCGGGGCTGCTGCCGCGTGGACGGCGCTGCGGATGTAGGCCGGCCCGGTTGCCTCTGCGAGCACGACCCCGTCGGCGACACGGCCGGCAAGTGCCAGCGACTTCGGACCGCGCACCCCGGCCAGCACCGGCGGCACCGTTGCCGGCGGCTGGTCCAGCCGCACCTCGTCCAGCCGCACCTCGCGACCGGCGAAGGTGACCGTCTCGCCGCGCAGCAGTTGCCGCACGACGGTGATCACCTCCTCCAAGGTGGTGAGCGGGCTGGTGGTGCGGGCACCCATCTGCTCCATCCAGCTCTGCACGCCGTGGCCGATGCCGGCCAGCAGGCGGCCCGGCGCGAGGTTGGCCAGCGTGGCCAGCTCCATGGCAGTGATGGCCGGGTTGCGGGCCACGGCCGGCAGGATGCCGAGGCCCACCTGGAGGCGCTGTGTACGGGCCAGCGCGGTGGCGGCCAACGAGATGCCGGCGGTGAAGAAGCAGTCCTCGATCACCCACAGCTGGTCGACCCCGCCGCCCTCCAGGCGTTCCGCGAACTCGGTGATCGCTGTGGATGGATACGAACGATCGAAGCACATGCCGAGCAGTGGGCGGGTCATCGCGGCACGATACCGCGCGGCCGTGTGCGTGGTCAGAGTGCGATGAGCACGCCCAGCGTGGTGAGCACGAAGAGCGTGCCGGCGGCGATGGCGAGCTTGGCGCGCCGCGAGCGCCGAGGCACCGCGTCGTAGCCGACCCGCAGGTGCTCTGCATCCGCGCTCATCACCTCGTTGTGGAACTGCTGCGTCTGCTGGACCATGCGCATCTCGAGCGCCTGCGCCTCCGAACCCAGATTCATGACGACTCTCCGCTCATGCTCACCAGCCACCGTGCGTAACGTGTTGAGATGACGCTACGCCTGTCGCTCACCGCTGGCAAGGCGCTGGAAGGTCTGGTCGTCGGTGCCGCGGGGGCCGCGCTCGGGTGGTCCATGGGCGCCTTCCTGCACCCGCTGCTTGCTGCGGCGATCGGTTTGGTCGCGGCAGTGAACGGCCTCATCTCCGGGTGGCGTGGCATCTACTCGTGGCGCCAGTGGCGCGGTGTGGTTGCGTTCGTGCTGGATTCCACGTGGGCCACCATGCCCGTCGGCCTCGGCATGGTCGCGCATGTGGTGGGGTCGAAGGGCGGTGGCTACGAGCCCACGTTGAGCCATCGCCAGAACCGTCACGTGTACCGAAGCGGGGTGCACTTCCAAGCCGGCTTCGCGCTCACCATCGGCAACGTCATCTCCAGTGCCGGCGACGTGTCGCGCGAGCGCCGACGCAAGCTGATCACCGACCATGAGGGGGTGCACGTCTGGCAGGCGCGCTGGTTCGGGCCGGCGTACCTGCCCTTGTACGGCTTGTGGGCGGCCGCTGGTGCGTTGGGCGGCGTGGCGCTGTGGTGGCGCCGCGGGCGCAAGGAACCGATCGGCACCATGATCGAGGCCTGCTCGTACTACCTCAACCCGTTCGAGTGGTGGGCGTACAGCCGCGACGACCTGTGGCCGCCTCCGGGCCTGGTGATGGGCGTCGGTTGGCGCAAGCCGGCGGTGCGGCCACTGGCCGCCGTGCGCGCACGTCGGCATGCCGACGGCGACTGATGCACGGCCCGGCAGCGCCGCCGCGTCTGCGACGCAGGCGTCAGCCGACTCGGTGCAACGTGTTGTGGTCGGTGTGGGCGAAGGGTTCGTCGAACTCGTTCATGCGCAGCATCGTGGTCTCCTCGTAGCTCCAGGTGTCGGTGCCGACGGTGATGGTGACCTCGTAGCTCAACGTGCTGGCGTTCTTGGCCAGGTACTTGTTCTCGCCGATCGAGTACGGCATGGTGCCGTTGACAGCCTTCAGGGTGAAGCTGGAGGCGTCGGCAGCGGCGACGCCACCGGCCATCACGACGATGCCACGCGGCACCACGAACCCGCGCATGATCTCACCCGTGGCCGCATCCCACAGCCAGTAGCCGACCTCGGTGTGGAACGGGTTGGCCTCGTCGTTGCGCCACATCGCCGACCTGTAGTCGAGGCCGTACAGCGACTGCTTGCCGTTGTCGACCGGTCCGAACGGCTTCAAGGTGCACTTCTCCAGGTATGGCGTGCCGAGCACCTCGTTCGTGATGTGCGCGAAGGCCGTGTCCAGCCCTCCCGTGCCTTCCCATTCTCCGGCAAGTGCGCCCAGCGGGCCCCATTCGTTGCTCATTGCGACATCCTTTCCGGTTCGATCCGTCATGGCCAGCCTAGGCAGGAAGGTGGCACTCGCCGCCTGGGGATCGACGGCGACCCGTGCTGCGCAGGGCCGCAGGTTTCACGCCGACGATGCTCCAGCCTCACCCGAATACCGGAGCATCTACAGATGTGGGCGGCGAATGATCTAGTGGTTCCAGAGGCCGTCACTGCGAACGAACTCGTTGACAACGAGGAGCACCGTCAAGACGACGATGCCGAACCCGGCGAGGAGCGTGCCTGAAAGCGGCCGGTCGCGCCATGTGCCGCGAGCCCCGACGAACACAACGACCCCTCCGAGGACAGCCACTGCGACAGCGACGGCCAGACGAAGCGGCATCGCCGGTTCGCATCCGCTCGAGCTGCTCCACGCCGTTGGATGAAGCACTGAACCGCATGTGCTGTCGCCCACGTCGATCCAGGAGGCGGCGAACCAGACGGCGCCGGCGATGACTGCAAGACCGATGAAGACGAGGGCTGTACGCCAACGCCGAGTTTCGCCAGCATGGTGCACTGCGACACCGGTTTGCTCCACTTGCCCAGATTGCTCGAAGCGCGCCCCGTTGTCCAGCGCCAGCTCGGCAGTTCGCCGTGAGGCCGTTCAGGTCGCGGTGGTACGGTCTGGCCATGAACCTGGAGTCGTCCCGGTCAACGACTCCTCGCTTCGCCATGGCATCGCTCATCTTGATCGTGTTGTTTGCTGGCTGTGTGATCGCCCCTCGCGTCGCCTCGATGAACGACATCTCCACGGATGACAACAATCCGGTGGTCCCATTCGCCGTTCTCTTCATCGTGGCCACGATCGTGCCGTTGGCGGGTGTTCAACGATCGCCGCAGTGGCGGAAGCTGGCGGTCATCCAATGCGGCGCGGCTCTTCTCGCTGGTGCAACACTCTTCGGCTTCCGTCCGTCTGGTGATGGGTTGTACGTGCTGCCAATCGCGGCCGCGTCGATCGTGACCACAGTCGCGTCGATCGGGCTGACGGTCAGAGTTGGCCGGGCGGCGGCCCCCAGCCGAGCTGAACACAGACGCGCCGATCGCGTCGGCGAAGCGCCCAGCACGACGGCTCTGCCCGCCTCAGCGCACGAGTGAACACCGTGGTGGACGCGATGCCGATCGTGGCCGTCAGCAGCGGGATAGCGATGTCGTTGACGCCGCTTATCTACATCGCCACGACAGGCAAGGCGGCGAGGCTCAGCAGAAGGAACAGAACCGACCCGATGAGGCCGACCACGAGCAGAACACGCTTCACGTGGGCGGTCTTTCCACGTCGGCGAACGGCAGATCTCGGCGGTTGCTGAATCAGCATGGGGTACAAGGTCATGTCGTATTGGGTGCGTGAGCATCTGAAGTCATGAGAGGTCTCTTGGTCGTGGTTGCGGAATCATCCTCGCGAGGTGCGCCGCCTCAAGGGGCGGACAGATAGAAGACAGGGCTGATTACCGAGGTCTTCCACTCGATCACGTGCAGCGTCGGGTGGCCGGCGGCTTCGCCGTCGAACTGCTCGTAAGCGGAGAGGTCGGCGTCGAATTCGGGTTCTGCTTGATGGTCGATCTGACCGATCGGGTCGAGGTCTGTTTCATCGAAGGTGACCACGACGTCGGCAAATGAAGCCAAACTCCCGCTTGATGTCAAAGAGAACGCTCTCGGTGCAAGGTCCTTGACCTTTCAAACCCGTTGCTTGTACGGTCAAGTGCAGTCGTGACGGGATCACTCACTTTCTATTGGTGACCGTCTCGGAGTTCGCACAAATTGTTGGGCGGAGCCACATGAGCACGAACCGGAAGCGACCGTTGCGCCGAGTCACAGTTCTTGCTGTTCTACTCGGCCAGTTTTCTGTGCAGGGTGTGCTGGCGGCCCCGCCGGAGCCTCCCAATCCGGTCGCAGTTGATCCTGCTCAGGTTGTCGACGGTGATCTGGTGTCGGGCGCCGATGTCGTTCCTATTCCTGGGCCGTCCGTTCCTGGCGAGCAGGCATCCGCAGCCCCTGTGGTGGTCGCTGGGTCCGCTCCGAGCCCTGTGCCCTCGGTTCCGTCGGCGGAATTCCGGCTTCGACTTGGTGGTAGGGACAAGTCGACCTTTGCCGGGTCGAATCCGAATGGACGGCCGGCACCGGTGCAGGCGGCGTCGACGCCGTGGAAGGTCTCATTGGCTGGTGACAGCGCGAAGCAGGCGAGTACCTCTATTGACCCGGTGCTTGATGCTCGGTTGACGACGTTGCCTAGCGACGCGCTCAGGCAGGCGAGCCTGCAGGTCTTCGCGTTTCAGATTGATCGCAGCGACGGTCGTCAGGAGAACGTTCTGTTGGCCGTCGAGGTGTCGTTGGCGCCCTACGCAGCTGCGTACGGTGGTGATTGGCTGAGCCGCGCACAGCTGGTGGAGGTGCCTCGGTGCGCGACGACCATTCCGCGGGACAGGTCCTGCCAGGCGGTGCCGAAGCGAGTGAGCTCGACAGTCAACCCGGACACTGGGGTGCTGTCGGCGGACTTGTCGGTCCCGACGGCAAATGGCTCGGGGGCAGTCACTTACGGTGTGATGGCTGCGTCGGCGAGCCCGATGGGCGATTGGTCGGCGACGCCGTTCTCGTCTGAGCAGGCGTGGCAGGTGGGGGTCGGTTCCGGCGACTTCGCATGGTCCTATCCGTTCGAAGTGCCGCCAGCAGCGGCCGGGGCGACACCGAGTCTGGCGTTGTCGTACTCGTCGCAAAGCGTGGACGCGATGACGGAGGCGAGCAACAACCAGGGCGGTGAGTTCGGTGTTGGGTGGGGCCTCTCCGGCGCCGGTTTCGTGGAGCGGACCTATTCCACTTGCGTCAACGCGAGCAAGTGTTGGCGGTCGGTGGAGGAGCTGTCGCTGAGCTTGAACGGTCACAGTTCGCAGCTCGTCCCGACGGGTTCCAATGACGAGTGGCGTCTGAAGAGCGATCCGGGATGGAGGGTGCGGAGGTTCAAGACTGCGCCGGACTCGGCGACGATGCCCAACGACACCAACGGCGGTCCAAACACCGGGGAGTACTGGGTTGTGACCACGCCGGACGGCACCCAGTACTTCTTCGGGTATGGGCGTGAGGGGGCAACGCAATTCGAGACGAATGCTCGTTGGACGGTGCCGGTGTACCAGGTCCCTGGTTGTTCCGGGTGGTGCTACAAGCCGTGGCGGTGGAACCTTGATCGGATCATCGACACCAACGGCAACGTGATGTCGATGGTGTGGGATCCAGAGTTCAACCTCTACGGGGCGGGCGGGGCACCATACGCGCCAGTTCGGTACGTGCGTGGCGGCGTGCTGGCCGTGGTGGCCTATGGCAAGCGCGCTGGCTACGAGGCGACGCCGCCACCCACCCGGATCGTGGTGCACACGCAGCCGCGATGTGTCCAGCTGACGTCATGCCCGGCGTTGACCGTGGCGAACGCCTCGTCGTATCCGGATGTGCCGGTCGATCAGATCTGCACCGCAGCACCGTGTTATAGCTACTCGCCGACGTTCTTCACGAGCCGCCGGGTTGACTACATCGAGACGTACGCCCCGGATCCCGCGGCTGGTGGAGCTCAACATGTGGTGAGTCGCTACATGATCGGGAACTCGTTCGTCCAGAATCCTCTGCAGGGGGATCAACGGCTCTGGCTGGGCTCCATTCAGCGGGTCGGGCTCCCGGACTCCAGTCCATTGTGGGCGCCCGCGGTTCAGTTCGCCAGCTACTGGGCGAATCTCGACAATCGGGCCGACTCGCTGACCATGTACATGTTCCGATTGGATGTCATCAACAACGGTCTTGGTGGTTCCACGTACGTCAACTACGGGCAGACTCATCCGTGCAACCTGTCAACGCTCGCGACCCATTGGTCTCAGTGGTACACACCGGCGTACTACCGCAGCTGCTTCGTCGTACCGGGGGATGCGGCGTTCAACAAGTACGTCGTGATGACGGTGACAGAACGTGACTGGGTGGGTAGCTCCGTGCCGAACGGGCCGCTGTCACCGGATGTCGTCACCAACTACACGTACTTGGGCGAACCTGGCTGGCAGCGCGCCGATGACCAGACGGCTGGCTCCTATTGGAACGATTGGAGAGGCTACGGCGTCGTCCGTGTCAGCGTCGGCAGCGGGACGACGCGAACGATCACCGAGCATCGACAGTTCCGCGGAGTGTCGGGCAACGGCAACCCGGCGCGGTCACTTCAAACCTCGAGCGGCGTCGTGTACGACGATGTCGAGCAACTGGCGGGGCTCACGCTGGAGGAGGCGGTGATCAACCAAGCTCAGACTGCGCTGTTGTCCAGGACGGTCCACGAGTACGGCTACACGCCGGTGACGGCGACCAACTCTGCGTTGTCTCCCGTTGTGAGCGCACGGTTCGTGGGGGAGACAAAGGTCTCGACGGTGACGGGTCAGTTGATCGGGGCGCGCACAGCGGTGACCGAGACAACGTGGAACACCAGCTTGCCGATCAGCGACCCGCGTCTCTACTTCCCGGACAAGTCAATCGAGAAGGGCGACCTCGCGACGTCGGCAGACGATCGCTGCACGGTGACACAGTGGACGGTGAATCTGACCGACTGGATCGTCGCCTCCAACGCCAGGCTGCTGCAGGCCGGCGCGTGTACGGGGGCGTGGGCCAGTTACAGCCAAACGTTCTACGATGGACACGCCGGAGTGACCGACCCGCCGTCGAAGGGGAATGCGACCAAGGTGGTCGAGTTCGCCGACGCGAACACAGGTCTCGCGACCAACATGCAATACGACGCCGCGGGCCGCCAGACGTGGGTGCAAGATGCGCGCGGGAACATCTCGACCAGCCAGTACGACGCGACGACTGGTGCGTTCACCAGCACCACCGATGCGCTCGGATATCAGACTCTCTTCGTCCAAGACCCCGGATGGGGTGTGACCACTCGGCTGACCGACCCGAACGGTCGGATCACGACGATGGGGTACGACGCCCTGGGACGCAACTCGGCGTACTACCCACCCGGGCTCACCGTCGGAGGTCCAGCCGCCGTCTCGGTCGAGTACCAGAACGCAGTTCAGAACCCGTCGGGGACGTGGACGTCACCGGCACAGTCACGCGTGTGGACCTTCCAGGACCTGCACCAGGGGCAGTCTTGGTTCACGTCATCGATCACCATGGTCGACGGGCTCGGGCGGGTACGTGAAACCCACGTACCGTCCCCGGCCGGCGGAAGGGTCGTGTCGGCAACGTTCTACAACGACCGGGGCCTCCCCGAGCGGGTCACGATGCCGTTCTACTCGTCGGCACCGAATCTCCCCTGGGGCTCACCATCGGTGCTCACCACCTCTGCGGTCTACACGGCGACCAGCTACGGAACGTCGACCTACGACGAGGCCGGCCGCGCCACCGCGGCCAAGACCTACGTCAACAACACCTACCAGTTCCAGTCGACCGCCGTCTACGACGGATGGTGGACAACATCGAACCCGCCCGTCGGAAGCGGCACCCGGATCGAGAACAACGGTCTCGGCCAAGTCGAGCGATCCGTGGCCTTCGGTGCCGACGGAACCAACCCCGCAAGCTGGTCTGTCACCACATTCGGCTACAACGTGCGCGGTGACCTGACCTCGCGCGCCGACCCCGGCGGCAACACCACCAGCTACGGGTACGACTGGCTCGGACGGCAGATCTCCGCCAACGACCCCGACGCTGGCACACGCGCCTACGAATACGACGCGGTCAGTAACCTCGTCAAGTCGACCGACGCCAAAGGCCAAGTCCTGCTCTACGGTTACGACCAGCTCAACCGGCCGACGACCACCCATCACACCGCCGTCCAGATCGGCAACGAAGTCTCCTACCGGCAGTACGACAGCGGCACGAATCCTGACGGGAGCACACGCCGTGGGCTGCTGGTCAGCTCGACGTCGTGGACGCCCAGGGGCGTCTACAGTGAGTCGATCCTCGCCTACGACTCGCGAAACCGGCCGACCACCACGCGCTACACGCTGCCCGCGTCTGACGGTCTTGCCGCCGGTAACTGGGACTTCTCGTCCACGTTCAACTCGGCTGGCGCCGTCACCTCCACGACCTACCCGGCGATTCCGGGTTCGACGGCTTCCGAGACGCTGTCCACGGACTACACACCGCTGGGCACCCCGCTCGCATTGGCGAGCAGCAGTTCCGGCCCGCTGGTCCTGACAACCGACTACAACTCGTTGGGTCAGTTGCGCCGCCGCAAGTTGAACAACACCGGGACGCAGATCTGGCGTGACTTCTACTACGACGACTTCCAGCGGCTCAGCGGGATCCAAACCCTGTCACCGGTTGGCGACCCGGCGAACCCGACCGGGTACTCGTGGATGCAGGCCGCCGGATACACCTACGACGCCAACAACAACCTCACCCGCACCGACGACGCGATCACCTCCGAAAAGGAGTGCTTCCAGTACGACCTCCGCAACCGGCTCGTGCAAGCGTTCACCTCCGCAGCGTCAGCGTGTTCGGCGTTCTCCGGTGCGTTCCCCAACCCGTACTGGCAGGTCTGGTCTCACAACCAGATCGGCAACATCACCAACTTCCGCGACCTCGGCGGGGACCACTTCTACAGCTACAACCCCTCCGGCACCGGCGCCGTACGTCCTCACGCACCGACAGCCGCGTACAACCAAACAGGCCTCACCTACGACGCCAACGGCTCACGCACCGCCTACACCGCCACAACGGGCACCGGCGCCGGCACATACGCGCTGAGCTGGGACCGTCAAAACCGTCTGGCCACGGTCACCAAATCCGGCGGCACCAACACAGGCACATCCAGGTTCACCTACAACGCCACCGGCCAACGACTCGTCCGCGAAGACCCCGACGGCACGCTTACCTGGTACCTCGGCCCACTCGAACTCCGCCGACCGCCCGGCGCATCGACCCTGTCATGGACCCGCTACTACGCCATCGCCGGCACCACCATCGCCTACCGCATCGGCAACGGCGCAGCCCAACCGACCCTGACCTGGCTCGCCGGTAACAACCAAGGCTCTGAAACCATCGCCATTTCCAACGGCACCCTCACCAGCGCCCAAACCCGCTACCACCCCTACGGCACCATCCGCGGCACCGACCAACTCACCACCACCGAACGAGGCTTCCTCGGCCAAACCGAAGACACCCGCACCAACCTCACCTACCTCAACAACCGCTACCAAGACCCCACCACCGGCACCTTCATCAGCGTCGACCCCTTGGTCGGCAAGACCGGGACGCCATACCTCTACGCCAACGGCAACCCCACCACACTGAGCGACCCGAGT
>JBAVTH010000556.1:0-1860 GCA_049696035.1 Ilumatobacteraceae bacterium
GAACAGCTGCTCCATCTCCGCTTGACGAGGGTCGGTTGCCTCGAAGCCGTCGAACCCGGTGAGCAGAACCTCCTTCGCCCCGCCGATCATCGCGACGGCGAGCGCGTACGGGAACGAGGCGATGCGCGGGATCGTGCACGACGTGGGCCCGGCCTGGAACGACGTGGACGAGGCGGTCAGCCCGTAGTCGCGAGCCTGTGCTGGCGGAGGCGGGTCGAGGCGATCCTGCACCGGCTGCGGCATGAACAGCGTGCGATCGAGTGCGGCGATCCTGGTGGCATCGATCACGGCCCGCACGGGGTCGCAGATGGCGTACGCGTCGACCAGCGAACGGTCGACCGGCGGCACCGCGTTGAGTGCCACCACCAGCGGATGGTGAGCCCGGATGTAGTCCTCGACGTCGGCTCGGCGCTCCACGCCCACCGGGCCCGGGCCGACGATGAGGACGTTCTTCCCATCACACCAGCCGGAAGCGTCGTACGAGCCCGCCGAGTCGCCGAACCCGATGTCCTGGGCAGCCGCCTCCAGCCGCTCGCGGTTGAAGCTGCTACCACCCTTCGCCCCCAGTTGCTGCAAAGCAGTGACGATCTCGGCGACCGAGTAGCGGCCGTCCTTGGTCATCTCCTGGATGTACGTGGGGTGGATGCCGTTGGCGGCGCTGAGGAAGTAGTAGATGTTCGAGCCCCAGCCGTACTCGCGCTGCAGTTCGGTGAACTCGTTGGCCACGAGCGGCAGCAGCCGCTCCGGCTCGAGCTCGGCCAGCCCGCGCCGGGTGAGCTCGTACGCGACGTACTCGGTGCGGGCGTTGCCGGGCCCGCGCCCCATGCCCATCACGGTCGCGTCGACGTAGGTGGCACCTGCTTCGACGGCGGCGATGGTGTTGGCGAACGCCAGCGACATGTTGTCGTGGGTGTGGCAACCGACCGGCCCACCGAACGCCTTCTTCAACGTGCCGACTACCTCGGAGATGTGATCTGGTTGCATGCCGCCGAAGGAGTCGGCGAAGTACGCAACCTGGATGCCCCAACGGGCAGCGAGGCGACCGAACTCGTCGATCTCGTCATCGGTGCGGGAGGCGATCTGCATCAGGTTGACGCCGACGCCGTAACCGAGCTCGTGCAACCGTTCCACGCCGGGCTCCAGGGCGACCAGCTCGCCGAAGTTGGTGGCGATCCGCACCAACCGAACACTCGATTCGGCCTGCGGCCGAAACAGCCGGTCGATGACGCGACGGGCATCACCATCGGCGACGACCTCCTTGGCGTTGGCCATCACCCCGAAGGTCACGTTGCCAGGGAGGTCGAGTGACTCCAGGAAGCGATCGGTGGTGAACGCGGTCGGGCCCATGTACCTGCCGGTCTCGGCAGTGCGAAAGCCGAGCTCGACGACCGGCACCTTCGCCTCGCTCATCGCCGTGAGGTAACTGCGGATCAACGACGGCGAGTAGTCCCACTCGTTGTAGTAGCCGCCGTCGCGCAGGGTGCAGTCGAGCAGCGTCACCGCCGATGTCGCGCCCTCACGTCGTTCGGTCACCGGCCCATCCTTCGTCGAGTCATCCACTGCCGTCGAGCGAACGCTACCGTCACAGGCACGCGGCTGCGGTGGTCGTTGCGGGCTGCAACCCGCCCAACGGGAGCTCCATGTCTTCTCCGATCTTCGTCATGCCACGCGACCCGGCGAACTGGGGCGGCGCCGCAGCCCTGTGGGTCACCGTGGCAGGCTGGGCGGCTGCCACCCGCCGACGCGGCGGCACACCGATCATCCTGACGCCATCCGGTGTGCTCAGCGAGGCCGAGTGCCTGCAGGCGACTGCCCTGGCCGCCTCCCGTTCGAGGTCGTCGGCATCACGAATCCCTGCCC
>JBAVTH010000557.1:0-23444 GCA_049696035.1 Ilumatobacteraceae bacterium
CGCGGATCTTGTCGGTGACGCGGTCGAACTGTTCGTCGTTGACCGCGATGACACCGGCCAACAGGTCGAACTGATACCCGGCCTGGTTGGCGATGTTCAACAAGGCCCGCGAGTCTTTCGGGAAACAACTTCCACCCCAGCCGGGGCCGGGGCGGAGGAACTCGGCTCCGATGCGCTTGTCGTAGCCCATGCCCACCATCACGTCGTTGACGTCGGCGCCGACGCCTTCGCAGATGGCGGCGATCGCGTTGACGAAGCTGAGCTTGGTGGCGAGGAAGGCGTTGGCCGCGTACTTGATGGTCTCCGCCGAGGCAGGGTCGGTGACGATGATCTGAGCGCGCACGGAGTCGTAGAGAGCGCCGACGGCGATTGCGGCAGAACGGTCCTCACAACCCACCACGACCCGGTCGGGGCGCAGGAAGTCGTCGACGGCCGAACCCTCGCGCAGGAACTCAGGGTTGCTGACGACGCGCACGTCGGGGCGCTGCAGCACCCGCTCGACCACGCGAGTGCTGCCGACCGGCACCGTGGACTTGTTGACCACGATGGCCTCGTAGGCGAGCACGCTGGCGATCTCGGCGGCCGCGGCCTCGACGTAGCTGAGGTCGGCCGACCCGTCGTCACCCTGCGGAGTGGGCACGCACAGGAACACGATCTCGGCGTCCGTCACCGCGGCTGCGGCGCCGACGACGAAGCGCAGGTGGCCGTTCCTGAGTCCTTCGGCGAGGAGCTCATCGAGTCGGTGCTCGACGATGGGCACCTCGCCGCGGCTGAGACGGGCAACCTTGTCGGCGTCGATGTCGGCGCAGACGACATCGTGCCCGAGGTGCGCGAAGCACACACCTGTGGTGAGGCCCACGTATCCGGTACCGATGATGGCGAGACGAGTCATGGCTTGTCGACGCCAGCCTTGCCGATGGCGCTCGAAGCGCCAGTCGACAGACGTGACTCCAGCACAGCCTCGACGGTTCGAATGCGATCGGAGAAGGTCGCCGACATCTCGGTTGTCGTTCGCTGCAGAGTGCCCAGCGTCGCGTGAAGCGCTTCGATCGATTCGTCGATGCGGCCGAGTCGTTCCTCGAGCGCCTCGAATCGGTCTGCCAGCTGCATCGCCACGTGCGCGCTGATCGCTCGGTTCGCTCTATGGCGGAACCTGCCGAACGGTGACAAGGACATCTATTTGCTCCAGATCTGCGAGAGGCGTTGTGACATCGCCGCGGCGCTGCGTGCTGCCGAATGATGCTCGACGAGGTGACGTCGCGCCCCGGCGCCGAGGGCTCGGGCGGCGGCGCGATCGTCGGCGACCTGTCGCATCAGCGCGGCGGCGTGGCCGAGGTCGGGCTCAGCCCACGTCGAGGTGGTGGGGTAGGGGCGCGCGGAAGCCGGGACGCCTACTTCCTCCCAGCGCACCAGGTGAGCGGTGGCGTCGTTCATGAAGTCCATGTTGCCTGAATAGCCGGTGGCAATCACCGGTCGTTCCAGCAGCATCGCCTCAGCCATGGTGAGACCGAGGCCTTCCGATCGGTGCAACGAGACATAGCAGTCGCAGAGACTTGTGAGTGTGTTGGTCGAGATGCGATCCAAGGCGGCGTCGATGACCACGATGTCGGGACGGCCCATGGCAGCCCACCGCAGCCGTTCCATGCCTTCGGCGTTTGTCGCGCCGTTCATGGTCTTCAGCACCAGTCCAGCGCCGTCGCCGACAGCGAAGGCTGCACGGTACGCCTCGATCAGACCGAGGGGGTTCTTTCGGTCGATCACGCTCATCATGTCGAACGAGAACAGGAAGAGGAATCGCTCGTCGAGACCGAAGTCCGGGCGGGCCAGAGTCGGGTCGATCGTCGGTGTCTCCAACGGCAACGGCATGTGAGTGACGATTACGCGCGGCGGCGCAGCGGCCGCGACGGCACTATGGATGAACTCCGTGGCCGTCCACACCTCGTCGACGAAAGGGAACGATCTGTCGGCATCGCGCTGGAAGACGGCCAGCTCCCAGAACCACTGACCGATCGTGTATCGCCCGCGGAAGAATTCGGGGCCGAGGTCCGCGTGGATCTGGGGGAACTGATCGGCGTTGACCGCCATCAGCACCGTGTCGTGCTCCATACGCGCGTCCACGGCGAACTCATGGTGTTGCCGATTGAGCGTGCGTTGCGTCGCCACCGTCGTCACCGGCAGTGCGGCAGATCGCAGCGCCAGGTGTGCCAACCGTGCGGCCTCGCCTATGCCGAGCTCGGCATGCAGGTAGCCGACCAGGTTGACGCCATGGGTGCTGGTGTCGCCGACAGTCCGGACCATGCCGAACCGCTCGTCGGCCTCCGGCCGCCATCCCAAGACGGCGATGTTCGGGTCTGTCGCTCCGCCGAGCGCCCGGGTCCAGATCCGAAGGCGGGCGATGTCGCCCTCGACGGTCTCAGGCATTCGGAGCCTCACGTCGGGCCTCGCCTCCCAAACGCCGTGGAGGTAGCGCGGCAGGGGTCGAAGGCCGTCCGGAGGAGTGTGTGAGACCCAGTCGACGAACCGTTGTGCGCCCCCGGGAAGGAACGGGCTTGGTGGCAGGTCACACAGACCGTCATCGTGACGACGAAGGTCGTGATGAAACGCACGACGGATGTCAGCCGTGAGGTGGACACCAGGGCACGCTTCGCCCCAGCCGTACGCCAGACTCTCCTCGTCGATGGTGGCCCTCACCAGTCGATCGCCGTAGTCGTTGAACAGCGCCATGAGCACAGGTTGTTCGCTGAGCACCACTCGGGGTGCCGCGGGTTGATACTTGCTGATCCAGTGCCGCCGTGCCGGGTCGTAACCGGAGAAGTGGAAGAACCGCAACGGTGAACCACCGGCGTAGTACGTGCCCTGGCGCTCGGTGATCGGCCGCTGGTCGAGGTTCCAGTAGGCGACGTTGTAGCCGGGGTCGATCTCGATGTGCGGCAGAAAGAGCGGCACACTCAGGTCGATCCACTTCTGATCCGTGAAGATGTAGTTTGCGGGGTCGTTGAGTGCGTCGCGTCGCAGCCGCTCGGCCCACCAGTCGACGAAGGCGAGCGACTTCTGAGCGACGCCCACGTAGCCAAGGTTGTACACACCTGCTGCGAGCAGGCCGGGTTCACTCGGCTGACAGCCGTCGCGGCGGATCGGTTGCAGGCAGTGAGGTGTGAGGGAGACGCCCCTGGCCCGCGTGGACGCCACGATCGGATGCAGCGGCGCATACAGCTCGATGTCCGGATCGAGGTACAGGACGCAATCCGAAGTCTGCAGGAAGTGCCGCAGAGCGAATGGCTTGACGGCGGTGGCGAACTCGGTGACGTCGTATCCCGTCGCCATGTGCTCGAATCCCTCGGGGCCGAAGTCGATCTGGGTGATTGCGACCAGGCTGGGGTCCGAGAGCTGCCGTTGCAGCACCTTCAGTGGGTGGTCGATCACCACGGTGAAGAAGCAGGACTCGGGATGGTGTCGCTGGAAGGAGTCGGCCAGCAGGCGTGCCCGAGGCATGTAGTTGTGCGCGACGATTGTGAAGGCGGTGAAGGGCTGTTCGGTCACGAGGGGCACGGTCACGTCGGAGATGCAATTGGCTCGGAACTCTGTTCTCCCAGGCGCCTAGCACAAGAGTACACCCTGTGCGTGGCGTCGGGGCGGCGAACAGCTTCCATTCGCGGGTGCAGACTGAATCGGCGCGGCAGATCGGACACGAAGCCCGGAGACAGCGTTGATCGGCGCGAACTGAGTCCGGGCCGGTCGTACCGTTCGAGTCGTCGGTCGTTCATCGGGCGGGCCGGTTTCGTGCGAGATTCCGCAACTTCGTTCTGCGGAACTGTCCGAAAGTGGTCATTGGCGACGATCCGATTCACAGCCGTCGGTACGAGGAACTCCTCACCGATCGTGGCTACGAAGTGCTGCCGACTCCCCGCCTGGCGGAGAACTCGGCGGTCAACGACTTCTGGCTGATAGCCGGCGCCGCGCATGTGATCGTGTCCAACTCGACCTTCTGTTGGTGGGCCACCACGGTCGGCGACAAGCGCCACGTGCTGTCGGATCGGAGCCGGCGAGTTCTGGCCCCGGCAGGCTGGATTCTCGGGGCCGGTCGCGTGGTTCTCGAGTCGTCATGGACAGCAGTGGACAGCGGTGCTCGCCCTGAACGCTCGGCCCGAGATGAAGCCCGTCCGAGTATGGGCATCGTGGCAAACTGTGCGGCCGCCGCACCGCTGGTAGGCCAAGTCGGCCGACGCCTCAGCAAGCTGGATGACTCTCGAGACCCTCCTCTCGTCGGCCCATGCCATCGCTCCCACCCAACCCGACGTGACTGGGCGCTACGCTATCGCGTCGTGGAACGACACCAGACGACATCCCCAACCCTTGATGCGGATCGTGCGATGAGGCAGCCGTGGGCGAGCAACTAATCGGCTGGGGCGCCAACGGTGAGGACGTCATCCTCTGGAGAGCGTTGAAGGACCGAACTCCAGGGTACTACTTGGATGTGGGTGCCTGTCACCCGACTGCTGACTCGGTCACGAAGCTGTTCTCGCTGCATGGTTGGACCGGGATCAACATCGAGCCGCAACCACACCTGGCGCGTCTGCTCGAGGAGGATCGACCCAATGACGTGAACCTGGTCGCGGGCGTGGGAGACACACCGGGCGAGCTCGAACTCCACGTTGTCGAAGCGGATTGCCAGCGGACGACCTTCTCGTCGGCGCTCGCTGAGATCTACCGGGCCGAAGGTCGTGCGGTCACGACGCACCGAGTGCCGGTGGTGACATTGGATCAGGTCCTGGCCGATCACCCCATGCCGCGGATCGATTTCTTGAAGATCGATGCCGAAGGGTTCGAGGACCGGGTGCTCGCCGGGCTTGACCTCACCCGCCATCGCCCGTCAGTGATCGTCGCGGAGTTCGGCGGCGCCGTCGAGTACCACTATCCCGAGGTCCTCGATGCGGCCGGCTACCTGCCGGTGATGTTCGACGGCGTCAACCGGTACTTCGTCGCACAGGAGGCTGCGGAAGAGCTCTCCGGCGCCTTGTCGTACCCGGCTTGTGCGCTCGACGAGTGGATACCGGCCGCGCTGGCGCATGAGAGGGCAGCGCGCGCTGAGGCCGAGGCGGCCGGCGCCCGTGCCCTCGACCAGTTGAATGTCGTTGCTGCGGAGATGGAAATGCTGCGCTCGTCCGAGTCGTGGCGGGTCGGCCAGGCTATCGCTCGCTGCTCCGCACCTCTCGTCAGGGTGTGGCACCGACTGCGCGGGTCCTGAACGGCCGAGCATGGCCGACATCCAGGCCTGGCCGACGGAGCGCCTGCTAGGGTCGGGAAATTGTCCACGAACCCCGATTGCAGCCTGCACCGCTCGACGGGTTGCCCCTGATGTCTGGAGTCCCACCGCATGCCTGATCTAGAAGCGGAATCGAAAGAGAGCCAACTGTCGCGGGCGGAGGCGACGTGGGACAGCATGGACGTCGAGGTTGTCCGTTCCGTGGCGTTCCTCGCCCTGGACTGCGTCTCGAACGACATCTGGGAGCACTTCAGCCCCGGGACCGGACCAATCGAGTTTGCCAATCGCATGTTGAGCAACCGTAGGGCAGGGGCAACCTCGCTGATCGGTGCCGCCCTGGTGTGCGGTGACATGCAGTCGGAGCGAAGCTTCTTCGAGAACATGCCATATCTGCCGTTCTCCCGCGTCGATGGCTTCGACCTCAGCCAGGCTTCGCTCGACCGGTACACACCCGACGGGATCGACTGGCATCCGCACAAGGCAGACTGCAACGAATTGGAGCTTCCCGACGAGGCCTTCGACTTCGTGGTCGCCAGCCATGGCGCTCATCACATCATGAACCTGGAGAACTTCTTCGAACAGGCTCGACGGTCCATGAGGCCCGGCGGGTTGTTCTACATGTACGAATGGATCGGTCCGCTGGGTCTGCAGATTCCACGTCGGAACCGGGTGTTCGCCACATTGCTGCTGTACACCCTGTTTCCGAGGCCCTCAACTCGCACGACCCACATGGGTCGGCGAAAGGGTCTCCGGTACATCCAAGATCCGGTCGACTCCTTCGACCCCTCCGAGGCCTGCAACTCGTTGCGCCTTCATCCCGAGTACCGTCGGAACTTCGACTCGATCGCGGAGTACCGTCATGCCGGGCTCTCGTACCCTATGTTCGAAGGCCTTGCCCAGAACATGGATGTGAGTCGAAGGTCCGTCAGAATGCGCCTCGCCCTCACGATCAAGATCGAGAGACTGCTCACCCGGATGAAGCTCGTGCACCCGCTCTTCGTTGTCGCTCTGGGCGAGCCGTCGAAGGCAAGCGGCGGCAGCAGATCGAAGGCGAGGAGCAGCAGGTAGTCGCCCCCTCCGCGCTGCTGCCAGGCTCAGCGGCGAGCTTCCTGCCGGTGTAACCAGCAGGGATCAGTGAACATCGGAGTCGCCAGCCGCCCGCATCTGTGGCGGGAATGCCCCGCCCGCCTGCAACGGCTCGACGGCTCCTGATGCAGCGGCGGGCTTGCGCCGACGCGCGAGATCGATGAACGGCTTCTCGATCACCAGATAGGTGAACGAGGCCAGCAGACTGACGGCTACTCCGGTGAAGCCCAGCAATACGAACCAGCGATCCCTCAAGTTGGTCATCGTCGCGATCCACGGCAATTTCGTGTACAGGTACAGAAGCGGCATGTGGAACAAGTAGATTCCGAAGCCGATGACGCCAAAGAAGCGCACCGGCTTTCGCTTGAGCACGGTGTTCCGTGCCCCGGCACAGCACATGCCGAAGATCAGCAGACCGAAACCGAACGCCATCAACGGCTCCTCGAGATAGTAGAACACCCTCGCAGACTGGGTGTACGTGGTTTCGAGAACGATGCCGTCGTAAAAGGAGTTGTCCCAGCTGGTGCGGCCGAGCGCGTACATCCCGGTCAGGATGACGGCCGTGCCCAGCCAGCGTGCAGCCCTGGCCACTCGCAGCCTGATGTCACCGAGTTCGGACACCGCGGCGACAGCGCACGCTGCGCCGATACCGCACGCGAAGTCGAACAAGTGCGCAGGCAGTTGCTTCGAGAGGAAGTACCGCGCGAACTCCGGGGTCGCGCCGGGACGGTTTCCGTGATCGACGATCAGGTGCACCAGGGGGTCGGCGTGGACGGAGTGGACGACGTACAGCCATCCCCACGTGACGAACAAGAACGCCGGCACCGCCAGGATCCACCGCCGGCCGAAGAACAACCGCACCATGTACGGGAGTGCAAGATAGAAGAGGATCTCGATCGTCAACGTCCAGTATGGGGCGGTAGCGCTCCACAATCCGTAGGCCCACGGAGTTGCTGTTTGCATCACGAAGAGGCTCGTGGCAATCGCCTTCAGCCCGACCATCGAGTAGACGAGGCTGGGATCGATCAGCGACGGCGTGAAGATGAGGACAGCGGCGGCCAGTGAGAAGTAGTAGGCGGGAAGGATTCTGTAGGCGCGCAGCCGGAAGTATCGCCGAACATCCGGGCGTGGCTTGCCGGCGTTGTGTGACGAGATGAACTGGCGTGAGAGCAGGAACCCGCTGAGGACGAAGAACAGATCGACACCATTCGACATCATGACCACAAACGGTGTGAAGTCGATGCGAGCACCCCATCTCCACACGGGCTGCCATGCTCCCGACAATCCCCACGAATGCCGCACGAGGATCATGATGACGGCAATTGCACGCAGGCCATCCAGTTGCGGAAGGCTGTCACCCGAACTTGGGGTCACACTGAAGAATCGGGTGTCGAGTTGCTGTGCCATCCGTCGTAGGCGGGTTCCACTTCGGGCGAGGAGCATCTCGGCATGGTAGCCGTAGGCCTGCTCCTTCGGGCAGGACGCCGAAACGATGCATCGGGCTGCAGGTGGCCCGATTCGATGGCTCCGTTCGAGGAACCAGCGGGTCGGACCGGATAGGATTCGTGCGATGTCGACGGTTCTCTTGACGGGCGGGGCGGGTTTCATCGGCAGTGCGCTCGGTCGGCGGCTGTGTGCCAGCGGGGTGCGCGTCGTGGCGGCTGATTCCTTGCACCCTCAGGTCCACCCCGTTCGGGAGCGCCCGTTGGACATGCACTCGATGGTGGAGTTCGTTCCTTTCGACGTAACACACGACGAGACCTGGGAACCCCTGCTCAAGCAGGTTCGTCCCGACATCGTGGTCCATCTCGCGGCGGAGACCGGCACCGGCCAATCGTTGGCGCATGCGTCGCGCCATGCCAGCGTCAACGTGCTCGGAACTACGCGCATGCTCGACGCGATGTACCGCAGTGAGCACCGGCCCGCGCACATCCTGCTCACGTCCAGCCGCGCAGTGTACGGCGATGGCGCCTGGCAGGCCGAGGATGGGTCCGTCTACTACCCTGGGGTTCGCCGCAGGTCGATGCTCGACGCCCGCCAATGGGATTACGTCGATGTCAACGGCGGCTTGATGCATCCGCTCCCCAGCATTGCCGGCACCACCCGCACCTACCCGACCAACGTCTACGCGGCGACCAAGTTGGCACAAGAGGACATCCTGCGGTCGTGGTGCGCCGCGACGGAGACCAAGTTGTCGATCCTGCGCCTGCAGAACGTCTACGGTCCTGGTCAGTCGGTCACGAACAGTTACACGGGTGTGCTGACGTTCTTCGCCCGCCAAGCATCGAAGGGTCAGGTCATCAACGTCTTCGAGGACGGTCAGATCGTGCGCGACTTCGTTTTCATCGACGATGTCGCTGCAGCGCTGTACGCGGCCATCGAACGCCCGCCCGAGGTATCCCGCATGGTGGACGTCGGCTCAGGAGTCGCCTCGACTATCCTCGACGTCGCAAGGTCGATGGCCGCGTTGTCGAATGCCCCGGATCCCGTGATTACTGGGGACTTCCGGGAAGGCGACGTCCGTGCCGCATCGTGCAGCATTGGTGCGTTGCGGGAGGAACTGGGGTATGTGCCAACGGTCGACCTCGACGCGGGAATCCGGCACCTGCTGAGCTGGGTTGCGGAGCACGACAAATGAGTGGCGAGGAAGTCCGCCCCGAGATCGCTGCCTTGATCTGGCTGCAGCACGATGCCGCCAGCTACATCCCCACCGTTGCGTCGCTCAGGGCGGCTCTTCCTTCGATGATGCTCTTTGTCGGAGGTCCACACGGGCCATCGAGAGAGTTCGATCGATGGGGAGCGCTGCCCGTAGACGATCTCTGGCTCGTCCACGCGGTGGAGACCATCAGTGAGCCGAAGTCACCTCCCAAGCCGGAACAGCCGGTTGTTCGCCCACACCTGCTGATCATCTCGGAGCCGGTCATCCTTCCCCCGGCGTTCCTCGACCGGGCGCTCGCCGCGATCGATGACGACATACGGATCGCGACGGTGTCGTTCCTCTCCAATGCTGCAGGCGGTTTGAGCGTGCCGCAGCGTAACGTGCCGGGTCTGCATCAGGTAGGGCCGCACGACGAGGTCTCGATCACTCGATTGCTCCGCACGTTGGAGCCCGATCCGGCGGCCGCCCCGATAGCGGCGCCCGTCGGTCCGGTGACTCTTCTGTCGCGTTTTGCCCTCGGTGCTGTCGACGGGCTCGATCGCACGGCCGGTGTCAGCGCCGCCGCGCTGGTCTCCGACTTCGGACTCCGAGCGGGCCAGCGAGGCTTCGTCAACGTTGTCGATGGCGGTACCTACTACACGCGTGCAATGGATCTCGCTCAGTATGTGCTGGACCCAATCGACCTCCAGACGGGCACCGAGTACGAGGTGCTCAATCAGCGGCATTCCGCTGCGATTCTCCGTCATCAGGACGACAAGGCAAGATCGGACTCGCCGCTCGGACTCGCGGTGCAGACTGCGGCAGCCAAGATCCGAGGCCTGCGAATCATCATCGATGGACGCGATGTCGGCCAGAAGGAGACTGGCACCCAGGTAGCGACACTCTCGCTGGCCAGGGAGCTGGCGCGGCGACCCGACGTTGAGGCTGTGCAACTCGCTCTGCCGGGCCCGCCCCCGGTCTATGCCCAGTCGTACTTGTCGTCGCAGAAGATCTCCGTCTTCCACTCGGCAAATCACGACATGTCTGGTGCTTCGTTCGCCGATGTGATCCACCGGCCCAGCCAGCCCTCCAGTGAGATCCCCTTCGATGCGTGGCGCAGTCGCGCCTTGCGCGTGATGGTCACCCTGCAAGACCTCATCGCATACCAGGTGGGCGCATACTTCGCTTCCGGCGACGACTGGCTCACATATCGACACAACCTGGTCGGCGGCGCGGCTGCAGCGGATGGCGTATTCGCCCTCTCCGACGAGACGCGGCGCCAAATCGAGGCCGAGCGGCTCCCCCTCGAAAGCGACCGGCTCTTCGTGGTTCCAAGCGGCACTGATCACCTGCTTGGTGTCGAACCCGACGAGCACCCCGCCGAGCTCATGGCCCGAGGTTTCGTCGGCGAGGAGTTCCTCGTGGTTATCGGCATGAACTATGGCCACAAGAATCGCGACCTGGCACTACAGGCCTGGCAATGGGTTCGGCTGGCGTTTCCGCACGTTGCCCTTGTGCTTGCGGGCGCATATGTGCCTCACGGATCCTCACGGGTAGCCGAGAGCGCTGCCCGTCGGCCCGGGGACAGTGGCATCTTCGTATTGCCCGATGTCTCTTCACCGGAGCGGAACTGGCTGCTGCGCCACGCGCGGGTGGTGCTGTACCCGACCTCCGCAGAAGGGTTCGGGTTGGTGCCCTTCGAGGCCGCCAGGTTCGGTACGCCGACGGTCGGCGTCGGAATGCGACCGGTTCGCGAGTTCAACTCAACCGCGCCAGAGTGGGCTGACTCCTGGGATCCTAGGGACCTCGCAAGAACCATCGGCAGGCTGCTTCAGGACCCTGCCCTTGCGACTGAGCAAGTCCGACAGACGTTGCTCGGCGCTGATCAGTACACCTGGGCCGAAACCGCCGCTGCATCGGTGAGGGCATATCGGACCATACTCTCCCTACCCGCCCGCTGGCCCGCTACGAGGTAATGACCATGACCATCAGCACGACACCCAAGCAGCCGAAGTCCAAGTCCGGAAACGCCGAACCTGTCGGTCATCTTCCGACGATCACACCGGAAGACATCGATCGGGTTAACCTTCGCCAGGCTCTACGCGACTTCGAGTTGGCAAATGCAAGGGTGGTCGACCTCGCGGCGCGGCTCTCGGCGATGCACCAGCAGATGCTCGACCTTCAGCACCGCTACACGCTCACAAACGTGCAGCTCGCTGCGGCCGAGCGGCAGTTCGAGCAACTGATTTTCGAGCGCGACGTGGCGCGGGAGGAAGCTCAACTGTTGCGCACCTCGCGCAGCTACAGAGCCGGCAACATGCTGGTTCGTGTGGCCAGGAGGATAGCGCGGTGAGTAGGCGCCGTTTGCTGCTCCTCATCACTGTGTACGACGGTCGCAGCTTCGTGCCTCGGTGCATCGACTCGGCATGTCGACTTGAAAGCCCGGGCTTCGACCTCGATATCCTCGTACTCGACGATGCCAGCCCGTCGCCGGGTTGGAGTGAAGAGCTTCGGCAGTTCTGCGCCGATCGCGCCGTCGGGTACTACTGCACGCCACGGAATCTCGGAATCCCGCGTAACGTCAGCCTCGGCCTGCTGGCGGCAGTCGAGGGCGATTACACACATGTCGTCATCTCCAACTCTGATGTTGTGTACGCCGCGAACGCTATGAGCCAATTGCTTGCCTGCCTCGACTCAGATCCGACCATCGGGTCGGCGACGGCGTTCTCGACCAACGTCAGCATCTACTCAATGCCCAACGAGGACCCGGATCTCCACATCTCGGATCAACCAGTTGTTGACTGGATCGGCACCGTCTTGGCGGGCACGTACGGCGACGTGGCCATCGACGTGCCGGCCGGCATCTCGTTCTCGATGATGATACCGATCGAGGTCGTGAAGGCCGTCGGCACGATGGACCCAGTTTTCGGACGGGGCTACTGCGAAGAAACCGACTGGTCACTCAGATCCCACCAGGCCGGCTATCGGGTCGTCTTGGCTCCTGGCGCGTTTGTTTACCACGAAGGAGGTGGCTCGAATCGGGAAGCCGGACTTCTTGCTCCGGGAAACTCCACCGTCATCGAGCACGAGCGGATCATTGATCTTCGGTACCCGTTGTTCCGTTCCCAGGTCGAGGCATTCGGATCTAGCGGCATTCTCGAAGAGCTTCACGCAAACTCCCAGGCCGCGGTCGTTCGAGCTTCGGGGCGCCAGTTCGGGTACGTCATCCAAGTCGGGTGGTTGCCTCGAGTCACGGCGCCCGAGATCGTTCGTGTGATGGTGTCTCCGTCGCACGACCGGTCAGCCGTCGTTGCCACGTTTCGGGGGTTCTCGGCGATCATAGAAGCAGGGTCGTCAGTCGCCGAGGCAATCCGTTCATTCTTCGGTCGCGAGCCGAGCGGCCTCGATTTGTTCTCGTACGGTCCGTATTCGCAGCAGATGCAGGAGACCTTCCCTCGACTGGCGGCAGCGTCGGAGAACCGAACCAACTACCCCGAGAGAGTCTGAACAAGTGAACTTGATCCCAGAGCCCGCAATCGGTCCTAGCGAACGAATCGAATCCGCCTTCGGGCCGATGTGGTTCCGCGCCGACGACGACGTCATGCGGCCTGCGGTGCTGAGCAGCGGTCTCTGGGAACCCGGGGAGACCAGGCTGCTCCGAACGCTCGTTCGTCCAGGCTGTAGGTTCCTCGACGTGGGGGCGCACGTGGGCTACTTCAGTGTTGTTGCTCATCAGAGCGCCGCTGGCGTGGTGATCACTGCGATCGAGCCCGACCCGTTCACCGCTCGTCTGTGCGAACTCAACCTTCATTCCGCTGGTGCCCAGGCCCGCGTCATTACGTGCGCGCTCGGCGACATCAACGACACCCTGGCCTTCACCGTTGCGGCACACAACCCCGGCGACAGCCGCGTCGATGCCTCCGCCTCGAAGGCGTCGGCAGTCGTGCCGGTCCTGCCCGCCGATCAACTGCTCGAAGGCGCCTCCTTCGACATCATCAAGATCGATGTTCAGGGATTCGAGGAGCGGGTGATGCTCGGTATGCAGGACATCATTGCTCGCAGCAAGGGTCTCCAGATGCTCGTCGAGTTCTTTCCCGTGGCCATTGCAGAATCGGGAAGCCGTCCGGTAGAGGTGCTCGAGGCCTACCAAACGATGGGATTTGAAGTGCACGCTCTGGTCGGCGAACAGGTGCGAACGATGTCGTCGCACGAACTGGTGGCGTTGTGCGCTAGTGCGGGCGAGCACGGTTTCGTAACGCTGCTGCTGTCGAAACGTTGAAGCTGCACCGTGATCAGGCTGGGTCCAGCGTCCACTGTGGACGCATTGTGACCAGTCCACCGGTTTCGTAGGGCTTGCCGGTCATCACGTCGAAGCGAAGAGCGAGGTGAAGGTTGTCGTAGACGACGGCTCTATTGAAGTCCGTGATAGAGGTGTGGATGTCGTACGTTCCGGGCAGCAGATCGATTCGCGGAATCACGACCTCGATCGTGCCGGAGCCCGACATGGTTGGCGGCACCATCCCCACATCGCGGGTGTTCGGCGCGGTGACCGTTGACCCTCCAAGGCTTTCGATCTCGAAGCCGACGACAGGTTGCGGAATGGTTTTGTCGGCCTCGTAGTGCAATCGGAGGACGATTGAGTCGCTGGTGCGGCACCGCTTCACCGGCGTTTGAGTGCCCTCTACGAACATCTCGACCTCCGTGATCCGGATCTCGCCGGAACCGCGCCGAACGCTTCCGTCTGCGGCTCGGGAGTCGGCGCCCAGCATCCGCTCCGTGTACGCCTCGACGAGGTCGGCCGGGTCGCCGTGGTCGATGGTCTTGCCATGCTCCAACCAGATTGCGCGGTCGCAGAGGTTCTTGACGCTGGCCATGTCGTGGGTGACCAACACGATGGTTCGGCCTTCGTTGCGGAACTCGACGAACTTCTCCAGGCACCTGCGCTGAAAGCTGACGTCGCCGACGGCGAGGATCTCGTCAACGATGAGTAGCTGCGGGTCGACGTTGATGGCAACGGCGAACGCGAGCCGAATGTACATCCCTGACGAGTAGGTCTTGACCGGCTGATCGATGAACTGGTGGAGACCGGAGAAGTCGACGATTTCGTCAAACCGACCGCTGATCTCACGGCGGCCCATCCCGAGGATGGCGGCATTGAGGAAGATGTTCTCGCGGCCGGTCAGCTCCGGGTGGAAGCCAGCACCCAACTCGAGCAGGGCGCCCATGCGACGGTACACATGCACGCTTCCAGCGTTGGGCTGCAGGATTCCAGCCATGCACTTGAGCAGGGTGCTCTTACCGGAGCCGTTCTGCCCGATGACGCCGAACACCTCTCCCTCGCGGACGTCGAAGGTGACATCGTCGACGGCGACGAAGTCCTCGAACCTGTTGCGGCCCCGTGCGGCGATGAACTGCTTGAGGGAGTTTGTCTTCTGCTGATGAATTCGGAACGACTTGACAAGGTGGTCGACAGAGAGGATCACATCGCCGGACATCACATCTCCTCCGCGAAGCGCGGCGACAACCGATTGAAGATGGCGCTGCCGAGACCGAAGCTGCCGATGGCCAGCGCCGCCAGGTAGCCGATGTGGCTCAGGCTGGGGAAACGGCCGTCATACAGGACGTTGTGGAATGCCGTGATGTAGGTTCCCGTGGGCCCGAAGGTTGCCAGCTTGTTCATGGCGCGTCCCATCAGGCGATCCTGAGGCAGGCCTGCCGTGAAGTAAATCACAGGGGTGGCATAGAAGAGCACCTGGGCCAAGATGCCCCATAGGTACTGCACGTCGTGAAAGAACACGTTGAAGGCAGCAAGAGCAAGCGATACCCCGGCGGTGAACAGGGCCCACAACACGTACAGCGGCAGGAGGAAGGGAAGCCACACGAGAACATCGTGTCCAGCCAGCATCATTGCGAACACCAGGATGAGTGTCTCGATCAGCAGCGTGACGAACTGGGCGACGAGCACCGAGAACACGAGATGCTCGTGAGGAAAGCTGACCTTCTTGATCAGCCCGGTGCTGCCCTGCACGTTGCCCATGGCGACGCTTGTGGTGATTGCGAAGAAGTTCCAGGGCAGCAGGCCGCACAGGAAGTACAACGGGAAGTTCTTCAACCCGCTCGGGTCGCCGGCTCGCGGGCTGGCGACGAAGACATAGGTGAAGATGACCGTGAAGATCAGCATCTGGCTGACTGGGTTCAGAAGGCTCCACGCCCAGCCGAGCACCGACTTCTTGTAGCGAGTGCGCAACTCCTTCATGGAGAGTAGGTAGAGGAGGTTGCGATGGGCCATGGCCGTGCGTAGAGACATGCGAAATGCAACTCTACTGAGCGATTCGCCGAACTGGTGGTCGCCCACTACGCAGCGTGGGCCGCGCGGCCTCACCCAGCGGCTCAGCGGTAGCCTCTAGCGAATGCGCACCGCTCTCATCACCGGTATCACGGGCCAGGATGGCCGCTTCCTCGCCGACTTGCTGCACGACAAGGGTTACAAGGTCTACGGGCTGATGAAAGGGCAGAACAACCCTCGTGCGGAGCTGATCCGCCACGAGCATCCCTTCGTCGAACTGGTTCACGGCGACCTGTGCGATCTCACCAGCCTGGTCACCGCGCTCAGTGCAGTGCAGCCCGACGAGGTGTACAACCTGGGTGCGATCTCGTTCGTGGCGATGAGCTTCAACCAGGCCGAGCTCACCGCCAACGTCACCGGTCTCGGCGTGCTGCGCATGCTGGAAGCGATTCGCATGGTGGGTGGCGCCCAGAACAACCCGATGCGCTTCTATCAGGCCAGCAGCAGCGAGATGTTCGGCAAGGTGCGTGAGACACCTCAGACGGAGAAGACACCGTTCCACCCTCGGTCGCCGTACGGCTGCGCCAAGGTGTTCGGTCACGACATCACGGTCAACTACCGCGAGAGCTACGACATGTTCGCCTGCTCGGGCATCCTGTTCAATCACGAGAGCGAGCGTCGCGGCCTCGAGTTCGTCACTCGCAAGATCACCAACGCAGTGGCCCGTATCAAGCTGGGCCTTCAGGACGAGCTGGTGCTGGGCGACCTCGAACCCCGTCGCGACTGGGGGTACGCCGGCGACTACGTGAAGGCGATGTGGCTGATGCTCCAGCAGGATGAGCCCGACGACTACGTCGTCGCCACCGGCGAGACCTATCAGGTGAAGGAGTTCGTCCGCCTTGCGTTTGCGGCTGCCGGCATCGAGGACTGGGAGCCCTACATCCGTCAGGACCCCCGTTTCATGCGGCCGTCGGAAGTCGACCTGTTGATCGGCGACGCCAGCAAGGCCGAGACTCAGCTGGGCTGGAAGCGCGAGGTGTCGTTCCCCGACCTCGTCACGCGGATGGTCGAGCACGATCTCGACGTCGAGCGACGGAAGCTCGCGGACTCGCGCTGATGGCTGACAGCGCGGGTCCGAAGGTCGACTACTTCGAGACCCGGTTCGTGCACGACGAACGCCGGCGCCTCATCTGGCAGCACCTGGCCCGGTACCTGGCCCGATGGATGCCTTCCGACGGTGCCCTGCTCGATCTCGGTGCCGGCTACGCCGATCTCGCCAACGCCGCCACCTGCTCGCGTCGGGTGGCCTTCGACCTCCGCCAGGACCTTGCCCAGTTCACTTCCCCCGGCGTGGAGGCGGAAGTGGGCGACGTCACTGATCTCTCCCGGTTCGCTGAGGGCACCTTCGACACCGTGTTCGCCAGCAACCTGCTCGAGCATCTCGACTGGCCCCAGCTGGAACGGTGCGCCGATGAGGTGCGCCGGGTGCTGAAGCCCGGTGGGCATTTCGTGACGGTCCAGCCCAACTTCCGGCTCGACCAGAAGCGCTACTTCGACGACTTCACTCACCGCACGATCTTCACCGACGAGTCGTTGCCCGACTTCCTGGCCAGTCGAGGCCTGCCGCTCGCGCACCGCGAGGCCAGGTTCCTGCCATTGACGATGAAGTCGCGGTTGTCGTTCGGTCACCGGCTGGTGCCGCTTTACCTGCGCCTGCCGTATCGGCCGCTGGCCGGCCAGATGCTGATCGTCGCCCGCCGCGACTGATTGCTCGGGTAGGCTCAACCTCCGGGACGGGCGAACCGATAACAGCGGGTAGAGCTGGAGGAAGGTCCCTGATGTCCCAGAGAATCCGTCGCGTCGTCGCCGCGGCCGTTGTGTGTGCCGCATCGTCGGTCGTCGTCACCATCGGTGAGACGGACGTTGCCAGTGCCGCCACGTTCTCGGTGTCCATCGCCACCGGCGGCACCATCGGCAACATGGGCGTGGATGCCCTGTACAACGGTGGTGGTGGCGGGGACTACGACACCTACTCACGCTGGAACGGCGACGGCAGCCTGCAACGGATGGTGCTGAGCGCTGCCGGCTACTACGTCGACGCGCAGGGGTCGCCGTTCGCCCTGAACGGTTCGCCGACCACCATCCGGTTGGAGCTCTACCCCAAGCCGACGCAGGACTACAACATCCCGTACGACCCCTGGCTGGGCAACGTGGGTGGCGCCAACGTCCAGCGCGACAGGTCGCGCGACGGCTCCAACTGGCTGAACTTCGGCGAGGTGCCGCTGCCGATCGCCGGTCAGGACGGCGCCTTCCGCATCGAGGGCGCCATCGTCTCGTCCACTCCTGTGGCAGACGGAAGGGTGCACCTCGACATCTTCCAGATCCCCTGCGGCTGGCCCGACACGTGCATCGACACACGCACGACCAGCACCGGCGCCGCCGTTGGCGCATTTGCCTCCGGGGCCAGCAAGGGCAAGCGGTGGACAGGGAGCGTGGGCTGGGCAGGTCGGTACGTCGTGTACGCGAAGGACACCGCCACCGGGCGCAGCGTGCACGGCTCCATGGACATCTCCGAAGGGCACGTACCGGCGATCGATCTCGACGCACCGTGCTTCGGCATGCGCACGTGCGTGTACGACCAGGGCTCCGCACCCACCCCCCAGGGCGGGTTCCATCCGGTGAGCCCCACCCGTGTGCTCGACACTCGCATCGGCCTCGGCATCTCCAACGGGTCCGTGCGCCCGGGTGACGGCCGTCTCGACGACCCGAACCCCGAGCACCGGCACGCGGAGACCGACAACCACGACCTGAAGGTCACCGGCGTGGCCGGCATCCCCGAGAGTGGCGTGGCGGCGGTCCTGCTCAACGTGACGGCGGTGGCACCACCGTCCATCGGCTTCGTCTCCGTCTACCCACGCCCGGCCGCCGTCGGCGACTTCTTCAACGATCAGGCCACGTACAACGGCTACCCGTCGACGTCGAACCTGAACCTCAGCACCGGCGAGACGGTGCCGAACGTGGTGCTTGCACGGGTCGGGGCCGGCGGCATGATCCGGCTGTACTACGCGGGGCTGGGTGACATGAACATCATCGCCGACGTCGCCGGCTGGTTCGATACCGGCGCGCCGGAGGTGGCTCGCGGAGGGCTGGGCTACACCAGCGTGGCGCCGACCCGACTGCTCGACACCCGCAACGGAATCGGCGACAAGGCCGGCCGCTACCAGATCGGGGACGACCGGTCGCTGAAGGTGGCGGGTGTCGCTGGCGTGCCGGCCGACGCTCAATCGGTGGTGCTCAACGTCACGAGTGCCGCGCCCACCGGCGTGGGCTACGTCACCGTCTACCCCGACGGACAGGCACGGCCGAACGCCTCCAACCTCAACGTCAACCCCGGCCAGACGAGGCCGAACCTGGTGGTGGTGAAGGTGGGTGCGGCTGGCAAGATCCGCCTGGCCGCGCTGGAGACCGACACCGACCTGATCGTCGACGTGTTCGGCTACTACGGGGTCGGTGGCGGTGTGACGACGGCCATCGATCCGGTCCGAGTGGTCGACACCCGCGCCGGTCTGGGTTCGGAGAAGCGAGCGTTCGGCCCTGGGGAGACACGCCAGGTGCGAGTGGCAGGTGTCGGCGGCGTGCCCGCCAACGCCCGATCGGTGATGCTCAACGTCGCGGCCGTCGACCCCTCCAGCTGGGGGTGGCTGACGGTGTGGCCCAGCAACCTGAAGCGACCCGATGCCTCCAACCTCAACTGGCCCGGCGGGGGCAACGTCCCGAACATGGTGATGGTCGGGGTTGGTCCCGACGGCACCGTGTCGATCTACAACGACCTCGGAACCACCCAGGTGCTGGTGGACGTGTTCGGCTACACCACCTGACCCAGGCGTCCCGTTCACAATCGCACGTGTCGCGGCCCGACCACGGTGTGATCCGGTAGGAGCCGCGACACGTGCGATTGTGAATGCGCCCGCCGAGGGCGCCTGGGCCGGGGAGCCGGGGAGCCGGGGAGCGGGGTCTGGGTCTGGGTCGGGCCGGCTCGGCGTCAGGCGAGGGCGGCAGCGGCTGCGTCGCGCAGCCTGGCGGTGAACGCCTCTTGCGAGAAGTCGCGCGAGCGCTGCTGGGCGCTGGCCGACAGCGTCGCCAGCCGGTCTGGGTCGGCGATGAGCTCGCGAGTGAGCTGCACGAGATCCTGCGGCGTGTGCCAGTGGAACCCGTCGACACCATGACGCACGATCTCCGCGGGACCGGCGGCGCCGAACACGATGGGTACCGCGCCGGCCGCCATGGCTTCCACGACGGCGATGCCGAAGTGCTCGAACCGTTCGGGGTGCACCTCCGGGTCTTCGCCGAAGCCGCCACCGTGCCAGAAGATGCCGGCCGCGGCCAAGGTCTCGCGCACCAGTGAGCGCGGCGCGTTGAAGTGCACCCCCACCGCATGGCCGACCGCGCCGCGGCGAATGGCCAGCGCGTAGTCGCGGCTGGCTGCGTCGGCACCGCCGATCAGCTCGAGCCGCCAACCGCCGGCATCGTTCGCCTCCAGCTCGATGAAGGCCTGCAGCAGATCGAGTTGCTTCTTGCAGTGCCCGAACTTGGGGTCGAAGAAGCGACCGACGGAGGCGATGATCGGTGCTTTGACGCCCGGCAGCACCTCCGGGCGCACCGGCGGGTACAGGGTCTGGGACGGGACGTTCCACAGGCGCGTCACCCACTCGGCCGTGAACGAAGAGTTGGCGAGGAACGTCGTGTAGCTGCCGGCCCAATCCGTGCGGCGCGTCCGGCGCTCGAAACCGGCGTGGATTCGCTTGAGCTTGCCGTCCTTCGCCCGGCGCAGCAGCGCCTCCCCACGCTTCGCGATCATGCCGGTGACGCGCTGGCGAGTGGTGCTCGGCGTACCCGGGAAGTGCACGTAGTAGAGGCCGGCGCCCGCCCGATTGACCGCCGAGCTGAGGTAGGTGGTGTTGACGAACAGATCGAACTGGGAGCTTGCCACCGAGGCGGAGAGGTCGTCGACGACTCGCTGATACCCGCAGCCGGTGAGGTCGACGCCGAGGCGCGCGATCGTGGCCTCGATGTCGATGGGGTCGGGCCCGAGGAGCACGACCTCGTGGTCGCCGGCGAGCGCCTGTGCGATGGCGCCCGCAACCTGTTCGCCGCCGCCGTACGTGCTCCAGTACAGGTTGTAGACGGCGACGCGTCGACGACCGGTCACTTCGTCACCTCCCATGACATGAGGGCGCTGCGATCCGTGCTGGGGTGTGCTGCCCGGCGATCGCGAATCATGGCCGGCAGCAGCTGCAGGTAGCTCTTGCACACACGGCGACGGTGCGCCGAGTTGTTCCGCTCGGGCATCTGCAGCCGCAACGGACGGCCGATGTACGCCGACAGCATCGTGCGCACGAACCGGCGCACCTCACCCAGCCCTGCACGCAGGGCCAGCTTGGCGGGAGCGTTCTTGGCCAGCACGAGGAGACGATTGCGCTCGGTGTAGAAGCGAAAGGTGGGGGAGCCGACGCCCGACGACGCGGCGTGCCGGTGGCGCACCACCGACGTCGGCTCGTACAGGTATCTCCAGCCCTGGAGGCGACCCCGCCACGACAGGTCGGTGTCCTCGTAGTACAGGAACAGGTGCTCGTCGAAGAGGCCGACCTGATCGAGGTAGGCGCGCTTCAGCAGCACCGCGCCGCCGCACCAGGCGAACACGTCGGAGGGCTCCTCGTACTGGCCGAGGTCGCGTTCGAGGAACCCGCGGTCGCCGCCGTAGCCACCGCGATACAGGTTGGAACCGACGTTGTTGATGACGTCGAAGGGCTCGGTGCCGAGGCGGATGTCGAACCACGTGCGCTCGGCGCCGACCTGGAGGGTGTGCTCCTCGGTCTCGGTCGTAAGCGTGACCGTTCGTGGCTCAGGGCTGCTCAGTCGCAGCGACACCACCTGGGGGAGCGGGCACTCGGGTTCGATCGCGATGCGCAGCGAGCCGGTGGCCCGGCTCCAGCGGGCGATCTCCTCGTCGTAGTCGGAGTTGGGCAGCTCCGGGCCGTAGAACGCCTCGTCGAAGGACAGGCGTGAGTCGGCGCGCACGCCGTCGATGCGCGCCGCGGAGATGCGCACGCCGAGCGGACGGGGGTCGCTGCGGATGATCGTTGCAGCGTTCGGTACGGACACCTCGATGCCCAGGTAGCGGTCGGCGAACAGCATCTTGGCGCTGACTGCGCCGATGTCCGGAGCGGACTCGGCGGCCCGCACCAGCGGGCGCAGCCAACCGGGATCGACCGTTGCGTCGTTGTTGACGAGGGCGACGTAGTGGTGCTCGCCCGGCAGTCGCATGCCCAGGTTGCAGCCACCGGCGAAGCCCAGGTTCTCCAATGGTTCCAGGAGGCGCACCTGCGGATAGTCGGCTCGCACGCGGTCGGCGACATCGTCGAGCGAGCCGTTGTCGACCATCACGATCTGCAACCGATCGGCGGGCCAGTCGGTGGCGAGCAGGGAGTCGAGGCAGTCGATCGTCATCTGCCCACCATCGAAGGAGAGCACGACGACGCGTACCAGGGGGGTGTCGGCAGCGTTCATGGGCGCCTCGATGCTAACGAGCGGCGGACATCAACCAACGGCGCCCTCAACTCGCCTCGGCTTCGCGGCTAGCGATCGACTCGAGCAGGGCGACCCGGTCGCTACCGGCGTCGAGCACGATCACTCGATCGAACTGAGACGGGTGCACGAAGCGGCCCAGTGCCCGAACCGGAAAACGACGAGGGCCGGCGTACGTGGGCGTGGCGAGCGTGGCATGGTCGACCAGCACGTGCACCTCCGGTGCGTCGGGGAGCGCCGCGATGTCGTCGGCGAGCGCGGCGTTCGCGCGGCCCGTCTCCGAGTCGTCGAACCGCCCTTCGAGCGCAATGCGCCGCACCGGCTGCCGCAGCGTGCGCGTGTGGCGCGGTCCTATGGCTTCGAGAGCGGCAATGGTGGCAGCACCGGTGTGGGCCCACGTCCAGCGCTCGACTGCTCTCCCTGCTGCTCGCTGCAGGACGGCGCGATGCTCGGGGTCGATCAGTGCGCGTTCGACCGCGGCGGCGATCGAGCGGATGTCGAAGGGGTCGAACTCGGCAGCAGGCTCGGCAAGGATCTCCGGCAACGACGACACGCTGGACGCGATCACCGGGGTTCCACAGGCGGCCGCCTCGAGCACCGGCAGGCCGAACCCTTCCTCCGTCGAGGGCATCACGGCCAAGGTCGCCAGTTGGTGCAGCGCGACCATCTCCTCGTCGGTGACGCCGCCCGTGAAGCTGACGTCGCTGCCCGCTCCCGCTGCCCTTGCCCACTGCTGCCACTGCAGACGCAAGGTGTCGTCGACGGCGCCGACGACCACGAGTCGATGCGCCGCTCGGATGTGCTCGGGAACCAGGCCCCACGCGTCCAGCATCCGCTGCGTGTTCTTGCGACTGTCGGTACCCGAGACCATCAACACCACGCGGCGGCCATCGTCGCTGAGCAGTGCGCGCACCCGTGGCCAGGGATCGGCCGTCGCCGGCACGAACTGCTGCTCGACACCGGCGCCGATGACCTCGATCCGATGGCGTGGGAACCGCAGCTCCTGTGCTGCCGTCTCGGCGGCGAACGCAGAGATGGCCAAGAGCGTGTCGAGCGTTCGCGCGAGCATCCCTCGCAGGCGCACCTGGGCGCGAGCGGTCGGGCGTGCCTGGTACTGGTCGGGGTAGCGCTCGGGGATCACGTCGTACATCACTGCCGCCACCGGCAGCCCTGCATCGGTGATGATCCGTGGCACGGGGTCGAGCGGGATCGGGTGCAGCATCAGCTGAGTCGCCAGGTACCACGTGCCCGGGACCGCGTGCCGTCGCACGGTGGCGGGCTCCAGCCGCTCGAGGCGCAGGTCGGCGACGGCGGAGCGCAGGAGGTCGGCCTCGACGTCGGTTTCGTAGAGCGCCACGACGGGCGCACCGATCTGCTGCAGCCCTGCGAGTAGCCCGATCGTGTACCGACCGATCCCTCTGTTCCGTGCGGTCGGGTGATCGACCGGCCGGCCATCGACGAGGAGTCGGCGGACCTCAGGCATCTCTGCGAAGGCCGGCGATGGTGTGCTCGAGCTCGGCGAGCTGCCGCTCGATCACCTGCGTCGCCCCGATCGCCGTGTCGGCGTCGAGGCGCAGGCGCTCGGC
>JBAVTH010000558.1:0-2821 GCA_049696035.1 Ilumatobacteraceae bacterium
GACCTGACCTGCGCCGGCTGTGGCGCCGTCACCCGCGCCCATGTGAAGTGGTCGCACAGCCCCGCCGGAGACGCCTGCGAGCCCGCCTTCGGCCTGCCGCTGCTGCTGCACACGCCGTGTGCCGGCGAGGTGCTGTGGGCATACAACTCACGCCACCTCGACTTCCTGGCCGGCTACGTGCAAGCGTCGATCCGCGACCGCACCGCCAACCACAACGGCAGCCTGGCCAGCAGGCTGCCACGCTGGCTGAAGGCAGCCGGCAACCGGCAGGCCGTGCTGCACTCGATCAGCCACCTGCGCGCCATGCTGCCCGATCTGACGAAGGACTGACCGGCCGAGCTCTCGATCACGTCAGAGGTGCTGCGAGTTACCTTTGACTCTGGCCCAACCACCCCGGTGGGGTTGGGCTTGATGGTGGTGGTGTTCACGCGTGCACGGAGGTAGGTGCAATGCAGCGAGGGCTGATCATCGCGGCCGGTTTGCTGATGGCCGTGGGCTGCTCTGTGAGCGGTGAGCGGAGTTCCCCGAGTGCCGGACCTCCGGAGAACGGCACCATCACGTCGTCATCTCCCTCGACCTCGACCTCGACCGTGAGCTCCGCGAGTGCCGCCGGCCCGACCACATCATCGTCCTCGGAGCCGTCGCTCCCGCTGCTGCCTGCCGGCCTGCAGTTCCCCGCCGCGCCACAGCAACTCCCGCCCGAGGTCGTAGTAGCCGGTCGTGACTCTGTGTACTCTCCGAACGGAATTGCGGTCCTCGGTGGCAGCGTCGTGGTGCCGGCGATCGTCCTCGGCGAGCAGACCAGAGTCGCTGCGCTGCTGGGCAGGCCCGGAGCCGAACTGGAGGTCATCACCGTCGACGACGGCGCGGGTTTCCCGGCCCCGGACGGGTACCGGTCGAGCGCTCCGCAACCATCGGACGTGGCCAGTGACGGCTCCGTGCTCGTCATGGTCGGCCATCATGGCCTCAGCATCCCCAGCAGCATTCCCGACAACGGGTGGCTGGGCGTGGCCGCAGGTGGCGCGATCTGGCGTTCGACCGACGGTCGCACCTGGGAGCGCCTCGATCCGATGATGGACGCCCTGGCCGGTGGCACGACGGCACTGCGAGCAGTCGCCGCTACCCCGGCTGGCTTCGTCGCCGTCGGGTATGCAGCAGAGCTCGACGGTTGGGCCGCGCCCAGCCACGGGCTGATCCTCACCTCGGACGATGGCACGGAGTGGCGGCGCACGGAGCTGAGCCTGCCCTACTCGGTGGAGCTGACCGGCGTTGCCGCGATCGCTGATCGCCTGGTGGTGTGGGGCACCGAGTACGTGTGCATCGACCATGCGCCGAGTGTGAATGCCTGGACCCCGCTCGGCGAACAACTGCGCGCATGGTTCTCCGACGATCGCGGGACGACGTGGCAGCAGGTTGCCCTGCTCGACGTGCCGGCACTGTCCAGCGCAGCGCCACCACCGGCCGATCCAGCCGGTTGCCCAACGACCCCTCAGTTGGTCGACGAACAGTACCTCCAACGATTGGCGGCCGTCGGTGTAGCAGGCGGCGAGATGGTCGTGTGGGGAACCGACAGGTCAACGGTCGCCACCACCTCCGACCTCGAGACCTGGACGATCAGCGAGGTGCGGGGCGCCCGACCGGAGCACGATCCCGTCGATGAGATGAACGACAGCGCGTGGAGCGGCCTGATCACCGACGAGCGCTCACCGGTGCTCGTATCCATCGAACCGGCGCGCGACGACACGGGGGCTCGCCGGCTCGGCGAGCATCTCCAGGTGCTCGGCTGGCAGCGTGGGGGCGGCGGGCGGTGGGAGCCGCTGCCGGCGACTCGTCCCGTGTCCGCGTCGAGCCAGACGATCGACCTCCGTCAGGCCGGGAACGATGCCATTCTGTTCAACGGCTCGGTCGCGAGGTGGGGTACGGCGGCCCCGTTCGAGCCCTGGGGCACCTGCGACGACCCCGAGTCGGACGCACAGTGCCAGTTCGCCACGGTTGTCGGCGCCGACTGGTCGAGCGCGCACCTGACAGGCGTTGACCTTGCCGGGGCGGTGCTGCGCGCCGTGAACCTTTCCGGCGCCGAAATGAATGGAGCCTCGCTCGCCGGCGTGTTGTTGGACGACGTCGATCTGTCCGGCGCAACGTTGTCGGGAGCGGACCTCACTCGGGCGTTGATCGGACGAGTCGACCTCGCCGCCGCCGACCTGTCGGGAGCCGATCTCTCGGGCGCCCAGTTCGACGCGTACTACAGCGTGTATTCGGGTGAACCGGTCGACCTCCGAGGCGTCGACTTCGCGAGTGCCGTCCTGCGCGGAGCCACCTTCAGCAGGGTCGACCTGACGTCGGCGAATCTGATGGCTGCCGACCTGGGTGGCGACATCACAGGTAGTGACGTCGTGTTCGGCAACGGCGTCATCTGTCCCGACGGCGCACCCCCGGCCGACTCCGCCTCCGGCCGCGCTGCCTGCCGGCTATGAGCCACTCGCGTGGGATGCAGCAAGGGCGGGTATGCGGGTCTTCGCCCGGCCGCGACGACTCTGACTGCGACTCCCGAATCTGTGGGGCGGGTGGGTATCGAACCCACGACCGAGGGATTATGAGTCCCGTGCTCTAACCACTGAGCTACCGCCCCGCACCGTTGGGTGCGCCGACACGCTACTGGCGCGCAGCGAAGAGGCCGACCCGCCAGCGACGCCACAACCGAGTGGGCGATCGTCCCGGAGATGGAGACGATGCCGCCCCAGAAGCGGAAAGGCGTCGGCACGGCCTCGGAAGGCGCCCGACCGAGCCGGTGGCGGCCCCAAGCGGGCACCACGGTCCGAAA
>JBAVTH010000559.1:0-1669 GCA_049696035.1 Ilumatobacteraceae bacterium
CGCGGATCGCCGTGGTCGGCGCCGGCCAGATGGGGGCAAGTCACGCTCGGGTGATCGCCGAGTCGGGCTCTGCCGACCTGGCGGTCATCGTCGATATCGATCAGGCGGCTGCCACGCGCCTTGCCGAGCGGCACGGGTCGAGTGCTTCCACCGACCTCGCAGACGCGGCCCGCTGCGACGCGGTCGTCATCGCCGGGAGCACGTCGGCACGGATGGAGTGCGTGCTGCCGCTGCTCGAAGCCGGTCGCCCGCTCCTGGTCGAGAAGCCGTTCGCTCCGACTCTGGCGCAGGTCGATGAGCTGCTGCGGATCGCTGCCGACCGCGACGTGCCGCTGATGTGCGGCTTCGTCGAACGGTTCAATGCCGCCCTCCGCAGCGCCGTGCAGATCCTCGCCGAACCACCGGTGCACCTGCGCGCTGTGCGGCACTCGCCGCCGGCGCCTCGCATCGCCTCCAGCGTGGTCAACGACTTGATGCTGCACGACCTCGATCTCGCGCAGCGCCTGTTCGGCCAAGCCGAAGCGTTGCTGGTCGGCTCGGCATGCCTGCAACCGCCGGGTTCGCCGTGGAACGAGATCGCCGACGCCACCATCGCCTTCGGGGCTTCTGGCGTGGCCACCGTGTCGGCCAATCGGATGGGGCAGCGCAAGGTGCGTTCGCTGATGATTCACACGTCGAGCCAGCTGGTGGAGGTGGATCTGCTTCGCCAGGACGTCACGGTCTACCGCAACGTCAGTCAGGAGATGCTGCTGTCCAGCGGTGGCATGGGCTATCGGTCGTCGACCGAGGTGGAACTGCCCTTCGTCAGGCACTCGGGCGAGCCGTTGTCCCTGCAGTTCGCTCACTTCCTCGACCTCGTCGCCGGCAGGGCCGACCATGTCGAGGAGCGGCGCCAGATCCGCCCGCCGCACGTGCTGGCGGAGCAGATCGAAGCCCGGTCAGTTCGTTAGCTCGTCGATCGCCGCCACGACGGCGGTGGTGGCATGGTTGCCGTAGGGGTAGGGCAATGCTTCCAGTTCGGCGCGCAATGCTGCTCCGCGGGCGAGCAGTCGCGATGCCATGGCGCCGATGGCCGGCCCCGGCGACACGAGATGGGCAAACGTGCCGAGGATCTCGGGCCGCTCGGTGGAGTTGCGTACGACGATCACCGGTCGTTTGACGATGGTTGCTTCCTCCTGCACACCGCCCGAGTCGCTGATGATCAGCGCGCAGTCGGTGGCGAGCCCGACGAACTCCCGGTAGCCCAACGGTTCGCAGACCATCAAGGCGTCCAGCAGAGGTTGCAGACCGAACTCGGCCGCCCGCTGACGTGTGCGAGGGTGCAGTGGCAGCACGACCGAAATCGGCAGTGCTGCCAGCTCGCCAAGGATGGCTCGTAGGTTGTCGGCGTTGTCGGCGTTCTCGGCGCGATGGATCGTGGCCAACACGAACTCCGCCGGGCCGACGCCGAACTCGGCCAGGCGCCGCACCCTTTCGGCCGGAGTGGGCGTGATCATGGCCAGTGCATCGAGCAGTGTGCTGCCGGTGACACGGATGCGTTGGTCAGGGACGCCCTCTCGCTGAAGCGCCTCGGCGTTGGAGACGTGGGGCGCCAGGCACATGTCGGCGAGCGCGTCGATGAGCACGCGGTTGTGTTCCTCGGGCATGGCGCGGTCGTACGAGCGGAGGC
>JBAVTH010000560.1:0-1934 GCA_049696035.1 Ilumatobacteraceae bacterium
TCGACTTCGACACCGGGGCCACCGTGCAGGTCAAGAGCAAGGGCCCGCACGACGACAAGTGGACGATCACGGGCAAGCCGGATTGGTTGGCGGTCTCGCCGCTCACCGGCGACCTGCACAGCGGCGAGCCGACCGACGAGGAAGCCTTCGACGTGGAGATCAGCACGGGCACTCCCGGGTCGGTCGACTGCTGGGAACCGCGCACCGCGACGCTCACGGTCTCCACCAAGCACCGAGGCGCAGCCGACCTCTCTGTCAAGGAAGACGACCCGTGCTACCTGAAGTGGGACCCGGCGACGGTCACCGGTCCCGGTGCCGTGACGGCGAACCTGCTCACCAAAGGCCGCAGCGCCGATGCTGCGTTCGTCGAGGAAGCAGGCTTCCCCGACTGGCTGCACCTCGTCTCGCCGACCGGTTTGGTCTCGATGCCGAAGAACGGTGGCGCCGAGATGTCGATCCCGTTCAGCTTCACGGTCGACGAGCGCACCCCGAAGTGCACCGTGCAGCTGCCCCGCTCGTTCGAGTTCATCGTGCACACCGGTACGCGTGGCGATGCCACGTTGAAGATCACCGATCCGAAGGTCGCGCCGTTGACCGACTGTGGCCTCAAGTTCACGCCGAACCAGCTCACCGGCAGCGGAGCGTCGACGATGACGCTGCGCGACGACGACCTTGCCGCCGACGAGACCGCGAACTGGGAAGTCGACCCTGCCACCCTGCCTGAGTGGCTGACGGCGACGCCGGCCAACGGCACGATCGGCAGCGACCAGCCGGTGCCCGTCTTCTTCGCCGTCCTCGGCAGCAACTTCGACGCCTGCGCCGGCCGGCCCCAGCGCAGCGCGACCGTGGCGGTCACGGCAGAGGTGCCAACCGGCGCCTTCTCGACCAAGACGGTGCGCGGCCAGATCAAGGTCACCCGGCCGGCGATCCCTCCCGCGGACTGCCCGACCACCACCGGCGGCGCCCATGGCGACCCGCACATGCTGTCGATGGATGGCGTGCCCTTCGAGGGCCAGATCATCGGCGAGTACACGTATCTGCGTACGCCGGCAGGCGAGGGCGACCCGCTGCAGCTGGTGGTGCGGACTCAGCCGACCAGCGGGCTGACGCACTCCCACGCACCGACCAGCGTGACTGCTGCGGCCTTGACCTTCCACGCCGCGAAGGTGGAGGTGTACATCGCCGCCGGCGCCGTGGACGTGCTGGTCGATGGTGAACTGATCATCCTGGAGGAGGATTCGCCGCTGCAGGTGGCGGAGGGGTTGTCGGTCGTCCGCTCCGGCATCACGCTGCGAATCGACACGCCGTCGGTGACGGTGAACCTGAGCCGCATGTTCTGGATGACGCACCTGTTCAACCTCAGCGTGTCGGCCAAGATCGGCTCGCCGCTGGAGGGGCTGCTCGGCAGTCCCGACGGAGACCCGTCCAACGACTTCATCGGCGGCGACGGCACTGCCTACACGACCGCGCAGATCCAGCAGAACCAGCCGCCCGCCTTCTTCGACTACGTGGCGTCGTGGCGGCTGACCGACCAATCGGCGTCGCCGTTCACCCGGCCCTTCGCCCAGTTCGGGCAGGCCAACCCCGGCTTCGACTCGCAGATCCTCGCCGACTTCGGTGACGACGTGGATGCCGCGCTCGCCGGTACCGAGCTGATCTGCGACGGGGGCCTCACCCCGCAGCAGCGCTACGGGTTGGCCCTGGAGTTCTCCTTCGGACCGAACGCCGACGTCGGTCGCTTCATCTGCTCGTATGCCGTGAACGGCATCGCCACCGCCGATGGGGCTCCAGTTGCGGGCCTGAAGGTGACGATGGATGCGGTCGGCTTGAAGGCGTGCAACAGCACCACCGGCATCGACGGCCGCTACTTCTGCGTGCTGACCGTGGACCTCGACGAAGTGCGCGCCGCCACGGCACCCCTGTTGCCACTGACG
>JBAVTH010000561.1:0-3652 GCA_049696035.1 Ilumatobacteraceae bacterium
CCGTGCGATCTTCCGGCTCGGCGATGAGGTGACGGTCGGCGCCGTCAGCTGACCTGCCGACAGAGGGGCTGCGTCAGGTGTCGACGGCCGTTCGGATGGCGGTTGGTGTGGTGATCCACGAGGCCAACAGGTCGAGCGCATCGTGTGATGGTGAGCCGGGTGTCCATCACGTGTCCATCTACTGCGCGCTACTGCATGATGTTCAACGAGACCAGGCGAGGAGTAAACCGAAGCTGAGCAGGTCAGATGCGCTTCAAGGAGACTCGCTGAGACCCACTCGCGCTCATTCCCAAACCGCAGGCCGCAGGTTCGATCCCTGCCGAGGGCGCTCAAGCCAGCCGGGCAAGCGCACGGTCAGGTCTCCGCGATAGGAGAACAAGTGATGCTGCTGCCGTGTGGTGTCCAGGTTCTCGACGCCTGCCAGGTCGGCGAGAATGCGGGGTGAGCCGGCGAATCCGATCTCGAGTTCGACGACGTCGAGTCGGCGGAGCTGTTCCATCGTCGCCACCTCGACGAGGCGCCAGGCGCGCAAGCGCCCACCTGGCGTACAGCGTCTGCACCTCGGACAGAATGTGCGACGACAACAGCACCGTGGTTCCTGTCGCCGCGATCTCGCTGGACGACGTTGCGGAACTCGACCTCCATCAGCGGGTCCAAGCCGCTGGGTGGTTCATCCAAGATCAGCAGCGACGCCGGCTGAGACAGCGCCGACACCAGCAGCACCTTCTGACGGTTGCCTTTGGAGTAGGTGCGGCACTTCTTCGACGGGTCGAGCGCGAAGCGCTCAACCAGTTCGTCGCGCTGTGCCGTGTCGAAACGACCATGGAGTCGTCCGAGGAGACCGAACACGACGCCCTCGTCGATGTCGAGATCGAGGGCGTCGAGCGCGAGGGTGCCTCGATAGCGCTTCGTCAGAGCCGCAGTGTGGACGATCGCAGTCACCGGATCAAATGCCCTTCGCGCGACGTCGTCGCGGCTGCGCCGGAGTGGTGTCGGTCCTGGCTTGCAGCTCGCGGATGCAGGCACCGATGACGAACTCGAAGTCGGCGTCGTGACTGGTCGTGCCGAACGCAGGGGCGAGGCGCACGATGTGCGGCATCGCCGAACCGGTCATCGTTGGCTCGTCCCACGCCGACCACGGCGGTTCGTCGGGCGCCCGTCGTCGGGACTCGTCGCCGGCGTGCACGAGCACGAAGCCGAGACACACCGCGATGACACCACGGAACGCGCTCACCTGGTCCGACGGCTCCAGACCGGCCCGGTCCAACGCCGCAAGCACGCGTTCCATCGCCCCGAACGCCTCCGGACTGGTCGGCGCGGTGCGTTCCAACACGCGCGCCAACTCCGGACGCGGCACGTAGGCGTCGTACAGACGGCGTGCGAACGTGCGCAGCACCTCGGCCCAATCGTCGCCCTCCACTGGTTCATCCAGCTGGGACAACACCAACAGGTTCATCGCGTTGACGAGGTCTTGCTTGTCGCGAACATGCGTGTACAGCGACATCGCCTCCACCCCCAGCTCGCCCGCGACACGGCGCATCGTCACCGCATCAAGCCCCTCCGCATCGACGATCGCCAACGCCGTCGCCACTACCCGTGCGCGCGTCAGGTCCCGCCGACGCGCCGGCCGCTGACCGCCGCGCGCACTCAGTCCGGTCACAGTCTGAGCACCTCGAACACGGGATACGACTCGGCGATCGCCTCGAACTCGGCAAGCGACGCCGACCGATCCAGCGGAATGTGCGGACGACCCCCCGGGACCTTGTCCACATACCGACGCAGGATCGGCGCCCGATCGGCGACAGGCACCTCGACCAGACGCACCTGGCGCGGTCGACGCCTACGCAGCACCGCCCGCCCATCGGCGGCACGCACGTTGCGCACCCACGCGCACTCGCCCAACATCGACACCAGATACCACTTGCCGCCCACATCGGCCATGCCCAACGGGAACCGCGCGACACGCCCCGTGCGATGACCCGGCACCTCCAACGTCACCCACCGACGCGGGAACAACCCGGCCGCGAACACCTTCGCCCACAACCGGGCAAATCGACGCGCCGCCTCGTTACCCCTGCCACCTACATACATCTCCCGTGCCTGCTCATCCGACACCGGCCACTTGCCCACATCAACCTCCTTTATCCTTACGACGTAAGATTACGAGGCGCGATAGGGACTGTCAATGTGAAGGCCGTGGTTGCGTCGCAAGACCTCGGTTGATAGGAGCAGCGCCGGTGATGGCCGAGACACGTGGACGCCGTTGCGCTGATGCGCCAATGCGACCCGACATGCGATAGGCAACTCCCGTTCGTTGACGACTCAGTCGCTGCCGCTCATCTCGCACGCTTGACGCCGCCAGACCCGACGTTGTGGAACCGCAAGGCATGCTCACCGGGATTGATCGATAGTTGGCTTGGTCGCTCATCACTACGTTCTGCCCGCGTCGTTCCACCTCTCGGGGCCCCCGTGCGACAGGATGGCATGGCCTTACCGGTCGGCCCGGTGCAGGCGTTGTCGTGCGGTTCGTGCGAGGAGTTCCAGGGTGCTGCGGAGTCCGGTGCCGTTGACGATGACGAAGTCGTTGTGGACGTGGATGCCTCGTTGTGTGGCGGCGTGGGCGGCGGCGCGGACGTCGAGGAGTTGCTCGGTCGTCATCTGTAGCGCTGGTTCGTGTGGTTGGTAGCGGGTGCCGAGTGGATAGTCGCGGCCGGGGGTGGTGGACATCTCGATGTGACAGCCCATGACGTGTGAGATCGGGTGCCCGTCGACGAAGGAGGCGAGCCGGTCGAGGCTGTCGGTGTACGCGGTCATGTCGGCGCAGTAGAGGCGTCCGGGGTAGACGCTGTCACCGGTGAGCAGGAAGCCGGTTCGGCGGTCGTAGACGGTGATCGCGGCGGGATGGTGACCGGGTGTGCCGAGCAGGATCAGTGGCCGGACGCCGAGGTCGAAGGTCGCCTGGCCGTCGGGCCACGAGGGGAACTCGAAGAAGGAGGTGACGGCCTGGAGATCGAGGTCGACCCGGGTGGTGTCGGCTCGATCGGTGAACTGGGGATCGCCGGCGATGTGGTCGCGGTGTGCGTGACTGTGCGCGACGACCAACTCGTAGCTGGAGCAGGGGTGCGCGTGCAGCCAGTCGTCGACGATCTGGTCGACCGCATGTCGCAACGGGAAGCGCGCAGGGTCGGCAGTCGCGCCGGTGTCGAGCAGCAACGCCCGATCGGTACCGAACAGCAGATACATGAACGGGGCCTCGAAGCTGACCGACTTGCTCTGACGAAGGATGTAGGTGTGTGGGTCCACCGCGTGCACCTGGATCGGCGGCTCCCCTGCGCCTCGGCGCCCGGGCACCCCATGCCGCCAGGTGACGTCGAGGTCGATCTCGCTGGGTCCGAGTGTGAAGTCCATGGTGCTCCTCGCGTGTGGTGTCGTTAATTTATGTATGTGACAATCAATCTACTACCTCTGATACGATGCGCCAACGAAGATGCCGCCACGAAGGGATTGTCTGGTGGGACGACCGAGCCTTGCTCCGATTCGACGCGAACAGCTGATGGATGCCGTCGAGGCGTCGATCATCGAGGTGGGAGTGGATGGCACGACGATCGCCGGCGTTGCGCAGCGCGCCAGTGTGCAAGCGTCGCTCGTGCAC
>JBAVTH010000562.1:0-3088 GCA_049696035.1 Ilumatobacteraceae bacterium
ATCAACTACTCCGTCGGCGGCGGCGCCAACCTGCTCAACGCCGATGCCATCTCGTTCCTGTTCGCAGCCAACGCCGGTGTGTTCGTGGCCGTGTCCGCCGGCAACGACGGTCCTGGCCCGGAGACCATCGGAGGCCCCTCCGACGCACCGTGGGTCACGTCCGTCGGCGCCAACACCCAGAAGCGTCTCTTCCAGGGCACCGTCAAGCTCGACAACGGCCGTCGCTTCACCGGCGCCTCGATCACGCGCGGCACCTCCAAGCTGCCTCTCGTCGACGCAGCCCTCGTCGGCACCAGCGATCTGTGCCTGGCCAACACGCTCGACCCGGCCAAGGTGGCCGGCAAGATCGTGCTCTGCCGCCGCGGCGGCAACGGCCGCGTCGCGAAGAGCCAGGAGGTCTTCCGTGCCGGCGGCGCCGGCATGATCCTCTACAACAACACCGACACGGACAACCTGTTCAGCGACAACTTCTTCGTGCCCACCGTCCACGTCGACAACAGCGTCGGCGTCAAGATCAAGCAGTACATCGGTACCTCGCGGCGCCCACGCGCCGAGATCGAGGACACGGCCAAGATCTCCTCCATCAACTACGCGCCGTCGATGACCATCTTCTCGTCGCGGGGCCCGAACCCGACGTCCGCCGACATCATCAAGCCCGACATCACCGCACCCGGCCTGCAGATCCTCGCCGGCGCCTCCCCGATCGTTGGCGCCGACGAGGTGCAGGGCCAGTTGTTCCAGGCCATCGCCGGCACCTCCATGTCCAGCCCGGTCGTGGCCGGTCTGTACGCACTGCTCAAGCAGGCCCACCCGGACTGGACCCCGGCGATGGCGAAGTCGGCGATGATGGTCACCGCCGACACACGGGTGAAGGACAACGATCGCAGCACGCAAGCCGGTCCGTTCGCGATGGGCGCCGGCATGGCCAACCCTGGGGTAGTCGGCGCCGCCGGCTCGATGTTCAACCCGGGTCTCGTCTACGACGCCGGTCTCGACCAGTACCTCGGGTTCATGTGCGAGGCGAATCCCGGTGTCTTCGGCAACCCCACCGCCAGCTGTGCCGCACGTGTGGCCCGAGGCGTGCCGACGACGGCGCAGAACCTCAACTATCCGTCGATCGCGGTGCAGGACGTCGCTGGTGTGGAAACCATCACCCGCACGGTCACCAGCGTGGCCGGCGCCACCACCACGTTCCGCGCCTCGGTCACCGCACCGCCCGGCTACACCGCGGTCGTCAGCCCGGCCACGCTGACCCTCGCCCCCGGCGCGAAGGCCAGCTACACGGTCACGTTCACCAACGTGTCGGCCACCACCGGCGAATGGCGCTTCGGCGACCTCACGTGGAAGGGCGGCGGCTATCGTGCCCGCAGCCCCATCGCCGTCAAGGGCGTGCAGCTCGCCGCCCCGCCGGAGGTGACCGGATCCGGCACCACCGGCTCGGCCGCCTTCAACATCAAGTTCGGCTACACCGGCGCCTACACCGCCGGCGCTCACGGGCTGGTGCCGGCCACCGCCACTGCCGGCGTGGTGCTGCAGGACCTGGATGCAACTCCGTTCACCGCCGACGACGGCGGTGGCATGGTCTACCTCGACTACACCGTCACCGATGTCGCCGTTGCCCGTTGGGCGCTGTCCATCCCCGGTGCCGACGACATCGACCTGTACCTGCTCAACTCCGCAGGCGACCTGGTCGCTCAGAGCACCAACGGTGGGACCGACGAGCTGATCGAGCTGCAGTTGCCGGCCAACGACACCTACACGTTGGCCGTCCACGGCTGGGCGGTCAGCGACCCCGCCGGCCTGGCGTTCACGATGCAGAGCTGGCTCGTCCCGTTGGCCACCGGCGGCAGCCTCTCGGTCAGCGGCCCCGCCGCCGCTGTCTCCGGTGCCACCGCCCCGGTCACCGCCAGCTGGACGGGGTTGGCGCCGGGTAGCTACCTGGGTGCCGTTTCGCACAGCGACAGCGCCGGCGTCATCGGCCTGACGGTGGTCGCAGTCGACGTCTGATCACCGCACCCAGCCGCACGGCACGTGAACCCCTCTCTGCGTGTGCCGGCCGAAACACCTTCGGCCGGCACACGGGCACGCCGGTAGCCTGCCCGGCGTGACACGCGTGCTCTCCTGCATCCAGCCCACGGGCGAGGTACACCTCGGCAACTACCTCGGTGCACTGCGCAACTGGGTGACCGGCCAACACGAGGCCGACGCGTTCCACGGCATCGTCGACCTGCACGCGCTGACGATCACCGAGACCCCCGACTCCCTCGGCCAGGCGACGATGAAGCTGGCCGCGATGCTGTTCGCTGTCGGCCTCGACCCGGATGTCGCCACCGTCTTCGTGCAGAGCCACGTCACCGAGCACAGCCAGCTGGGCTGGATGATGGAGTGCACCGTCAGCTTCGGCGAGCTGAGCCGCATGACCCAGTTCAAGGACAAGACGGCCAAGCGCGAGGCCGAGTTCATCTCGGCCGGCCTGTTCACCTACCCAGCGCTGCAGGCCGCCGACATCCTGCTGTACGACACCGACGAGGTGCCCGTCGGTGAAGACCAGCGCCAGCACATCGAGATCACCCGCGACATCGCCATTCGCTTCAACCACCGCTTCGGCGACACGTTCGTACTGCCCAAGGCCGTCACTCCCAAGGCCGGCGCCCGAGTGATGGACCTGCAGGACCCCACCGCCAAGATGAGCAAGTCCAGCGAGTCGGGCGCGGGGCTGATCAACCTGCTCGACGATCCGTCGGTCGTCGCTCGCAAGTTCAAGCGGGCAGTCACCGACAGCGAGACCGAGGTTCGCTTCGATCGCGCCGAGAAACCGGGGGTCAGCAACCTGCTCGAGATCCTTGCTGCCTGCACGGGCGAGACTCCTGAGGCGTTGGCCGGCCGCTACAACCAGTACGGCCCGTTGAAGGCCGACGCGGGCGAGGCCGTGGTCGAGTTGCTCGCCCCCGTCCAGGCCCGCTACCACCAGCTGATCGCCGACCCGGGCGAGCTGCAGTCCCTGCTGCGCAAGGGCGCCGCGAAGGCCCGCGAGGTCGCCGCCGCAACCCTCGCCCGCGCCCAGGCCGCGGTCGGCATGCTGCAGGCC
>JBAVTH010000563.1:0-2911 GCA_049696035.1 Ilumatobacteraceae bacterium
GGTTGCCGCCGCTCCTGCCCCGGTTGCGGCCGCTCCCGCCCCGGTTGCCGCTGCTCCCGCGCCGGCGGGCGCGCCGGTCGTCGTGTCGGGCGAACGCGACACCACCGTGCCGCTCAGCAAGATCCGCAAGCTCACCGGCAGCCACATGGTGATGAGCAAGGGCGTCAGCCCGCATGCCTTCAGCGTGGTCGAGGTCGACTTCGCCAACGTCGACGTCACCCGCTCAAAGGTGAAGGGCGATTGGAAGGCCACCGAAGGGTTCGGCCTCACCTACCTCCCCTTCATCACCCGAGCAGTCGTCGATGCGCTGGCCGACTTCCCCCACCTCAACGCGAGCGTGGGTGAGAACGAGCTCATCGTGCACAACTACATCGACGTCGGCATCGCCGTCGACCTCAACTACGAAGGCCTGCTGGTGCCCGTGGTGCGCAGCGCCGACAGCAAGCGCATCCGGGCCATCGCCCGCGAGATCAACGATCTGGCCAACCGGGCCAAGACCCGCAAGCTCAGCCCCGACGAGATCAGCGGTGGAACGTTCACCATCACCAACAACGGCTCGGCGGGCAGCGTGCTCACGATGCCGGTGATCAACCAGCCGCAGGTGGCGATCCTCTCCACCGACGCCATCGTGCGCAAGCCGGTGGTCGCTCAGCTCGCCGATGGCGGCGAAGCGATCGTCATCCACCCCGTCGGCAACCTCGCCATGGCGTGGGATCACCGTGCGTTCGACGGTGCCTATGCCGCCGGCTTCCTGGTGAAGGTGAAGCAACTGCTCGAGACGCGCGACTGGACGCAGGAACTCTGAGCCGGCGCTGATGGACGTCATGGCCCTGCACGTGCGTTGGCTCGGCAGGGTGCCGTATCGCGAGGCGCTGGCGCTGCAGCAGGCGATGTTCGAACACGGCTCGAGCGATCACCTGCTGCTGCTGGAGCACCCGCATGTGTTCACCTACGGCCCGCGTGCGGAGCTGGCCGCGAACATGAAGGTCGATCCGGCCGCGGTCGACGCCGAGCTGGTCAGCGTCAAACGAGGTGGCGACGTCACCTATCACGGCCCGGGTCAGTTGGTCGGGTACCCGATCGTCAACGTACCGAACTCACTGGGTGCCGGCGACCACGTGCACGCGATCCAGCGGCTGGTGGTCGGCACGCTGGAGGAGCTGGGCGTCGCGGATGTGGGCTGCCTGCGCGAGTACCCCGGCGTGTGGGTGGGAGTGAGCGGGCCCAACCCGCGCAAGATCTGCGCGATCGGCGTGCGCCTCGCCCACGGCCGAACGATGCACGGGTTCGCGCTGAACGTGGACACCGACATGCGGTACCTGCGCGACTACATCGTGCCCTGCGGCATCGGCGACAAGCCCGTCACCTCCCTGCGCGAGGAAGGCATCGAGGCAGCGCTGTCCGTCGTGGCCGACATCGTCGCCCGCCGCGCCGCGGCGCTGTGGGGAGACGGCACCATCGAACGACAGGACGTTGCATGGCGGCAGCGCCTCGACGACCTGTCGCCGTTCTCTCGCGGGGAGGGGCCCGGTAGTGCCGTTCGAAGAGCGGCAGACCATGGCGTGCCGGTAGTTGCCGGCCAGCGGGCCGCCGCCCGGCTGGAGCAGGCCGGCGTCGCCGACGGCCTGGCCATCCGAACCCGCAAGCCCGACTGGCTACGCCCCAAGGTGCAGATCGGCACCGAGGTGCTGGCGCTGAAGAAGACGGTGCGCGAGCACGGTTTGGTCACGGTCTGCGAGGAGGCCGGCTGCCCCAACCTCAGTGACTGCTGGGCCGACGGGACCGCCACGTTCATGGTTCTCGGCGAGCGGTGCACCCGCGCCTGCGGCTTCTGTCTGGTCGACACCAGCAAGCCGCTGGCGCCGGCGGCCGACGAACCGTCGCGGGTGGCCGCCGCGATCCGCGAGATGGGCCTGGCCCACGCGGTGCTGACGATGGTGGCCCGCGACGATCTCGGCGACGGCGGTTTCGCGCACGTCGCCGACTGCGTGGCTGCGATCCGCGCCGCCCGCCCGAGTACCCGCATCGAGACGCTGGTCAGCGACGCGAAGGGCGATGCTGCATCGCTTGCGTACCTCCTCGTGGAAGGTCCCGGTCGGCCCGATGTGTTCAACCACAACGTCGAGACCGTCGCCCGCCTGCAGCGGGCCGTTCGGCCCAGCGCCGGCTACGCCCGCAGCCTGGCGGTGTTGGCCCGGGCCAAGGCGGCGGGCCTCACCACCAAGACCGGTTTCATGCTCGGCCTCGGGGAAACCGATGAAGAAGTCGCCGGGTTGCTGCACGACCTTGCAGCCATCGGTGTCGAAGTCGTCACGATCGGGCAGTACCTGCGGCCGACCACCAACCACCTGCCGGTGGCCCGTTGGGCGGAGCCCGCCGAGTTCGCCCGGTGGAAGCAGTTCGGTGAACAGCTCGGCATCGGGCACGTGGAGGCCAGCCCGCTCACCCGCAGCAGCTACCACGCGAAGCAGTCGGCCGATGCCGTGCAGATGGGGACCGAGGCGTCAGTCTCGTTCGTGTAGCGGCGTCGGCGTGCGCGCCGTGAGATCAGGCCCGCAGGCGTTCGTTGGTCGGGTCGTACAGCGGCTCGCGGCCGACCGTGGCAGCCTTCATCTCGCCGTAGATCTTGATCTGCAGCTTCGTGCCCTCGGCCTCGAACTGAGGGCGCACGAACCCGAGCGCGATGCTCTTGTTCAACGTGAAGCTCCACCCACCGGAGGTGGCGAGACCGATGTTGTTGCCGGACTCGTCGAAGATGCTGGCGAGTGCAGGGGCATCGGCGGTGCCGTCCTCATCGAGCGTCATCGACACGAAACGCCACGCCGAGCCGGCTGCCTTCTCGGCGACGAGTGCTGCCTTGCCGACGAAGTCCGGCTTGTTCAGATCGACGAAGCGGTCGAGCGAGGTGTCG
>JBAVTH010000564.1:0-9086 GCA_049696035.1 Ilumatobacteraceae bacterium
CCCCGAGAGCATCCAACCGCCGGCGCCGATGAGCACGATCGCACCCGCCAGCGAGAGGAACCGTGCCACCCCGTACCACCAGCGCACCGCCGGCTCGGAGCGGGCGCCCGTGCGGACCATGTCGATCAGCTCCTGGCCCCCGGCCGACGAGGCGGTTCCCACTTGGAAGCTGAACGCGCCATCCACGACGTGGCCGTCGGTGGACGTGACGCGCCACACGACCGCGTACACGTCGTCGTCGAGCGCGGGCACCGTGGCAACCACGATGGTGTCGTCGGCACCGGCTACGGGCGGGCCGAGTGCGATCGACCGGCCGCTCCCGCCGTAGAGCGAGATGCTGGCCAGATCGGCCTCGATCGCCTCGTCGAAGTCGAGCACGATCTGCGGCGGTCCCTGCTCGAGCACGCTGTTCGCCGATGGGGTGCTCGACTCCAGCCCGGCATGGGCGAAGGCAGGCCGCGGCGAACCGCCCACGACCGTCGCGACGACGGCGACGGCAAGCAGCAGCAGCGCGACGGCTCGAATCGGCCGCACCCGCCAAGCGCGCAACATCAGAAGATGCCGGCGGGTTCGAGGCCGTCGACGGCGACACGACCGGTGAGCCACGCGACCCGGTGCGCATCGGGCAGCGCCATCGCCGCGGCCGGCAGCGTGGTGAGGCCCATCGGTTTGCGGCTGGCCCACTGCATCGTCATCCGCCCCAGCTCGAGGCGCACGTACTCGGCGGGCCACTGCTGCCAGCCGTAGCCCAGGCCGAGGTCGGTGTGGTGCAGCGTGGTCTCGCGCCAGCGGCGGAACGGCAGGTCGCTGACCGCCACCGTGCCCTGGAAACTGGTGCCCTCTCCACGCCAACCGTCATCGGTCATCGCCACCCAGGCATCCTCCAGCTGCGCGCTCGCGGCCGAGAGGTCGGCCACCTGCTCGGCCGCCGGCCGGGCGGCACCTGCCTCGATGTCGCCGGCACGTTGCGCCGCACCACCGGGGTACTGCGCAGCGACTCGACCACCGTTGGCGGCCTCCAACATGACGACGTGGCTGTCGGCGTTGCGGGCGAGGTGGGTGAGCACGTGGCCGATCGTCCACCCGGGCAGCAACGACGGGCCGGCACACTGCTCGTCGGTGAGGCCGGTGAGCGCCACCAAGAGCGTGGCGTGGGCGGCGGAGGCGCCCTTCAGGTCGCGTTGCAGGTCGTTCATCAAGCTCTCACCGTAACCCGTCGGAATCCTGGCTACCTTGTGCGCATGCAGATCGCAATGGTGGGGCTGGGGCGCATGGGCGCCAACATGGTTCGTCGGTTGCAGCGCGCCGGTCACGAGTGCGTCGCCTACGACGTCAACGAGGCGGCGGTGGCCGCGATGGAAGCGGAAGGCGTTCGCGGCGCCCGCACGCCGCAGGAGGTGGTCGATGCACTGGTCGCGCCACGGCACATCTGGTTGATGGTGCCCGCGGCCTACGTGGCCGACACGATCGCCAAGTTCCAGCCACTGCTCGCTCCCGGCGACACGCTCATCGACGGCGGCAACTCGTGGTACCGCGACGATGTCGACCGTGCCGCCCCCTTGGCCGAGCAGGGCATCCACTACGTGGACGTCGGTACCAGCGGCGGTGTGTTCGGGCTCGAGCGCGGCTACTGCCTGATGGTGGGCGGCCCGGCGGAATCCGTGCAGCAGCTGTCCACGGTGTTCGATTCGCTGGCGCCCGGCATGGCCGCCGCCGCCCGCACCGAGGGTCGCGAGGGCAGCATCGGCACCGAGGAGCAGGGCTGGTTGCACTGCGGCCCGGTGGGCGCCGGGCACTTCGTGAAGATGGTGCACAACGGCATCGAGTACGGCCTCATGGCCGCCTACGCCGAAGGCCTCAACGTGCTGGCCAAGGCCAACATCGGCAGCGAGTCGCACGCCAAGGATGCCGAGACCGCCCCGCTCAGCCACCCCGAGTACTACCGCTACGACATCGACCTGGCGGCGGTCACCGAGCTGTGGCGCCGCGGCAGCGTGGTCAGCAGCTGGCTGCTCGACCTCACCGCCCAGGCACTGCACGCCGATCCTCAGCTGGATGCCTTCGAGGGCCGGGTCAGCGACAGCGGCGAGGGCCGCTGGACGATCCATGCGGCCGTCGACGAAGGTGTGCCGGTGCCCACGCTGGCCGCCTCGCTGTGGGATCGCTTCTACTCGCGTGGCCGCGGCGACGTGGCGCACAAGGTGCTGTCCGCGATGCGCGCCGGCTTCGGTGGCCACAAAGAAGTGAAGGACCCCGCATCAACCGGCACGGCGGGAACTGGCACGGCATCAACGGGGCAGCAGTGAGCACCGCCGCCAGCCAACCGGTGGCCGACGCGCTGGTGCTGTTCGGCGCCACCGGCGACCTCAGCAAGCGCAAGCTGTTCCCGGCCCTGTACCGCATGGAGGATCACGGTCACCTCAACGTGCCCGTGATCGGTGTGGCACGCAGCGACTGGAACGACGACGCCTTTCGCCAGCACGCCCACGATTCGGTGCTGGCCAGCATCCCCGACGCGAAGGCGGCGGTGATCGACGCCCTGCTGGCCCGGCTGGATCTCATCCAGGGCGACTACGCCGACCCGAAGACGTGGAGCACGCTGGCCAAGACGCTGCGCAAGCACAAGAGCGAACAGGCCGTGTTCTACATGGCGATCCCGCCCACGATGTTCCCCACCGTTGCCCAGTCGCTGGCGTCGGTGGGTCTCAACGAACGCGGCCGGATCGTGGTGGAGAAACCGTTCGGTCGCGACCTGGCCAGCGCCAAGGAACTGAACGAGACGCTGCACTCGGTGTTCCCCGAGGAGCGGATCTTCCGCATCGACCACTACCTGGGCAAGGAGAGCGTGGAGGACCTGCTGGTGTTCCGCTTCAGCAACACCCTGCTCGAGCCGGTGTGGAACCGCAACTACGTCCGCAGCGTGCAGATCACGATGAGCGAGACCATCGGCGTGGAAGGGCGCGGCAGCTTCTACGACGGTGTCGGCACCATCCGCGACATCCTGCAGAACCATCTGCTGCAGGTGCTGGCGCTGGTGGCGATGGAGCCGCCGGCCGGCCCGGAGAGCAGCTACCTGCAGGACGAGAAGGCGAAGGTGTTCGCCGCCATGCGTCCCATCGATCCCTCGGCGCTGGCCCGCGGCCAGTACGTGGGCTACCGCGACGAGCCCGGTGTGGCTCCCGATTCGTCAGTGGAGACGTTCGTCGCCGCCCGTCTCGAGATCGATTCCTGGCGGTGGGCCGGGGTGCCGTGGTACGTGCGCTGCGGCAAGGCGCTGAAGGAGAACGCCACCGAAGTGGTGGTGGAGTTCCGCGAGCCGCCCAGCCTGCTGTTCGACGAGGCCGGCGGCCCGAAGCCCGAACGCAACCTGGTCCGCTTCCGCCTGGGCAAGCACGACGGTGTCACGTTCACGCTGCAGGCCAAGACCCCGGGGCAGCACCTCGACAGCCAGAACGTCGACGTCGCGGTCGACTTCGCGGCTGCCCTCGGTGAGCGCCGCGAGGCCTACGAGCGCCTGCTCGACGACGCCCTCGCCGGCCTGCCACGTCGCTTCGCCCGCGAGGACATCGTGGAGCAGACCTGGCGCGTCGTGCAGCCCGCCCTCGACACACCCGGCTCCGTGCACCCGTACTTCCGTGGCTCGTGGGGCCCGGCCGAAGCCGACCGCATCCTGTGCGGCGACACCTGGTTCCCTCCGTCCACCGCCGTCTGACGGCGGCCCGGCCGGTCCGGGCAGGCGGCCAGGCTGCTACCGATCGTTGACACTGAACGAAGCAACGAACACTTCGTTCGCGTCGGCGCACCAGATCGGGAGCGTGAACTCGTGAATCCCGTTGTCCATCGCGGGAAAGGTGATCGGCCAGGTTCTTGTCCCCGGCGGGTACTCGATGACGCCCACCCCCTCGACCACGTCGGTCGGCAGCGGAGCCCACGAACCCCGTTCGCCGCCGTAGCCGGTGCGCGACGAGAAGATCAGCCGTTGCCCGTCCGAGAGGGTGGCCATGATGTCGCTCGTGCACGTCGTGTCGGTCGAGTTCGTGACGGTCACCGGCACGATGCCGTCCACCACGCAGGGCGCCTCGGACCCGACCGTCAGATGCAGCCCCAGGGCGTCCGCCGACGCCACTGCAGCGACACAAGGCCGCGCCACCGACGGGGCAACGGTTGAAGCGCCCGGTGAAGCTGACGCCGCCGCCTCCACGGATGTCGGCGCCGGTTCGTCCGACGTCGTCGAACCCGTCGCCGAGCAGCCCCCGCCTCCGACAACGAACAGCAGCACCGACACGAACCGCCGACCTTTCACCGCACCACATTGCCTGGCAGCGACGTGCGGTGCAAGGCACCGGATCGGCTGGTCGGCATGCTTGCGGTACCGGCCTGCTGCGCGTAGCAGGCAGGCACGACCCGACGCTCAGCCGGTGATGGCGCTGCGACGGGGCACCACCACGACGGTGCCGTCGGGCTCGTGGTGGACGCTGACGCTGACGCCGTAGAACTCGCTGAGCGTCTCGGGGCGCAGCACGTGGGCGGCGTCGCCGCTGGCAACCACGTGACCCTGGTGCAGCAACGCCAGCCGGTCGGCGTACAGCCCGGCCAGGGTGAGATCGTGCATCGCCGACACCACGGTCAGGCCGTGGTCGCGGCGCAGGCGGTCCACCAGCTCCAGCGCCTGCTGCTGGTGGCCGATGTCGAGCGCGCTCGTCGGCTCGTCCAGCAGCAGGATCGGCGCCTCCTGGGCCACCGCGCGGGCGATCACGAGCCGCTGCCGCTCGCCGCCGCTCAGCGTGCCCAGCCGGCGGGTGGCGAACTGCTCGAGATCCAGCCGCTGCAGCACATCGGCCACCAACGCCCGATCGTGCTTGCTCTCGCTGCCGAAGTAGCTGATGTACGGGTTGCGGCCCAGCAGCACGTACTCGGCGCCGGTCATGTCGTCGGGCATCAGCGGCGCCTGCGGCACGTAGGCCACCAACGCGGCGCGCCGGCGCGGCGAGCGCGACGACAGCGGCGCACCGTCGACCGTGATCACACCGCGGTGGGGCACCAGGCCGGCCACCGCGCGCAACGCGCTCGACTTGCCGGCGCCGTTGGGGCCGATGAGGCACAACCACTCCCCCGGCCGCACCTGGTCGGTGAACGCGTACAACGCCTCCTGCGCGCCGTAGCGCACGTTGACGCATTCGAAGCCCAGCGAGCTCACGCGGCAACCCTCCTGGAACGCAGCACGAAGATGAACATCGGGGCGCCCACCAAGGCGGTGACCACTCCGATCGGCGTCTCGCCACCGTCTTGCAGCACGCGGCCGGGGATGTCGGCGAGGATCAGGAAGGCAGCGCCCACCACGATGCTCAGCGGCAGCACCAGCCGGTACGACGAGCCGGCCACCAGCCGCACCAGGTGGGGCACCATGATCCCCACGAACCCGATGAGGCCGCTGACGCTGACCACCGCGGCCGTGCCCAAGGTGGCGGCGATCACCACCACCAGTCGGATGCGGCGCACCTCCGACCCCAAGGTGGAGGCCTCCTCGTCGCCGACGCGCAGAACGTCGAGATGGCGACGATGCACCAGCAGCACGGCGGAGCACACGACCACGTAGGGCAGCACCAGCTTCACGTCACCCCAGGTCGCTGTGCTGACCCGCCCACTGATCCAGGAGTAGACCTCCTTGATCACCTCGCTGTGGCGCAGCAGCAGGTACTGCTGCACGGCGGTGGCCAGCGCGGCCACCGCTACCCCGGCCAGCACCAGCGACAGGCTGCTGCCACCGAACGACGCACCGACCGTGTACGTCACGAACACGGCCACGAGCGCACCGAGGAATGCAGCCAGCGGCAGCGGGTCGACGATCCAACCGGACGTGGTGACCCGCCCGTAGATGAACACCAGCGAGGCGCCGAGGCCGGCACCCGCCGCCGCACCCAGCAGGTACGGGTCGACCAGCGGGTTGCGGAACACGCCCTGGTAGCTGGCGCCGGCGAGGGAGAGCATGGCCCCCACCAACCCGGCCAACGCCACTCGGGGCAGCCGGATGTTCCACACGATGTTCCAGTTGGCGGAGGTGATGCCACCGGCCGGGCCGATCATCGCACCGAGTGCAACAGCACCCGCGAGCACCACCAGGGCCACCGGAAGCCACCACCAGCGGCGGCGCGGGCCGGCAGCAGCCGAGGGCGCCAGCGCGGCGCCACGAGGGTCGGCCAAGTCGGTCATGCCGGTGCGGGCACCTTGGCGATCGCTGCGGACACCGCGGTGACGAAGTCGACCAGGCGTGGCCCCCAGCGCGAAGCGATGTCGTCGTCGATCGCCACGATGTTGCCGTTGGTGACCGCGTTCGTGGCGGCCCATCCGCGGCGACCGGACACCGTGTCGACGGACTCACCGCAGCACTTGCCGTCGGCGAGGAACACGAGGTCGGGGTTGGACGTCACGATGTACTCGGCGTTGAGCTGCGGGTAGTCGTTGCCCTCCTCCACCCCGTCGGCCAGGTTCACCAGACCGAACTGCGAATACACCTGGCCGATGAAGGTGTTGCTGGTGACGCTGTACAGCGTGGGGTCGAGCTCGTGGTAGAAGCTCAGCGGGGTCGCCGGCCTCGGTGCCGCGGCGATCGCCGCCTCGATGTCGGTCTGCATCTGCCCCACCAGCTCGGCGGCGCCACCGACATGCCCTGTGGCAACACCGAGCTGCTCGATCTGGGCGTACACGTCGTCGAAGCTGGCAGGCGCCGGGCCCACCCACACCTCGATGCCCAGGCTGCCCAGCTGGCCGGTGAGGTCCTTGGTGTCGTCGGCGATGATCACGAGGTCGGGCTGCAGCGCCGCGATCGCCTCCACGTTGGGCTCGAAGCCGGACAGGTCATGGGGCTTGTCCAACGCTGCTGCGGGAAAGTTCGACTGGTCGTCGACGGCGATCACCTGATCGGCGGCGCCGATCGCGAACAGCATCTCGGTGTGCGTTGGCGACAGGCTGATGATCGCCGTCGGCGCATCCGCCACCGGCTCGGTGGTGACCGCCTCGAGGGCAGGCGCGGCAGTGTCGTTGGACTGGACGCTGTCGTCGCCGCATGCTGCGCCGGTGAGCATGATCGCCGTCAGGGCGGCGATGGAAGTGAACCGTTTCATGGAACAATCCTCCGTTTCTCCGGAGGACTGAAGGCCTCCGGTTCGGGAGGACAAGCTGGGAACCGGCGACCAGTTGGCCACCGCGAACCGCCCTTGCCTCGAGGGTGAGTTGCGCGCTCGGCTTCAGGCGACCGGACTCGTCGTACGCCTTCCTGGGAAGGGCATGAACCACCGTTGCGGGACAGTGCCGGGATCTCACCGGGCTTCGCTGAACACCGTGCATCCTGCCGTTGGTTCGGCAGGACGGTGCGACCATAGCGCACGTGTGCCTATGCTCCCAACCTTCATGACTGCCGACGACACCACGCATCCGCTCACCGACGACCCCCGCCCAGACGGCCTGCGTCGCGCCGAGTCGCTGGTCTTGGTGAACACGGGCAATGGCAAGGGCAAGAGCTCGGCGGCCTTCGGCGTGATGATCCGCGCCCTCGCCCGCGACTGGCACGTCGCCGTGGTGCAGTTCATCAAGGGCAGCGACTGGAAGGTGGGCGAGGAGAAGATCGGCCGCCAGCTGGGTGTCACATGGCACGCGCTCGGTGGTGGGTTCACGTGGGACTCCGCCGACCAGTCGGCCGACATCGCGCTCGCTCGGGCCGCGTGGGCACAGGCCGCCGACATCATCGCCGCCGGCGAGCACCAGCTGGTGATCCTCGACGAGCTCACCTACCTGTGCACGTGGGGCTGGGTCGCCACCGAGGACGTCGTTGCCGCCATCACCGGTCGCCCGCCGCACGTCTCACTGGTGATCACCGGCCGCGACGCTCCGCAGGCGATCATCGACGTCGCCGACACGGTCACCGAGATGCGCGAGATCAAGCACGCCTACGCCGCCGGCATCACCGCCAAGCGCGGCATCGACTACTGAAGCGGCCGGCCGATGCTCACCTTTCTTGTCGGCGGCGCCCGCAGCGGCAAGAGCACGCTCGCGGTGCAGATGGGTGAGCACCACGGCGGACCGGTGCACTTCATCGCCACCGCCGAGGCATTCGACGACGACCTTCGCGAGCGAATCGCCCGGCACCGCGCCGAGCGGCCCACGGGCTGGGCCACCGCCGAGGTGCCACTCGACCTGGCCGCGGCCATCGCTGCCGCGCCGCCGGAAGCGTTCCTGATCGTCGACTGCCTCACCGTCTGGCTGGCCAACCTCTTCGTTCATGTCATCGACCGACCACGGCGGGCGCAGGCGTTCGATGACGCGATCGCGGCGTTGCGCGACCGCGGTCGCCTGGGCAGCGGACCCACTGTGGTGGTCAGCAACGAGGTGGGCATGAGTGTGCACCCGGAGACGCCGATGGGCCGCGAGTACCGCGACGAGCTCGGGCGCCTCAACCAGCTCGTGGCCGCCACCGCCGACCGTGCGTTGCTGCTGGTAGCGGGTCGCGCGCTTCGCCTGGAGAACCCGTGGGAGCTGCTGCGGTGAGCTGGCTGCACGACTCGCTCACCTCGCTGCCGGGTGCAGACGCTGCGGCAGGAGATGCCGTGCGAGCTCGCGCCGCCGACATCCTGCGCCCTGCCGGGGCATTGGCTCGGCTCGACGAGCTGGCCGCCTGGGTGGCCGAGTGGCAGGGCACGCCCACACCGTCGGTCACCAGGCCGGCCGCGCTGATCTTCGCCGCCGACCACGGGGTCGCCGCCGCCGGCGTCAGCAAGTATCCGATCGAGGTGACGGGGGCGATGCTGGCCGCCTTCCGGTCGCACCAGAGCACGGTCACGGCGTTCGCCTCGGTCGTGGGCGCCACGGTCGCTGCGGTCGACGTGGGAGTCGGTCGACCCACCGGCGACATCCGGGTGGAGGCCGCGCTCAGCGCCGAGCGCTTCGAGCAGTGCGTCGCCGCCGGCCGCGAAGCGGTCGACGCGCTCGATGCCGACCTGCTGGTGATCGGCGAGATGGGCATCGGCAACACCACCGCTGCCGCAGCCGTCGCAGCTGCGCTGGGCGACGGGCCGGCCGGCGACTGAGTGGGC
>JBAVTH010000565.1:0-2092 GCA_049696035.1 Ilumatobacteraceae bacterium
GCACGGTCCAACGCCGCGCCCTGGCTGACGACGTACGGCGCGGCGAAGCGGCCGTTGCCGATCAACCACTGGGCCATCGAGGCGTTGAGGCTGCCGGTGACCGGGTCTTCGAAGGTGGCGCCGACGCCGGGGAAGAACGCGCGCACTTCGTAGGCGAACTGCGAGCCGGCCGAGTGCGGGCCGGCCACCCCGATCTTCAACGGGGTGTTGCCGGCCTGGATCGCCAGCACCTCCTCCGCCGACGACAGCAGCACACCCAACCACCCCGGCCCGTTGTCGATCCATGCCGAGTCGACGATCGCGCTGCGCTCGATGCCCAAGGCCGCAGCCGCCTCCGTGACCGTGGCGTCGTCGAGGTCACCGCTGCGCAGCATCGGCGGTGCGGCGAACGCGAGCCGGCCGTCGTCGCCGCGGCGCACGTCCACCAGGCCGACCCCGCACTCCTGCACGATCCGGTCGTCGTGGCGGGGCACACCACCGTGCTCGAGCCAGGCGTGGCACGAGCCGAGGGTGGGATGGCCGGCGAAGGGCAGCTCGCGGATGGTCGTGAAGATGCGCACCTGGTAGTCGGCCGCAGGGTCGGTGGGCGGCAGCAGGAAGGTGGTCTCGGAGAGGTTCGTCCAGGCCGCGAACCGCTGCATCTCGTCCGTGCTGAGGCCGCTGCCGTCCATCACCACCGCCAACGGGTTGCCCCGATAGGGCACGGCGGTGAAGACGTCGACTTGAGCGAAGGCACGGTGCATCGCGACAGTGTGACAGCGACGGATCGCGGCCGCTGTCGGATTTCCGACACCCAGGGCGCTGCCGCTCAGGCGAAGGCGGCGGCGAGCACGTCGGCGTAGGTGTCGGCCAGGTGGAACGTCATCTGCTCGCGCACCTTCTGCGGCACGTCCTCGAGGTCCGGGCCGTTGCGCTTGGGCAGCACGACCTCGGTGAGCCCGGCGCGGTGCGCGGCCAGCACCTTCTGCTTGACGCCGCCGATCGGCAGCACCTTGCCCTGCAGGGTGATCTCGCCGGTCATGCCCAGGTTGGGCTTGACCAGCTTGCCGGTCAGCAAGCTGACGAGCGCGGTGGTCATCGTGACGCCGGCCGACGGCCCGTCCTTGGGCACCGCACCGGCGGGGACGTGCACGTGCACGCGCTTGGCCATCGTCGCCGGATCGACACCCAGCTCGGCTGCATGCGAGCGCACGTAGGACAGTGCGATGTGGGCGCTCTCCTTCATCACGTCGCCCAACTGGCCGGTGAGGGTGAGGGTCGGCTCGCCGTCCTGGGCCAGTTCGAACGCGGTGGTCTCGATGAACAGCACGTCGCCTCCGCTGCCGGTGACTGCGAGGCCGGTGGCGATGCCCGGCACGTTGGTGCGCTCGGGGATCGAGTCGTCGACCTTCGGCCGGCCCAGCCACTCGCGGATGTCGGGTGCGCCGACCGTCACCGGTGGCGTCCGCCGGGCGGTGGCCACCTGCGCCGCGACCTTGCGGCTGAGCTTGCCCAGCTCGCGCTCCAATGAGCGCACGCCGGCTTCGCGTGTGTAGCCGCTGATCGTGGCGCGCACGGCGTCGTCGGCCACCACCACCTCATCGCCGGTGAGGCCGGCCCTGGTGAGCTGTCGTGGCAGCAGGTAGCGCTGGGCGATGAACACCTTCTCGTCCTCGGTGTACCCGTCGAGGCGGATGAGGTCCATGCGGTCGAGCAAGGGTGCGGGGATGGTGTCGGCGACGTTGGCGGTGGCGATGAACACCACCTGCGACAGGTCGAGCTCCACCTCCAGGTAGTGGTCGCGGAACGTGTGGTTCTGCGCCGGGTCGAGCACCTCCAGCAGCGCGGCCGTGGGATCGCCGCCCCAGCCGCCGGGGCTGACCTTGTCGACCTCGTCGAGCAGCACGACCGGGTTCATGCTGCCGGCTTCGATGATGGCGCGCACGATGCGGCCGGGCTGGCTGCCCACGTAGGTGCGCCGGTGGCCGCGGATCTCGGCCTCGTCGCGCACGCCGCCGAGCGCGACCCGCACGAAGTTGCGGCCCATCGCCTTGGCGATGGATTCGCCGAGGCTGGTCTTGCCCACGCCGGGTGGGCCGACGAGCGTCATCAC
>JBAVTH010000566.1:0-9279 GCA_049696035.1 Ilumatobacteraceae bacterium
GATGACCACCTGCGGCGGCGGCGTGTTGTTCACCTGCGCTGCGGCGTAGGTGGCGAGGCCACCGAAGGCGGTGACGGCGGCGAGTGCGATGGCTGTCTTGACGACGGGCTTGTACATGAGAGGCTCCTTGGGGTGGGGGGTTTCGATGACGTCAGTGTCTGCTCCCGTCGGTCGCAGTCGAAAGTGGTCATTGGTGCTAGTACCTCTCGCGCCCTTGTTGGCCCTGTCGGAGCGGCCCGCTGACGGATCGAGCCGGCCTCTCGTAGTGTGACGGCAGCCGACCAGCGACGAGTCGCATCACCTCAAGGAGCCGATCATGCCCAGCGAACAGAAGCTCGTCGTCAACTGCCTGATGATGTCGCTCGATGGCTTCGCCGCCGGCCTCGACCAGCGGCTGGAGCAGCCGTTCGGCGACCACACCGACGGCTTCACCGACTGGATGTTCGCCACCCGCAGCGGCCGCCAGATGCTGGGCATGGAGGGTGGCGAGGTGAACGGCGACGACCCGTACGTGGCGCACAGCTTCGACAACATCGGCGCGGTCATCCTCGGCCGCAACATGTTCACCACCTCGCGCGGCCCGTGGACCGACGACGGGTGGACCGGTTGGTGGGGCCCGAACCCGCCCTACCACGCACCGTCGTTCGTGCTCACCCACCATCCGCGCGAGTCGATCCCGATGGAAGGCGGCACCACCTTCCACTTCGTCACCGAAGGCATCGATCAGGCCCTCGAGCGAGCCTTCGCCTCGGCGGACGGCAAGGACGTACGGCTGATGGGCGGCGCCACCACCGTCCGCCAGTACCTGGCCGCCGGCCTCGTCGACGAGATGCACGTCGTGCTCGTGCCCATGCTGATCGGCGGCGGCGAACGAGTCTTCCCCGACACCTCTCCGCCGCCGGGGTACACCTGCGTCGAACACACGGCGACCTCGGCCGTCGTCCACCTGCGCCTCGAACGCTCGACGACCTCCTCGCGGGTACCCTGACCGATCGTGTCGGAGAGCATGGCGAACGCATCGAAACGTAACCCGCTGTTCGCCATCTTCTCGACGGTCTTCATCGACCTGATCGGGTTCTCGATCCTGATCCCGGTCTTCCCGCTGCTGATCGACCCCAACCCGACCGCACGCTTCCGCGTCACACCCACCGACTGGTCGTTCAGCACCGGTCTCATCATGCTCGGCTGGCTGCAGGCCATCTACCCGTTCTGCATCTTCCTCGCCGCTCCCATCCTGGGCCAGCTCTCCGACCGCTACGGGCGCCGGCCAGTGCTCGCCCTCTCCATCGGCGGCACCGCGGCCGGCTACGTGATCTTCGCCATCGGCATCCTCACCAAGAACATCCCGCTGCTGTTCCTCGGCCGCGGCATCGACGGCCTCACCGGCGGCAACCTCGCCGTCGCCCAGGCCGCCATCGGCGACATCTCCACCGACAAGAACCGGGCCAAGAACTTCGGCATGCTCGGCGCCGCGTTCGGCCTCGGCTTCATCATCGGTCCGTACCTGGGCGGCCGCCTCAGTGCCCCCGACACCAGCTTCTACGGCCTGTTCCACACCCCCGGCTGGTTCGGGGCGACCACCCCGTTCTGGTTCGCTGCCGGCCTGGCCACCCTGAACTGCGCGCTGGTCACCTTCGCCTTCCCCGAGACGATCCGCCACAAGGATCCGCATCGCGTCATCGCGCCCCTGCAGTCGGTGCGCAACGTGATCAACGGGTTCAGGTCTCCGCGGCTGCGCGCGCCCTTGCTGGTGGGCCTGCTGTGGGGCGGCGGCTTCACCTTCTTCACCACCTTCTTCGGCGTGTACCTGAAGAACAAGTTCGGCTTCAGCCAGTCGAAGACCGGCGACTTCTTCGCGATCGTCGGGCTGTTCATCGCCATCATGCAGGGCCTCGTCGTCGGGCTGGTCTCCAAACGGATGGCCGACCACAAGGTGCTGCGCTTCTCGCTGTTCGCCCAGGCGGCCGTGATGGCGGTCTACTTCGCGGCCAACACCAGCACCCCGCTGTACATGGTGATCCCGTTCTTCGCGCTCTTCAACGGGTTGTCGCAGGCGAACCTCGGCGCACTGATCAGCCGCTCCGCCGAACCCGGCCGGCAGGGCGAAGCCATGGGCATCTACTCCAGCGTCTCGAGCCTCGCGCAGGTGCCCGCCTCGGCCCTCGTCGGCTACATCACCGGCAGCCTCACCGCCAACACGCCCATCGTGGTCTCGGCCATCCTGATCGGGCTCGCCGGCCTGGCGTTCAACGTGCTCTACCGACCCACGCAGCCCAGCGGCACGCGAGCGGAACCGGCGGCGGCACTGCACTGACCGCGCGGGCGCCCACCACCACGCCCGCGACTACTGCACCCGTTGACCGCACGACGCCAAGCGGGCAGCCTTCTCGATCCGCGCGGCGCGCGTCGCCGGCCGTTTGGCCATCGCGATCCAGCCGAGCGTCTGCTTGCGCGCCGAGGGAGGGAAGGCGGCCCAGTGCTCGCGAGCGCCGGGGGCCGCGTCGAGCGCGGCAGCGAAGTCGTCGGGGACGATGAGATCCTCCGCGCCGTCGAGCAGGCACCACGAGCCATCAGCCCGCGCCCGGTCGACCACCGCCTGACCGGCAGGCAGCATGGCCCCCTGCGCCTCCAGCCGCGCGACGCGGACCTTGTTCGTGCGGGCCCAGTGGCTCCCTCGACGTCGACGGGCGAAGTACAGCATGGCGCGCTGGTCGTCGAGCCGCTTCCCCGTGCTGTCCACCCAGCCGACCCGCAAGGCTTCCTGGATCTGCTGCTCGTACGGAGGAGCCGGCCGGCCTGTCGCCCTGCGCCACGTCACCAACCACACGCCTGTCTCGGTGAGGTGGTGCTGCGCGAGCCAGTTCCTCCACTGCTCGACGGTCTCGACGTGAATGCGGGGCGCGTCCTTCTGGCTCACGGCTCGTCCCACCATGCCAGCACGCGCCTGGCACGCAGCGTCGACCAGCGGCTCGGGCCTCGGGACTCGAACGCGAACCAGTACCGGCCCGGGTAGGTCCGGTACATCGGCCAGGTGCCGTCGGGCCGGCGGGCGCAACGCACGGCTTCGATCGCTGCAGCGAGGCGTTCGTCGCGCTCCGCACCGGCAGCACGGAAGTGCTCGAGACCGCGCACGATGTCGAAGTGCCACTGAGGCGGGAACGGGAACCGGGTGAACGCCAGATCGACCACCTCGCCCGTGCGGTGGGATCGGTAGAGATGGTGATCGAGGAAGAACTGCCGGCCCTCGTCCATCGCCGAGGCCACCGGTACGACGCCGCCCGACCGCGCGTAGGCGTCCAGCGCTTCCAGCACGGTGATCGAGGTGTGGAACGACCCGTGAGAGGAGCCGGCACGGATGGATTCGCAGTTCCAGCCACCGTCGGCGAGCTGCTGGCCCAGCAGCCACTCGACGGTCGGGTCGAGGCGAGGGTCCTCGTGGCCGAAGGCAGCGGCCAGCTGCACGAGCATCCCGGTGATGCGGGTCTCGGGTTCTCGAACGGTCTTGGCCAAGTTCAGGCCGCCGCCGTACCAGCGCGCGCCGTCCCACAGTCGCCGGCACCCGGCGAGCGCGCGCGGGTCACCACGCTCCAGGCCGAGACGTTCGAGCAGCAGCAGGGTGTACGTGGTCGAGGTCCACTTCGGGCTGTACAACGCGCCCGCCCAGCACCCGTCGGCGTCCTGCGCCGACAACAGGCGCGCGCCCCAACCCGCGGACGCGACCCCGGCACGCTCGGCGGCGACCTCGTCGGGCGACGCGCCGAGCAGATCGCGCAGCACCTGCCACCTCACGGCCGGGTCGCCCTGCATCAGCCACTCGTCGATCGTTCGGTCACGCAGGTGGGTCCCGCTGCCGAGCTCCTCGTGCGTCGCGTCGAACGCGAACCCCGATCGAAGCGTTTCGGATGCCGAGTTCATCAGAGCACCTCCTCGAGCTGCGTTCGGCAACCTCGCCCGACCCGCGTCATCGCCAATCCTCCACGACCAGGATGCACGCAAACCGGCGGAGGCAGCCAGGGCCGAACGCCCGGTCGCGCTCACCGGTTCCCCGATCGCCGCAGGCGCGGCAACGGCCGAGGCGCTCGCGCACCTCGGCCGCTGCGGCACGGATCAGACTTCGTAGATCACGAACAGAGGGGCCGGGAGCAGGTAGCCGAAGGCATCGGCCAACAGATGCGTGCTGCTCCAGGCGAAGAGGTCGAACTGGCCTTGGCCGATCGGCAGCAGCGCCGCATTCGCCCTCGTCTCGCCGACCTCGGTGAGGTTGAGGTTCGACGCCACCGGGCGCGGCTTGCCGTGCTTCCAACCGGTCACGTAGCCGGGGCCGGCCGCCTGGGTGGCGGTGAGGTTGATGATCACCCCCTCCGCCGTGTGCTGGATGTCGCCGACCAGCGCGTCGACGGTGAGCGATCCGCCGGCAGCAACCGGAACGCCGCCACCCTGGCGGGTGTCGAACATCCGGGTCGGCTGAATGGGCACGAACAAGCCCTGCGTGCTGACCGGGGCCGAAGCGTCGGTCACGTAGCCGGTCACATCGGCCACCAGATGGACACCGCCGTCGCTGTAGAACGACACCGTGCCGTCAGCCGCAACCGGGACGATCGTCAGGTTGGCGGCTGTGTGGCCGGGGCCGTCCAGGTTGAGCGTCGAGGCCAACGGACGAGGCTGGCCACCGGGAAACGAGGTGACGAACCCCGCCGCAGTGGCGTCGGTGCCGGTGAGGTTGACGACGACGGCCGAGACCCCGGATGCCGGCACGCCACCGACGCCGGTGACGTCGAACGTCAGCACTCCACCGGGGGCGAGCTTGCCTCCCACCGGGCCCGGCGCCCGAGTGTCGAACAGCCGCGTGGGGTCCAACGAGATGGTGCGACCAGCGGTGCCCACTGCCGCCTGCTGGTAGTACCCGACCACGTCGGCAACCAGATGACCACCGCGCTGGGCGTAGAAGTCGAGCTTGCCGCCGCTGCCCAACGGCACGATCACCAGGTTGGGCACCGTCTGCCCGGCGCGCACCGCATTGAGGCTGCTGGCCAGCGGTCGGGCACTCCCCGACGGCGACACCGTGACGAAGCCGGGGCCCGCCGCATCCACGAGGGTCAGGTTGAACGCCACGGCCGTCACTCCCGTCGCAGGGATGCCCGCCGCGCCGGCGAACTGGACAGTGCGGGTCTCGTTGGCTGCCAGCGAACCCGCCGTCGGGCCCGGCTGCCGCGTGTCGAACACGCGGGCGGGCGCGACCGGCACGAACACCGACGCGCCGGGACGCGGCAACTCGACGGCGCCGGGCTCGCAGCGGAAGTCGGGTCGCGGGTAGTCACGCTGGTCGCGCGCGATGACGCTGATCGTCGGGCACACGTCGTCGGGGATCAAGGAGGCGACTGGGCTGTCGGGCAACGGCAACCGAGTGTGCGTCCTCCCGCCGTTGTCGGCCAGCGGGGCCAGGCGAAGGTCGGCGAACGTCAGCGCCGGATCTCCGCCGCACGACGCGTCGCCGTGCACGGAGTACGCCTCGTTGACGACGGGGCCGGTGCAGCTCGGGCCGCCCTTGGCCTCGCCGGTGATCGACGCCCGCAGCGTGACCGCCCCGGCGACATTGGCGCCGATCGACGCCGTGTTGGCGGTGACGGTCGAGAACGTCACGTCGCCGCCATTGGTGAGCACCAACCCTCCCCCATAGCTTCCACCGCCGGGAGGGAGCGCCCCGGCACCACTGAGACCGTCATCGGCCGCGACGTTGGCGTGAATCGTCGAACGGGTGATGGAGGCGTTGGCCGTCCACACGCCACCACCCTCGCCCCCATAGCCACCGGTGCCGCCGATGCCGCCGTTGCCGTTGCCGCCGTTGCCACCGACCCCGGCGACGTTGCGGGCGATGGTCGATGCATCGATGACGACCGCGTCGGCGAAGAGCGCACCCCCGCTCCCGCCGTACCCGCCACGACCCCCGTGTGCGCCGGCGCCGAGACCGGCTCCACCCTTGCCGCCGGCTCCCAGCGTGTTGTCCGCGATCTCGACGAGCCGGAGCTCGATGGACGTCGCGGAGAACGTGCCGACGCCGCCGACGCCGCCGTCGCCACCGGCCTGGTTCGCGCCCGCACCGTTGCCGCCTGAGCCTCCCGAACCCGTGGTGTTGTGGTGCACCCTGCTGTCGAAGGCGAAGATCTCCTTCGCGGCAACTGCCGCCCCTCTGCCGGCGGCGCCGCCCTTGCCGCCCGCGCCGGGAACCAGCGGAGGAGCCCCCGAACCCCCATTGCCGGTCCGGTTGTGATCGAGCTCGACGTCCACCAACTCCACTCGGCCAGTGGACCGGATCGCTCCGCCGTCCTGCGACGCCTTGCCGTCGCGATCCCCGCTCTGGTCGCCCTTGGTGCCATTGGCGGTGTTGCCACCCGTGATCCGCACGTGTTCGAACCTGACCGTGCCCAAGCCGAGGTGGTCCACGGCACGCTCGCCGGCGCAGACCACGCTGATCGTGGCCGGCTCGAGGTAGGACGCGGCGAAGGTCACCTTCGCATCGGTGAGCAGGTCCAGATCGCCACCGTGGTTGTCGTTGAGGTCGCCGTCCGCACATTGCCGGTTGACGATGTAGGGGATGCCGGGCTCGAGCTGGATCGTCCAGTCGCCTCCGTCGGCGTTGATCGCGTCGATCGCACCTCGCAAGCTGGTCGCCGATCCGTCATCGGCTCTGTTGCTGACGATGATCGTGTTGGCGGGCACGGCGCGGGCGATGTCAGCGCCCCATGCGCCGATGGTGGCGCCACTCACTGCCAGGCCGGTGATCAGCCGGCAGATCCGCAGGTGCGGGTGTTGACGTACAGTGCTCATGGTTGTCTCCCGTGGTGAGTGGCCGCGAGGGCCATCTGTCGATGCACGAGGAGACGGGGGCTGCTCGCGGACCTAACACCCCACGCGCAGAAATCTCGGAAGGTTCGTCCACGGGGTGCAAGAACCGGCCGGCTGCCTCGTCTCCTCCTCGACGAACGAATGGGAGAGAGGTCGGGTTGTGGCGATCGCGAACGGAACCGACAGCGAGTTGGTGACGGCTTGGTTGAGTGGCGACCACGACGCGCTCGCTGCGATCTACGACCGCTACGCCGACTCGATGTATGCGTACGCGCTGACCCGCGCCCGAAACCGAGCTGACGCTGCCGACATCGTGCAGGACGTGTTCCTGCGCGCCGCCGAACGCCTCGGCCAACTCCGCGACCGCACACGGTTGCGGGCATGGCTGTACGCCATCGCCCGCACTCGGGTGATCGACGGTGCTCGTCGTCCGACACTGCACGCCGACACCGAGGAGATCGCAGCCATGCCCGCCGACCACACCGAACCCACCGAGGGCATCGCCCGCGCTGAGTTGGCCGAGCTCGTGTGGGTGGCAGCCGACGGGCTGAACGAACGCGACCGCGAGCTGCTGACGCTGCACCTGCAGCACGGCCTCGACGGCGCCGATCTCGCCGACGTGGTCGGCATGCCGGCGGCGCAGCTCTACGTGTCGATGAACCGGCTCAAGGAACGCATGGCGAAAGCGATCGGTGCCCTGCTGATCGCCCGACACGGTTCGAAGCACTGCGAACAGCTGAGGACGGTGTTGGCCGGGTGGGACGGACGCTTCACCCTCGACGTCCGCTCGCGCGTGACTCGACATGTGGAGCACTGCGACGAATGCTCCGCGAGACGGGCACTGCTCGTGTCGCCCGACAACCTGTCCGCCGCAGCCTCGATGCTGCCCGCGGTCGCTCCGGCGGCGCTGCGCGAGACGGTCATGCGTCGGGTCCGGGCCGGTGAGCAGCTGACGACGGATCGAGTCGTGTGGCGCAACGACGGCTTCCCCACCGCGCCCCGACGGAACCGCCGCGCCACGGTCATCGCGGCCGCCACCGCTGCGGTCATCGTCGTCGCAGGTGCGTTGGTGGCGATCACCGTCGCCGGCCGCTCTCCCTCGGCGGGCCCGAGGGTGGTGGAGGCAGTGGCAACCACCGGTGCGGTCATCGCCGAAGCACCGCTTACATCGCCGTTGCCGACCATCCCCACGATCGCAGTCGTCGCGGCCTCGACGACGACTGCGACCACCGTCGCGACCACCACGACCACCACCGTCCCGACTACCACCACGACCGACAACGTCACGACGACGACACCGGTGGTCCTCACGCCACCGCCCGTCACGGCGCGCACCAGCACCACCGTCGTGCGCACCACGGTCGCGGCCACCACCATCGCCACCACCGCGCCCACGTCTCCGCCACCTACGGCGCCACCACCGGCCCCGGGACGGATCGTGCTGGTCACCACCAGCGTCGACCTGGGGGCCACCGCGACCACCTCCAGCGTGCGGCTGCGCAACGACGGCGGGCAGGCAGCCAGCTGGTCGGCGACCGTCGGACTTGCCGCCTTCAGCGTGGCACCGGCCTCCGGTTCGCTCGAACCGGGCCAGGAGACGACCATCCAAGTCGGTGTCAACCGGGCGACGCTGGCCGAAGGCAACCAGGGCACCACGGTGACCATCACCTCGGCGGGCGGAGGCGGCAACGTCACCGCCGCCGCCCGAGTCGAACGCCCGCCCGTGTTCGCGTCGCTTGCCCGCACACCACCGGTGGTGCGCACCTCGTCGTCGTGCGGCGCAACGCTGGTGAGCGTCGTCGCCACGGTCGACGACGAGTCGGGCCTCTCCATCGTCGATGTGCTGTGGAGCTCGGACGGCCTGCTGGCACAGCGAACCACGCTGACCGCTGACGGCACCGGGCGTGTGTTCACCGGCCAGGTGGGCAGCTTCAGCAGCGCCGGCACCAGGTCGCTCACGGTCACCGCTCGCGACACTCGCGGCAACAGCTCGACCAGCACCACGTCGGTGGTCGTCTCTGCCTGCTGATGCGCGAACTCGCACCGGCGCGCATCACCCAGGCGCCGCTCGAGCTAGGCGATGCAGGCGAGGATCGCCGCGGCCGAGCGCTCGATGTCGGGCGCGGTGGTGGACCAGTTCGAGACCGAGATGCGCATCGCCACCTTGCCCTGCCACGTGGTCGGCCCGGCCCAGCAGGTGCCGTCGGCCTGCACGGCGGCGATCATCGCCCGCGTACGCTCGTCGGAGTCGCCCACGCGCACCATCACCTGGTTGATGACCACGTCGTTGAGCACCTCCACCTCGGGGTGCTGGGCAAGCAGTGCGGCGAACTCGGCCGCCAGATCGCAGCACCGCTCGACCATGTCGCCGATGCCCTGGCGGCCCAGGGTGCGGATGGCCGCCCACGCGGGGAAGCAACGAGCGCGCCGCGACGA
>JBAVTH010000567.1:0-2796 GCA_049696035.1 Ilumatobacteraceae bacterium
GGCGGAGCACGGCATAGGTGAAGGGCTGGTGGGCACCCCACGGGGTGACGTGATCGACCATGAATGAGTCGACCAGGTCGAACTGCGCCACGAACTGTGCCGCCAACGCCGGCTCGGAGTAGCGGGCAACCGGAAGGCCGCTGCACTGCTGTGGCCCATCCTCGGCGAACGTCGCCACCACCAAGTGACCACCCGCCACCACCGCCGCCTCGACGCCCGCGACGTAGGCGGCACGATCAGCGGCTGCGGTGAGGAAGTGGAACGTGGCCCGGTCATGCCACACCTCGATGGGGCCGTCGAACACGACCTGTCGGACGTCGGCGTGGACGAAGCGAACTGAGGCGGCAGCATCGCCGAGACGGCCCCTCAGCTGCGCCAGCGCTGCCGCCGAGAGATCGACTGCGTCGATCGACCGATACCCGTGCCTCACCAGGTCGAGCACCAACGCCGACGCACCTGCCCCTATGACGGCCACTCTGTTCGTGGGCGCCGACACGCGGCGCACCAACGCACTTCAAACCCGGACGTCGGTCTGGTGCCAGCTGACCTCGTCGAACGACTTCTCCGTCCACACCGATTCCCAATGGTCGCGTTGGCTGGTCACGAGAGGAGAGTACCCATGGGCGCGTGCCTGCGCCCACGAAACATTTGCGAAACTCCGGGCCACAACGGCGCACCTGGGTACGGATCCGGGCGATGATGTCGAGATGTCACGAGTCGAGCTCCTCGACGCCGCTACGGCGCCTCTGTCTGCGCAGCAGTACTTCGCGGGCGGCGATCCAGGCCCGATCGTCGCCGCACTCGCCACGGTTCCCGAACTGCTCGGCCCGGCGCTGGGCTTCGTCGGCCCAGCGCTGAGCGCCGGCGCGGTCGGGGTGCGGGTGAAGGAGTTCGCGATCCTTCGCACATCAGCGCTGCAAGGGTGCACGTACTGCATCCACGCGCACACCACCGTGTCCCTCGATGTCGGCCTGACCCGTGACGAGGTTCTCGGACTGCGTGGCGAGCTGCCGCTCGACGAGGCGTTCCCCTCGGTAGCCGAACGTTCCCTGATCGGCTGGATCGATGCGCTGGCCGGCGCCACTGGTCCGGTCCCCGACGACGTGTGGGCCGATGCCCGCCGGTACTGGGACGAGCACGAGCTGGTTGAGGTGTCCGTCACGGTCGGCGCCACGATGTTCCTCAACCGCTTCGCGACCGGCTTCCAGCTCCCGACCTCGGCGCAGGTCCGCGAGCGCCTCGATGCCGAAGGCTTGTCATGACCGCGCCCGACAGCACGTTGGCGGGGCCGGTTGCCGAAGCCGTTCGCAACGGCACGCTGCCGGGACGTGTGTGGCTGTACTCCAACTATCACTGCAACCTGGCCTGTTCCTACTGCCTCACCGAGTCGTCACCGCGCAGCGACCGACGTGAGCTGACCGCCGAGCAGATGATTGCAGTGGCCGAGCAGGCAAAGACGTTGGGCTTCACTGCGCTGGGCATCACCGGCGGCGAGCCGGTCCTCCTGCCTTGGCTGCCCGACGCCGTGCTCGAGATGGTCCGCCACCTTCCGCTGGTGCTCCTCAGCAACGGCACGCTGTTCACCGGCGATCGCCTCGAACGTGCCGCCAAGCTGGCCCACCCCGACGTAGCGCTGCAGATCTCGCTCGACTCACATCTGCCCGACGTCAACGACCTGGCCCGCGGTCCCGACAACTTCGCCAAGGTGGTCGAGTCGGTACCGAGGCTGATCGAGCGAGGCGTGCAGGTTCGCATCGCGACCACCACCGCCGGTCCGCTGGACAGCGTGCTGCTCGAACCGTTGAAGGAGCTGGTCGCCTCCTGGGGCGTACCGGCCGAAGACCACATCGTGCGGCCCATCGTGCGCCGTGGTCGTGCCGACGAACTGGGACTAGGGGTGCAGGCGGTTGCGCGCGACATCCCCAGTGAGCTGTGCATCACCGCCGACGGTGCGTTCTGGGGCAGCTTCGGCCCCACCGTGCGTGGCGGCCGCCTCGACACAGACCTGCTGCTGACTCGCACGATCCTGCCGCTCTCGGTACCCGCGAACGCACTGCTCGCTGCAATCGGCGGGATGCCCGAAGGAGCCGACGCCGCGCTCGGCATACGTTGAGCATGACGACACCCGGGGCCGGTCGGCCCCACTCAGGAAGCCGCAGAGCGAACGGCCGAGAGCACCTCGGCGGCAACGCGGGCCAGGCGGCCGCCCCGACCGGAGTCGGCAACGGAACGAAGATCGGCAGCGGTGTCCAGGTCGCGAGCCATCGGCAACATCCGAACGCGGCGACCGTGCAGGTGCAGCCGGCGAAGCTGGGCGAGCCCGGTGTGCGAGCGACTCATCGGTACGCCATCGAACAGCTCGTGTGCGCGTTCGGCGCTGGCGGCGCACAGACCGATCATCCAATAGCCGCCATCAGTGGCCAAGCCGATGGAGTCCACACCGCGGTGCGCCGCTTCGATCGCGTCGACCAGGGCGAGGCCGACGTGAGGTGTCTCCATCCCGATAATCACGCCGGCGCCGAGGTCGAGGAAGCCGTTCCGCAGGCGCTCCTCCAGCCCTCCGCCGCGCTGGGCGACCACTTCGAACTCCGCCGGCATCCATGGCTGCGGGTCGCCGTCGAGCAGCAACACGCGCCGGGAACGGGTGCGCGCAGCGACCTGATCGGCCACCTGCAGCGAGTCGGCGAGGGCGGCAGTGGCCACCTGCGCCGCCTGCGTGGCGGTGCACGGCGGGCACAGCCTGGTCTTCACCAGACCGGCCACCGGGGCCTTGGCGATGACCGTGACGTGCATCGC
>JBAVTH010000568.1:0-23396 GCA_049696035.1 Ilumatobacteraceae bacterium
ATGCACGACAACCGCACCGGCGCCGCGCAGTCGGCATCACGCGCCATCGAGTACCTCGTGAAAGGCTCGTCGGCCTCGCTCGTGTGGAGCTACCCGACCACCTACGCTTCGGGCACCCTGGGCAGCGTTCGCCGCCTCGCCGACGGTTCCACGGTCATTGCATGGGGGACTGCGTCGTCACCCTGGCTGGAGCAGATCCGAGCCGACGGGTCGCATGCGCTGACGATCTCGGTGAACGGGGGCGTCAACATCTACCGGGCAGAGCCGTCTGCGGCAGCAGCGTTCGATCGAGCCGTCCTGCGTTCCGCCGCCGGTGGGGCAGCGCCACCCGCCTGAGCAGGCTTCCGGTCAGGCGCCGTGAGGTCAGACGGCGCGGCGTTGTTCGTCGTTGCCGACCAGCCGCAGCCCGGCACTGGCCGAACCTCTGGACCGCGCCGGGCGTCGTGGCGACGGCACCGCCAGCAGCCAGACGAGGATCACGCTGAGCAGTTAGGGAAGATGTGACGCCTCGTTGATCAGCGGCACGGTGCCGGCCGCAAGATCCACCACCGCGGTGACGAACAACGCCCCGGCCAGCACGGCGGCCACCGGCAGCACCGTGCGAGCGCGGGCGGGACGTACGGCCACCACCAGGAGGGCGACGGCGTAGGCGATGCTGAAGGCGCCGAGGTGCCGAGCGTCGTGGGCCCGCGTCTCGCCCTCGCCCAGTACCAGCGCCGGTACCGCCAGCACCACGATCTCGATGGCAACGACGATCAGCAAGGCGCGCACGAGGCTCCACCGACCAGCCCTGTCGAGCACAGCATTCGTCTTGGTGACGCGACGTGAGAGATCGGGCATGTCCGGCGCAGGTTGCACCACGAGCCGGCCCCGAGCGCCATCGACGGCCCGCTCGAATCCCTGGCAGTCGGTGCAGTGTGCGAGGTGCGCATCGATGAGGCGGTCGTCGACCCCCGGGTCCTCTCCGTCGGCCCGGGCCGAGATGGCTTCGTGCCACTGCTCGCATCGCATACGCATCAAGTCGCCCGTCACGCCTGTTCAGTTCCCGTGACCTTGGAGTTCGCCGTCATCGCTTGGCATGATGACACGGTGAGATCGTCCGATCCGCTTCGTTCTCTGTTCGACGCCGCCCGCGAGGGCGACGATCGAGCCGTTCGCGAACTGGTGACTCGCACACAGCCGACGGTGTGGCGGCTCTGCTCGGTACTGGGCTCCCTGGGCGAAGAGGAAGATCTGGTGCAGGAGACGTACCTGCGCGCACTCAGGTCGGCCGGCTCGTACCGGGGCGAGGCTCCCGTGCAGTCGTGGTTGCTGTCGATCGCCCGCCATGTCTGCGCCGACCACGTGCGCCGGCGCACCCGGCAACGCCGGCTGATCGAACGCATCTCGCGCAACACCGTCAGCGACGCGGCACCGGCGAGTGAGTCCGTCGATCACCTGATGACGCAGCTGCTGCCCGAGCAGCGAGAGGCGTTCCAGCTCACCCAGATCGTCGGCCTGTCCTACGAGGAGGCAGCACAGGTGATCGGCTGCCCCATCGGGACGGTGCGTTCACGCGTTGCTCGCGCTCGGGCGCAGCTGCTCGAGGCCCTACGCGCGACCGAAGCCGTCTGAGCGAGACCAGCGGGGCTACTTGCCGTATGTCGTTCGCTCGGGGAGCAGCGCTTCGTAGCGCCTTCCCGTTCGGGCGAGCCACCAGCGCTGACCTTTCTTCAGCTTCAACGTGAGGGGCAGTAGCTTCGCGTCGTCGGCCAGCATCTTCTCGGCAGTCTCGCGACGCATCTCCACTCCGAGGCGATCGTTGATCGACGCGATCGCGGGGTCGACCCACTGGTCGAGGCCCTCCTTGAGCATGTTGGCCACCATGTCGCCCAGCGCGCCCTCGACAGTCGTGAAGCGGTGCATCAGGCCGGTGAGCTCCTTCTTCAAGTAGGCACGCAGCGCCCACGGGTACTCCTGCAGGAACGCGTTGCTGTCGTAGACGAGCTCCTTGCGGTCGTCGGTGAGGACGAACGGTGAGGTGAAGTCGATCTGCGTCGCGGTGGTGCCGTCCCACAGCCAGTTGGCCATCTGGCAGTCGAACCCGGTGGTGGGCGTGCACACGCGTGCCGCGGCATCGACGATCGCGTCGATGAGGGGATGACCGTCGGCCGGCGCGGCGGCGCGCAGGACGTTGCTGCCCAGCTGCGACATGTCGGCGATCGGCTGGCGGTGGTACACCACGGTTTTGCCATCCGAGCGCTGCAGGGGGTGCAGGGTCGTCGGCCACACACCGACGCCGGCAGCCGTCAGCGTGCCGAAGAACTGCTCGCACACCTCCGCGTAGCGCTGTGCCGCGCTGGCGTCGCGAAACGGCGGCACGCGCTTGAGTGCGACCTGTGGCTGTGCCGTCGGCCAGGCGATGACGATGCTGATCTCGCCGTGGCCGAGCAGTCGCAGACTGTCGTTGTTGCGATCCTTGATGGCCGCGGCGACTGCGGATTCCACCTCGTGCAGGTCGATGTCGGCGGCAGACTGACGATCGTTCACGGGACGACAGTAACTCGTAGGATCCGCGCATGAACGGTGCACAGAGCGTGGTCCGAACCCTCATCGACTCGGGCGTGGAGGTGTGCTTCGCGAACCCGGGCACGTCCGAGATGCACTTCGTCGCTGCCCTCGACGAGGTGGTGGGCATGCGAGCCGTGCTCGGCTTGTTCGAGGGCGTGGTCACCGGCATGGCCGACGGCTACGGCCGGATGGCCGGCAAGCCCGCCGCCACGTTGCTGCACCTCGGCCCGGGGCTCGGCAACGGTCTGGCCAACCTGCACAACGCCAAGCGTGCCGGCACGCCCGTGGTCAACATCGTCGGTGACCACGCCACGTATCACCTCCAGTACGACGCCCCGCTCACCGCAGACATCGTCGGCATCGCCCGCCCGGTGTCGGGGTGGGTTCACGTCACCACCAGCGCCCGCACTGCAGCCGCGGACGCGGCGCGAGCCGTGCAGGCGGCCATGGGTGCACCGCACCAGGTGGCGACGCTGATCCTTCCGGCTGACGCTGCCTGGCTCCCGGCGGAGCGATCGGCGCCGCCGCTGCCTCACCAACGCCCGACCACGGTCGGCGGGGACGCCATTGCCTCGGTGGTGGCGGCGTTGCGCAACGGCAAGCGCACAGCCTTGTTGCTGGGTGGTGCGACGCTGACCGAGGCGGCCCTGGCGGCGGCGGGGCGCGTCGCGGCGGCCACCGGCGCCCGGCTGTTGTGCGACACCTTCACGCCTCGCCTCGCTCGCGGCGCAGGTCGTGTGCCGATCGAACGCATCCCCTACTTCGCCGAACAGATCGTGCAGACGCTGGCCGAGGTCGAGCAGCTCGTGCTGGTCAACGCCAAGCCGCCCGTCGCCTTCTTCGCCTACCCGGACAAGCCCAGCTGGGGGATGCCCGAGGGTTCCGAGATCATGGTGCTGGCGCACCTCCACGAGGACGGGCCGGCGGCCCTCGACGCCTTGGTGGACGAAGTGGGTGCCGGCGCCGGGAAGGCAGTGGTGGCCGACTTCGCCGTGAACGGCGACACGGCAGGTCGCCTCGATCAGTTCGGCGTCGGCCGCATCGTGGCGGCACACCTGCCGGAGGGTGCGATCGTCTCCGACGAGGCGGCGACCTCCTCGATCGGATCGCAATTGGCGCTGCTGACGGCTGCGCCGCACGATGTGCTGTCGCTGATGGGCGGCTCCATCGGCCAGGGCTTGCCGGTGGCAACCGGGGCAGCCGTGGCGTGCCCCGAGCGCAAGGTGGTGTGCCTGCACGGCGACGGCGGCGCGATGTACACGCTGCAGGCTCTGTGGACGCAGGCTCGCGAACGACTCGACGTGACCACGGTGGTCTTCGCCAACCGCAGCTACGCGATCCTCAACATCGAGTTGGCCAGGGTGGGCGTGGCCGAGGCCGGCGCCAACGCGAAGGCGATGTTCGACCTGGGGAACCCGGAGCTCAACTGGGTGCAGCTGGCCAACGGCATGGGTGTGGAGGCCGTGAGGGTCGACACCCTTGCGGAGTTCGGTGCGGCGTTCTCCTCGGCGATGGCCCAGCGCGGCCCACGTCTGATCGAAGTGATGCTCTGAGGTTCAGGTCGTTGCGCCCGCCGGGCGCGGAACTACGCGACAGGGCCGTACAACGCCGAACGCACGTCGAACGACAGTCGTGTTCCGTCGAGCAGCAGGTGTCGTGAGTTGCGCCCTGCGGCCCGGACGCTGATGGCGATGTGCTCGCTGGCGATGTCGCTGGGTGTCGCGAAGCCGAACCGGCCGTTCCTGTCGGTGGTGCCCTGCGCGATCACCCGACGTGCGTGACCCTCCGCATGCGCCTCCACGATCACCTCGGCGCCTTCCAAGGGCGGCCGGTCACCGGTGTGGTCGGCATCGTTCTCGGCGACGATCACCCGGCCGGTGCGGCCGTCGGAGGCGCGCTCGGCCACGACTGCCGCATCCAGCAGCCAGATCATCGGCTCGGCCACCACCGCGGCCAGCCCGACATCCAGCACGTGGGCCGCGGGGTTGGCGCGCAGGTCGACATCTTGTGGCGCCATGCCGTGGTCGGCCGACACCACGAACAGGGTCTCGTCGAACAGGCCTCGCTCGTCGAGCAGCGAGAGCACCCGTCCGATCCGTCGGTCGGTCTCGTCGAGCGCGTCGCGAAGGCCCTCGCTGTGCGGTCCGTACTCGTGCCCGGCCCCGTCGGTGACTGCCAGCTCGTGATACACGAAGCGGGCCGCGGGCAGGTCGCTGCGCGTGAAGAGCTCGACCACCTGGGCCATGCCTCGGGTATCGAGCAGAGACTCGCTCGCCACTGCTGCATGCTCGCCCGGCCAGCGTGGGTTCATGTCGACTGCCAGCTCGGCGGTGAGCGCCTTCACCCGCGCCCGGTCGCACAGATTCCGACCTTCGAGGAAGGCGTGCTTCGCCGACCGACCGAATGGCGCATGGATTGCTGCAGTCAGGCAGTCGGGGTGCACCCGGTGGAATGCTTCGTAGAGGCTCTCGACGCCGGCGTTCGCGTACGTCTCCGTGCCCATGGAGAGGCCCTGAGGTGACACGGTCTGACGGACCTCGCGCACGTAGTACGTCGGATTGACGACATCGTGATGACCGCCCCAGGTGCCGGTTCCGATGGAGGTGTGGCTGGGCCAGGTGATCGACGGGAAGTTGACGATCGATCCACCGGCGAGCACCGCCGCTCGCGCGTGCAGCCGGCGCAGGTTGGGCACAGCAGCGGGGTCGCGGGCCAGTCGGTCCTCCAGCTCCGTCTGGTGCATCCCGTCCATGAGCAGCACGTACACCCGTGTCGGTGCCGGGCCGGACGGATCGAGCAGCTCGTGCAGAACCCGGCCGTCCTGGCGGGCGAGGCGCACGTCCGGTTCGACGCCGCGCTCGCTGCTGGTGCGGCCGGTGGCGTCGGCCCCGTCGACGAAGGGAAACTGCAGAGCTGCCAGGCAGGTGGGGGCGATGTCGATCGACCGCGCCGCCATCTCGTGACGGCCCACCACCACGCTGGGCCCGCTGAACCACAGCGGCGCCCGTGCCTGGCGGACGTGGAGCGCTCCGTGGGTGCCCGGCGACGAGCCGGAACACCAGTCGCGAGGTGAGACGGCGAGGTCTGGGGCGTTCGGCGAATCGAACAGCTGGGCGACGCGTTCGTACCCGAACGGATAGCTCTGCTGCTCGGGTGCAATGAAGCGTCGAGCAGCGTCGTCGGCGTCGAACCCGCCCGCGGCGGCGGCTTCGCGTTCCGCAGCGACGGTCGTGAGTGCCAGCGGGTCCTGATTGCCGAGGGGGTTGTCGCCCACCACCTCGACGACCTCGAAGTGCAGCGCGCCACGGTCGTCGATCAGGCGCCGGAAACGAACCAGTCCACGGCTGGACCAGACCTCGTAAGCGCCATCGACGCCACCGTCGCCCGCACGCCAGGTGAGCACGAGATCGACCTGCGCACCGACGCCCTCGTCGCCGAGCAGAGCGTGGATCGCACGGTTGCCCGAGTCCTCCTGCTCCGGGTCGAGTCCTTGTCCTGCCAACCGTTCCGGCCCGTGCACCTGCATGGCCGAAGAGTACCCGTGGCGTCGGGACGGCTCAGTAGTGGCGCAGCTCCACCACCGCGCCGTCAGGATCGCGCACGTACAGAGAGGTGCCGTTGCCGCGGGCGCCGTAGCGGGTTGCCGGCCCCTCCACCACATCGAACCGTCCGGAGGCGGCGAGGTCGGTCAGATCGAGCCGGTCGATGACGAGGCAGAAGTGGTCGAGCCGCCCATCGGCGACCCCTTCGGTGCCGTCGTCGACAGGGTCGCTGGCGATCAGGTCGATGATCGTGCCTGGGTCGACTCGCACCGAGGGGAAGGGCACCTCGCCGCGGCGCCACTCCTGCACCCGCACCGGCTCCAGCCCGAGCACCTCGAGGTACCAGGCCAGGGTCGTCTCCACGTTTGCGCACTTGAGCACCAGGTGGTCGAGTGCGGTCACGACTACGGGCTCGGTCATGCCGTCAGCGTACGGCGCGAGCGACCCCTTCCCGGGGTCCACGCGTGTCGCCCTCCGACCTCGTGCACGATCGCACGTGTCGCGGTCCGACCTCGGTGTGATCCGATCAGGCCCGCGACACGTGCGCATGTGAATGGTGGTGGCTGTCCGTCTGGTGGGGCGCGGCGGGTTGTGGCGTGGGTTGGGCGCTTCGAGATGGCGACGATTCGGTGGGAACCGTTGGGGCACAGCGAACGTCGAAGGCAGCGACGGCGTGAACGGTCGTCGATGTGTTTGATGTGAAGCGACAACCGAGCAAGCCCTATGAGAGTCCTGGGGAGGATCGATCATGTTGTACCGAACGATGACGTGCTGTGCCGCGCTCGCACTTCTGGGCGTCGCCTGCGGCGGCGACGACGAGGAGTCCAGCCCGAGTGACCGAAGCTCGCCGCAGGTGGCGAACACAGCTGGCGAAGCCGCCGGCATCCCTGCACCGCAGGCGCCGGTCACGACGGCAGCGGGGGACATGGCGGCGTCGACCGAGACCTACGCCGCAGAGGGAACGATCCCGGCGCGCGTCCCGACGGCATTCAACCCGGTCACCGACACGTCAACCGACGCGCTGTCGACCTTTGCGATGGACGTGGACACGGGCTCGTACACGCTTGCTCGCGGCTCGCTCGACGCAGGCGTGATCCCTGATCCCCAGACGGTTCGGACGGAGGAGTTCGTGAACGCGTTCGAGCAGGACTACGACCAGCCTGCCGACGGCCCCTTTGCGGTGACGATCGATGGTGCGTCCGCCCCGTTCCTACCGGCGGGCAGCCGAGTCGTGCGCGTTGGCATCCAGGGACTCGCCGTCGACGACGCAGACCGCAAGGATGCGAACCTCACCTTCGTGATCGACATCAGCGGCTCGATGGCGGATCCGGGCAAGCTCGATGCGATCCGCCCTGCGCTGCACGAACTCGTCGAGTCGTTGCGCCCGACCGATCAAGTTGGCATCGTGGTGTACTCCGACAGCACACGGGCTCTGCTCCCTCCGACGTCGGTGTCCGACCGCAGCGCGATCGACGTCGCGATCCAGAGCCTGCAGCCGGAAGGTTCCACCTCGGTGGAGGCCGGGCTGCGCTTGGGCTACGAGGAAGCGCAGAGGACCCTCGACCGCGAGCGGATCAACCGGGTCGTGCTGCTGTCCGACGGCGTGGCCAACGTGGGCGCCACCGGGCCGGAGGAGATCCTCTCCGTGATCGATGACGGCGTGCAGCACGGCATCGATCTCGTCACCGTCGGTTTCGGGATGGGCGAGTACAACGACACCCTGATGGAGCAGCTTGCCGACCAGGGTGACGGCTTCTACGCATACGTCGACGGCGAACGTGAGGCCGTTCGGCTGTTCTCGCAGGACCTGACCGGCACGCTGCAGACGATTGCCCGTGACGCGAAGGTGCAGGTGGAGTTCAACCCGGCAACGGTGCGCAGCTACCGGCTGGTGGGGTTCGAGAACCGGGCCGTTGCAGATGCAGACTTCCGCAACGATGCAGTCGACGGTGGTGAAGTGGGCGCCGGGCACACCGTGACCGCTCTCTATGAAGTCTCGATGCAGGAAGGTGCCGGTGGAGGTGACGGCGACTGGCTGGCGCGGGCGACGATTCGCTGGCAGCACCCCGAGACCCGAGCGCCGAGCGAGCTGGCTGCCGAACTGGGCATCGCCGATGTGCACACCATCATCTCCGATGCCTCGCTGCGCCTTCAGCAGGATGTCTACGTCGCGGCATTCGCCGAGAGCCTCGCCGGCAAGGGCGTGGCCGTGGGGGGTTGGGATGGGCTGATGTCGCTGGAGGCGTTGAGCGTCAACCTTCACTCGCTCGCCGAACGCACTGGCGATGCCAAGGTCGCTGAAGTCGCGAACATGGTCGATGCCCGCATGGCCCTCGGTGGGAGCGCGAGCGACTGACGCGACCACTGGCGGCCAGGGGTCGTTCGCGAGTTCGGCCGCTGTCGGCGACCCGACAGCGGCTCGGCGCGCGCTCCGCGCACAGTGCCCCTGTCGAACAGCTCGATGGAGGAACGACCATGATGATCAGAGCCGCTCTGCGGGACCTGCAAGCACGGCGACGAAGGTTCTTCGTCGCGATCGTCGGCGCCGGCTTGGTGCTGGCGCTCGGCATGATCATGAGCGGTCTGACCGCCAGCTTCCACAACGAGGCCCAGCGAACGGTCGAACTTGCCGGCGCCGACGCCTGGGTGGTGTCGTCCGCAGCTGCCGGCCCGTTCACCACGCCCAGCCTGCTCGATGCCGCCGCGATCGATGCAGTGCGGTCGATCAACGGCGTCGACGAGGCGGAACCGATCCTGATCAGCCGCCAGGCACTGATCACGACCGGCGACCCACTGTTCTCGATCCTGATCGGAGTGCAGCCCGGCCGGCTGGGTGCACCCCGCCCGACCGAAGGCGCTGCGCTGTCTGCGCCAGGTCAGGCCGTGGTGGACAACCGCCTGGGTGTCGAGGTCGGCAGCACCATCAAGGTGGCCGGGCAGCCGTTCGTCGTGGCCGGCACCGTCAGGTCGTCGTTGTTCGCGGCGACGCCGGCCGTCTACGTCTCGATCGACGAAGCCCGCGCCCTCGGTCTGGAGGGAGCGCAGCTGTCGTCCGCGGTGCTGGTGCGTGGTGAGCTGGAAGAGGTGCCTGCCGGCATGAAGTCGATGAGCCCGAGCGGAGCGATCGCCGATGCGATGGAACCCCTCAAGTCGGCCAGCAGCACGATCGCGCTGGTCAGGACGTTGCTGTGGTTGGTGGCCGCACTGGTCGTCGGCTCGGTGCTCTACCTGAACGCTCTCGAACGAACCCGTGACATGGCGGTGTTCAAGGCCGTGGGCACCGGCGCCGGTTCGATCGCCGTCGGTCTTGCCGCACAGGCAGTCGTGGTCGCCTTGCTGGCGGCCGCCGTCGCTGCGGGCCTGGCGACGCTCCTGGCACCGGTCTTCCCTCTGCCGGTCGAGTTGTCGCCCGCTGTCTACCTCTTGCTGCCGGCCGTCGCGCTCGTCGTGTCCATGATCGGAGCGCTCGGTGGCATGCACCGGGCCGTCGTCGTCCCACCCGCCCTTGCCTTCGGAGCAGCCTGATGTCGCCTCTCACCACTTCACTCGTCGTCCGCGATCTGGTCGTCGAATACACCACGGGCCTCTACACCTCGAGACCGATCGACGGGCTGTCGTTCGCCGCGAGGCCCGGCACCCTCACGCTCTTGCACGGCCCGTCCGGCTGTGGGAAGACCACGCTCTTGTCGTGCCTGGGGGGTTTGCTGCCGCCGACCAGCGGATCGATCCTGCTGGGCTCCACGGAGGTCGCCGGGCTCACCGGTCCGGCGCTCACCGAGTACCGGCGTCACCAGGTCGGCATCGTCTTCCAGGCGTTCAACCTCGTCGCCAGCCTCGACCTGGTCGAGAACGTGATGGTGCCACAACGATCCGCAGGCATCTCGGCGCGCGCAGCCAGGGCGCACGCCAAGGAGCTGCTCGAGCGCGTTGGGCTGGCGAACCACTTCCGCCGCCGCCCTGCGCAGCTGAGCGGCGGTCAGCAGCAGCGGGTCGCCATCGCTCGAGCTCTCGCGACCGATGCGCCGCTGCTGCTGGCCGATGAACCCACTGCCCATCTCGATCACATCCAGGTGGCAGGAGTGCTGCAGCTGCTGCGATCGCTGGCCGACGAGGGCCGGAGCCTGGTGGTGGCAACTCACGACGACCGGCTGCTGCCCTTCGCCGATCGGGTGTTGGACATGCATCGCGAGCGCGGCGACGAACAGGTCAGCGTTCGGGAGCTGACGCGGGCATGAGAACGGTCAACCCTGCGCTCGAGCGGGTCCGCCGGCTCGCTCCGTTCGCCAAGTGCCCACCAGCGGAACTGGACTTCATCAGCCGCAGGTGCCTCGAGCACCATGCCATCGCGGGCGCCGCTCTCGTGCGCCAGGGGCAGACCGGGCGCGAGTTCGGCGTGATCGTCGACGGCATCGCAGTCGTGTCGATCGGCCAGCGGGTCGTCGCGCGGCTGGGCGTCGGCGACTTCTTCGGCGAGATCGCCCTCCTGGATCGGGAGGAGCGGACGGCGAACGTGGTCGCCGAGACGGACCTGGTGGCCCTGGTGTGCAGTGCCAGGGAGTTCGACGAGATCATCGAGCAGTGCCCAGTGATGGCGCGGAGGCTGCTCACGGGCCTCGCCGGGCGCATACGGGCGATCTATCGGGACCAGGGTGGGACGAACGATGTGCCGATGACGTGATGCAGATCAACCACTTGGTCGATGTTCCTCGCTCCGTGCGGGAGAATGATGCATCGGATGGATTCGCTCGCTCTTCCCGTTCGGCGGCTACTCGTCGGTAGCGAGCGGCTCGTGACCTACCGACATGTTCCGCCGGCGCCCCTGACGCCCCTCATCGGGCGCGAGCCCGAGCTGGCCGAGCTCACCGGGTTGCTCGCCGACGAGCGCGCCGTCACGCTCACCGGAGCCGGTGGTTGCGGCAAGACACGACTGGCGTACGAGCTGGCGGTGGGCGCCGTCACGGAGTTGGTGGGCGGCGTCGCCTGGGTCGAGCTGGCCGCTTGTGCCGGTGGAGACGACGTGGTCGAAGCGATCGTCGATGTGCTCGACGTGAACGATTCGCCGGGGGAGGCCGGTGTCGACGCGGTGGTCAGGATGCTGACGGGTCGAGGTCCGACACTGCTCGTGCTCGACAACGCCGAGCACGTGATCGTTGCCGCGGCCGACGTCGTGGCGACAGTTCTGCGGCTGGTGCCGCATGTCAGGGTGTTGAGCACCAGCCGCGAACCATTGGGTGTACCGAGCGAGGTGGTGTGGAAGGTGCCATCGTTGAGCACCCCCCACATGGTGGGCGCAACGTCCCTCGCAGCGGCCGAGGTCGCGGAGTTCGACGCCGTACGGCTGTTCCTCGACCGAGCCCGGCGTGCCCGGCGCGGCTTTACGATCACCGACGACAACGCGGCCGCCGTTGCCCAGATCTGCGTGCGGCTCGACGGCCTGCCCCTTGCGATCGAGCTTGCCGCAGCCCGCGTGCGCAACACGCCGCCGGAACGCATCGCCGCTCAGCTCGACGATCGCTTCCGTCTGCTCGCAGGGGGCTCGCGCACCCTGATGGAGCGACAACAGACCCTGCTTGCCTCGGTGACCTGGAGCGAGGGCCTGCTCGACAAGTACGAACAGCTCGTGTTCCGGCGTCTGGGGGTGTTCGTCGCCGGTTTCACCATCGATGCCGCCGAGTCGGTGGTCGGGGCGTTCGCCGACGTGGAGCAGTACGACATCGCCGAGGCCGTCGCCCGCCTGGTCGACAAGAGCCTGGTGCAGTTCGACGACAGCCGTGATCGGTACTCGCTGCTCGAGACCATTCGCGCGTACGCGATGCAGCGGCTGATCGAGACCGGCGAAGGGGCGGCGGCCAGGGATGCACACGCGGAGTGGTGCGCAGCGTGGCTGGCCGGCGCGTCGTCCGACGAGTCGGCAACGGACGCGAACAGCTGGTGGGCGAATCGACTGGACATCGTGGCCCGCGTCGACCCCGAGTGGCCGAATGCGGCGAGCGCCCTTGAATGGGTGGCGGTGGGCAGCCCGCTGTCGTTGCGGCTCGTCGCCGGCCTTGCCGACTACTGGACGCTCCGACAGCGGGCGAGCGATGCAACGCGGTATGCGATGCCCGCGATCCAGGCCGGTGACCGCGCGCGACCTGAGTGGCTGCCGGCGGTGCTGAAGCTGATGCTGCTGCTCGCCAACTCGGGCGACCCCGAGTTCTGGACGCTGCGCGAGGCCGCATTGGAGCAGGCCAGGGAGCGCGGCGACGATGCAGCGGTGCTGCGCCTGGAGGTCGTCGGCGAGGTTGCCGTGTTGATGTTCGTCGGGCCGAGAGCGGATCTGTTGGAGCGGATCGCGGCAGTCCGCGCGAAGGCGTTCGAGATCGAGGACTGGTTGACGGTGTGGAACGCCGCACAGGCCCCTGCCGTCATGGTCGTGGCGGCGGGTCGGCCCGACGAAGGAGATCAGTTGATCGCCGGTTTGACGGGCAATCGCGCTGTGCTGATCCGCTCGGTCGCCGCCCAGCTCCGTGGCGAGCTGCGTCTGGCCGTGCAGCTGGCGGTCGATGCACAGCGGTCGCAGCGAGCTGTCCTCGACCGTGTGCTCACCGCTTACTCGCTGGCCGGCGCGGCGCTGGCGCTCGACGACCCTGCCTACTTGGCCGCCTTGCGGCTGGGTGACCTCGCACTCGATTCGCTGCCGACCGGCTACCTCGCGGCCTACACGATGGCGAGAGGCGTCGATCACCTGCTCGCCGGCGACCTGCTGGCGGCGAGGGCGGTGTTCGCCGAACGGGAACCGGATCTGTTCTCGTCGTGGCGGCTCGTCTGCCTGCTTGCGCAGACCGAGCTCGCGCTCGGAGACCGCGATGCCGCGGCCGCCTCAGCGCTGCGCCTCCGGCACGTCGACGCCGACGTACCGGCGCCCCTCTACGCGACCACGGCGGAGCTCGTCCTCGCAGAGTGTGCCTGGAGCGACGACGTCAACGCAGCGCTCGACCTCGCGCACCAGGCGTTGTCCGTCGCGGTCGAATCCAACCTGTGGCCGGCGGTGATCGATGCGCTCGAGGCGGTCGGGTCGATGCTCGCCGACGCGGGCCGGGCCCGCGAAGGCGCGCGTCTGCTGGGTGCTGCGAACTCGGCCCGAGAGGTGATGCAGTACCGCTATCGGTTCACCCATCGCGCTCAGTACGTCGCCGAGGCACATCGAGTCGTGACAGGCGACGCGGGCTGGGCTGAGGGCGGCTCGCTGACGCTGTCCGCCGTGGTCGATGTCGCGCAGCGGATGCGCGGCGAGCGGCTGCGGCCGGTCTCTGGCTGGGAGAGCCTGACTCCGACAGAGATGCAGGTGGTGGAACAGGTGGCGGCTGGGCTCACCAACCCCCAGATCGCCGAGCGCCTGCTGATGTCGCGGGCAACGGTGAAGACACATCTCGTGCACGTGTACGCCAAGCTCGGCTTCGGCAATCGTGCAGAACTGGCGGCGGCGGTCGTACGGCGGTCCACCCGATGAGCCAGGGGTTCCCTCACATGACCATGACGTTCTTGATGACCGACATCGAAGGCTCCACCCGACGGTGGGAGGAGTCGCCGGAGATGAGCGAGCTCGTCGACCGCCACTTCGCGGTGCTGCGCGACGCGGTGACCGAAAGCGGGGGAGAGGTGTTCGCCACGATGGGCGACGGGATCGCCGCCGCGTTCACGTCGGCCGAGGCCGCAGTGCACGCCGCCATCGCCGCTCAGCGCGAGATGCCCGCAGTGGGCCTGGCTGTGCGCATGGGCATCCACACCGGCGAGGTGGAGCGGGTGGACGACGACTTCCGCGGTCGTCCGGTCAATCGGGCGGCGCGCATCATGGCAGTTGGTCACGGCGGCCAGATCCTGCTCTCCAACCTGTCGGCCTCGTTGATCCGCAGCGGCCCGAGCCCGGTCGAGCTGACCGACCTCGGCACCCACCGCCTGCGCGACCTGACCGATCCGGAGCAGGTCTGGCAGGTGCTCCACCCGGACCTCGAGTCGGCCTTCCCGACCGTCCGTGGTCTCGACACGTACTCCACCAACTTGCCCATCCAACGCTCGTCGCTGATCGGCCGCGAGCACGATGTGGCCCGCGTGATCGGCTTGGTGCAACGTCACCGCATCGTGACGCTCACGGGTGTCGGCGGTGTCGGGAAGACCCGCCTGGCGGTGCAGTCGGCGGCGGATCTGCTGTCGCGTTTCGCCAACGTGTGGTTCGTGGAGCTGGCCAGCGTGGCGGACCCCGACGACGTGGCCGACGCCATCGCGCGCACGCTGGGGGCGAGTGCGCTGACCGACTCACTGGCCGCGGCAGGCGCCCTGCTGTGCAACGGGCGCAACCTCCTGGTGATCGACAACTGCGAGCATGTCGTCGAGAGCGCCGCCGAAGTGATCGACGCCTTGACCGCCGAGTGTCATCAGCTCTCGGTCATCGCGACCAGTCGGGAGGCCTTGGACATCGACGGCGAGCACGTGGTAGCGGTGCGTTCGTTGGATTCGGCAACCACCGCCGTCGAGCTCTTCCGGCAACGCGCCGAAGCTGCTGGCGCGGATCTGCTCCAGATGGAGCGCCCGTTGCTCGAACAGATCTGCCGCCGGCTCGATGGCATTCCCCTGGCCATCGAGCTGGCGGCGGCGCGTGCAGCGACGCTTGGTGTGCCCGCGCTGGTCGATGCGCTCGACGACCGGTTCAACCTGCTCAGCGGCGGCCGGCGCCGGGCGCTCGACCGGCACGGCACGATGCGCACCACGATCGATTGGTCATACCGTCTGCTCGCCCCCGACGAACAGCGGTTGTTCCAGTGGCTCGCCCTGTTCTCGAACGGCTTCGAGCTGGACGCGGCGCGCCATGTCGCTCACGCCATGGGCATTGACGAGCTGGCGGCGACAGAGCACGTTGCCTCGCTGGTGCACAAGAGCATGATCAGCCCCGAGCCGTCGGCTCACGGCGTCCGCTACCGGATGTTGGAGACGATGAGGGCCTACGCGCTGGAGGTGCTGGAGGGCACGGGAGCTCGGTTGGACGCTGCGACGGCCCATGCCGAGTGGGTTGCCACGCTCACCGATCTGCCGTGGGCCACGCCCTGCACCGCGGCTGTCGAGCGGAGCTCGATCCGTCTGGAACGCGAAGACGACAACTGGCGCGACGCGATCATGTTCGCCGCCCGCACGGGTTCCGCCGACCTCGCCGGCAGGCTGTGCGGTCCACCGGTCGCCTACTTCCTCCTCGGCCGTCACGACTTGGCCGATCTGGTCACTCCGTTGCTGGAGCTCTGCGATGCGGAGCGCCATCCCGTCGCTCGCAGGGCCGTGCTGACGTCGTTGGTCACCTCTGCGTCGGGGGCCGCCTCGCTGCAGGTCAGCACGGCCTGGGCCGACGAGGTGAAGCTGCTCGACGAGGCCGACCTCAGCGGCGTTGGCTACCTGATGAAGTGGATGTCGCTCGCCTGGGCCGGTGAGTTCGAAGCCGCGATCGCCGAATGCGTGGCCGGCTCACTGGACACCCGGATCGACGTGACCACCCGCGACAAGCTGCTGGGCATCGCCGTGCTCGGCAGGTTCAGCCTCCTCGAAGCCACCGACGACCCCGAAGGCCTGATCGAGAGGGCCCTCTCGACGGTCGAGCGCAGTGAGGTCGCGCTGCAGCGCACCACCTGCCGGCTCGGTGCCGCGTGGGGACTGGCGACCACCGACCCGGACCGTTCGCTCGCGCTGGTGCGTCAGGCTCTCGTCGACATCCCGAACGTGCCGGCGCTCACCCGCATGACCCTGCCCGGCAGCGCGTCGCGACTGCTCACCCGGTTGGCGCCCGGGCTCGCTGCGCAGGGGTTGCTGGAGCAGCTCGACGCCATTCCCGCCCGGCGCACGTTCGTCGACCTGATCCCCGTGTTCTACGGAGCCGCGTTGCTGCACCGCGTCGATCACCCGTCGGCCGACACTGCGCTCGCCACGCTGACGATGACGCGCATTGCGCCGTTCCTGTCCATGATGGACTTCGTCGACCTCGCCCGGCAGGCCTCGGCCGCGGGCAGCATGGTCTCGTTGATCGAGCTGGAAGCATCGGTGCGTTCGGGCCTGGCCGACATCGTCGCCGCCGCGCGGGAGGAGGCGGTGGCGCATGCTGGTCACTGAGTTCAGGGCGCTGGCTGCGGTCAGTCCGTTCCTCGAGGCGCTGTGCCCCGAGGCACAGGCCCGGTTGATCGCCGGCGCGCGGGAGGTGACCTTCGGACGCGGGCGCGTCCTGTTCCTGGAAGGCGATCGCCCCGACGCGGCCTACCTTGTGCGCAGTGGGCTCGTGCGGGTGTTCGTGTCCGAGCTGGACGGCAGCGAGACCACGGTGCGACTGGTCGGCAAGGGGGAGATGCTGGGCGAGCTCGCCGTCGTCGACGGTGGTACCCGCTCGGCCAGCGCGATGACGCTGCGGCCGGTGGTGGCCTATCGCCTGCCTGCGGGGCTGTTGGAGGCGGAACTGCCGGCGAAGGGCACCGTCGGCCGGGGCGTGCTGTGCGGTCTCGTCGCCGTCGTGAGGGCCAACACCAAACGAATGGTCACCGAACGTTCGCAGCGCTTGGACACCATCGTGGCCCGCCTGCTGCTCGACGATCCGGCGCTGTTGCGGCGGGTCACGCAGGGCGAGCTCGCCGGTCTGCTCGGGGTCAGCCGGCAATCGTTGAACCAGATCCTGCGCACCTGGGAGCGCGAAGGGGTGGTCGGTCGCCGCGAAGGGCGGATGCAGTTGGTCGACCACGCGACCCTGCAGCGGAGGCATCTCGTGGGCTGACGGCGTCGAGTGCGTCGGCGGCACCGGTGCGCGTGCGCGAAGATCGGGGAGTGATCGTCGACAGCGCCCTGTACGTGGATGGTGTTCGCCGCCAGGGCAGGTTCGACACCGCGGAGGCCGCCGAGCTGCCCGAGCACTCGTTCAGCTGGACCGGCTTGTTCGAACCGACGAAGGCAGAGTTCGACCAGATCCGTCGCCACGTCGACTTGCACGACCTCGTGGTGGAGGACGCCCTCAACGCTCACCAGCGGCCCAAGCTGGAGCAGTACGGCGATGCGCTCTTCCTCGTGCTGAAAACGGCCAAGTACCTCGACAACGAGGAGAACGTCGACTTCGGCGAGATCCAGGTCTTCGTGACACCGAAGGCGGTGCTGCACGTGCGGCACAAGGCGCCATCGAAGCTGGTCGATGTCCGCGCTCGCTTGGAGGAGCAGCCGGATCGCCTCGGCTGCGGCCCCGGCGCCGTGCTGCATGCCATCGTCGACCAGGTGGTCGACGGGTACGAGCCCGTCGTCGACGGTCTCGAACAGGACGTTCGCGAGGTGGAGCGCGAGGTCTTCAACCGGCACCTCGGCGACAACCCGGTCGAGCGGGTCTACGGGCTGATGCGCACGGTTCTCATCGTGCAGGATGCGCTCTCCCCGCTGGTGGGCCCGTTGGGCGACCTCTCGTCGAAGCCCTTCCCGACCGTGCATCCGGGCCTGCGCGAGTACTTCCGCGACGCGCACGACCACCTGGTGGCGGTGGTGCAGCGCGTGGGGACCCTCCACGACCTGCTCACGGGCATCCTCGCCGCGAACCTCACGCGTGTCTCCATCCGACAGAACGAGGACATGCGCAAGATCTCGGCGTGGGTGGCGATCGCGGCGGTGCCGACGATGATCGCCGGCGTCTACGGCATGAACTTCGACCACATGCCCGAGCTGCGGCACCAATGGGGCTATCCGCTGGTGCTGTCCGGCATGTTCGCGGCGTGCTTCGCGCTGTATCGGAAGTTCAAGAGCTCCGGTTGGCTGTGATCGGCCGTCCAGCGACCCGTGCCTGAGGGTCCGCCGGTCTCGCCTGCTCCCGGGACGTAGAGGGCGATTCGGGCCGGTAGCTTGCTAGCAACCACTCGTGAAGGAACTGTTCCATGGCAATCGGCCCCAAGCTCACCCCGCTCCAGGAAGTTGAAGCCCGTCGCGCCGCCGCCGCGGCCGAGAAGCCCAAGCGAGCGATCTCCGAGGAGGAGAAGGCGACGCGCAAGGAACGAGTGGCCAAGGCGAAGGATGCCCTCGCTCGCTCGGTGGGCGCCAAGGGTGACTGGGTCGTCGCCGGACGCGCCGCGCTGAAGACCTACCTGCAGCGCCTCAACGAGCCCAAGCAGCCCGATGACGCCCAGTTCGAGGCGCTGCTGGCGGCCCCGTTCACGCCGCCGCCGAAGAAGAAGACCAACGACCGTCGTTTCTGAACGCCGGCTGGCGCACGCCGCCTCGCAGGAGGCGGCCGGCAGCGTCGTCACGCTCAGACGGCAACCGATTCGTCGAACTGCACGGTGATCTCTCCGGGGGCATCGATCCGTATCGCCCCCAGGCGCAGGTCCGCGCTCGGGAACGGCTGGGTCAGTGGCACCACTACCTGGCTGCCGTCCCCGGCGTGCACGATGGCCTTCGTTGCGGCACTCGCCGATGGAGCCGAGAGGTACACATAGGTGGCGCCGGCGACGACGATCGTCTCCGTCGCCGGGACGAGGGCCAGGTCGTTGCGTGCAGGGAGCGAGACCGATCGCTGCGGCGCCTGTGGATCGGTCCACCACCACAGGTACATGGTGCGGTGGTCTCGTTCGGCGAGTTGGACTCCCGCGGTCCAGGTGGAGCCGTCTGATGCCGTGCCGGTGCCGACGGCGGCGAACTCGCCGACGCGGTAGTCCGGGTGCAGCCCGTGGAGCAGGCCCCTCCACTCCGCCTCCGCGGCGGGGCGGACGCGGTGGCTGATGGACAGCAGTTCCTCGGTGGTGAGCCGGCCGGTGAGGCTCAGCCGGTGGCTGCCCTGCGACCACAGCACGACCGCTTCGCCGGTGGAGGTGAGGGTGCCGGCGGTGAACCCGTCGGAACCTTCGACACGACCGGTGGTGAACCAGGGCAGGGACCTCCAGCGCACATCCTCCGGTCCGTCGGCGATGCGCAGGGTGATCAGCTCGCCGGAGGTTGTCAGCGCCCGCATCTCGGCGTTCACGGCGCCGTACAGCAGCTGGTCGGCAGATCGAACGTCGGCGGCCGTGGAGTATCGCGCGAGCCCGTCGGGCTGCTCGGCATCGAACACCACGTGGCCCGACCGCACGCTGACACCCGCCGCGAAGCGAACGAGGTCGGGATCGTCGACGCGAAACGCTCGGATCGTTGCCGTCCACCCCTCGCCGAGGTCGGCGACCAGGATGGTGGTGGAGCGCTGGTCGTCGGGTGTGACCAACTCGCGGCCGTCGACCACTCGGCGTGACGAGCTGCGGAAGGCGAACGGTCGTGAGCGATTGTGGGTCGTCTCCACCATCAGCCATGGTTCCGTCGCGTTGCCGCTCGTCCAGAAGGCGAACGAGGCGTCGCGGGTGAGCGGTGTGGTGATGTCGGCGGAGTACGGCCGGAGTGTCGGGTCGTCGATGACGAACCTGCCCGACATCGTCGCGTCGGTGGGCGCCGGCGCCAGGCGGACGGTGGGCGCAGCGGTCGTGGTGGGAGTGGATGCTCGTCGTGCCTCGTCACCGCTCGCGAAGACCACCCACATCGTCGCGACGAGTGCGGCCGCCGTGAACCCTGCGACGGCCACCGTGCGCCGGCTCGGACGGGAAGCGGCAGAAGGCGTCGGAGGGATGGGTGCGGCCGGCGGCTCGGACCCCAGCGACGGGTCGTCGGGGCTCAGGACCTCGATGAGCTGCAGGTCGAGCTTCCTGTCGCGCATCGCCCCAGTGTGTCAGTCCGGGTGCCCTACGTGCCGTACAGCGCCTGGAGGCCGGGTGGTGCACCTGTCTGCACGAAGGTGTCGTCGGGGCTCGGGCACGGATCGGGGCGCGATCCGCCGACCGTCCACGGCATCGGACAGACCAGATGATTCGTGTTCGCGACCCACCGGGAGATGTAGTCGGCAGTTGCCCACACGCCGGCGGTAGCCAGGTGCACTCGGTCGGCGGCGTACCAGCCGCTGGTGTTGGCGGCGTACGTGCGCCAGTCGGCGACCACCAGATCGGGGAACGCGGTGCTCCCGGCCAGTCGCTTCAACGTCGCGTTCTGGGTGTTGTAGGCCCCTGGGCTCTTGCCCTCGCTGTAGGTGAACCACACCACCACCTTCGCTCCCTTCGCGCGGGCGGCGTCCATGATGACCGGAATGGCGGCCTCGAAGTCGGCCGCGGCGTCGTTGTAGCCGGTCTTGATGACCACGACGTCGAACGAACCGGCAGCGGTGTCGATGGCGTTCTGAGCGGTGTTGGGTGCGTAGTGGGTGAAGGCGCTGACGCACGAGGCGCGAACCAGCCGGCGACACGGCTTGGTGTCGAGCACGTACTCGAAGCCGCGCAGAGCGCCGCGCGTGCGCGGGATCTCGAACAGCCCGCCGAGCGTGGAGTCGCCGACCATCAGCACACGCGGGATGGGGGCGGGGTTCGGCGGCGGGGCCAGCGTGGCCGCGACCGGCGCGCCCGTGAAGTAGCCGGTGAGGTCGACGAGCAGGTCGGTGCCTCCACTGGCGTAGTAGGCGGTACCGCGGGAAGACGGCACGGTGATCGCGAAGTTCGGCGTGGTTGCATTGCGGCCGGGTGCGTTGACCGACGACGTGGACGGGCGGGTGACACCGGCCGGATAGGCGGCCACGAAGCCCGGCGAGTCGGGCCCGACCATCGTGAGGTTGGTGACCAGCGCCACCGCTGCCGGTACGGGGAGCGGCACCTCACGAGTGCCGCCCGGCCAGACGCGCGGCGCGCTGATCCGGGTGTCGAGCAGGCGCGTGGGGGCCACGGCCATGAGAAGACCGTCGGCGGAGGTGGCGGCGCCCGTGCCGGTGAACCAGCCGACGACGTCGACGATGACGTGCCCGCCCGACGAGGAGGCGATGGTGAACCCGGTGGGCGACGTAGGGAGGATGACCGACGCGGCCCTCGGGGAACCGCTGCCGTCGGGGTTCATGAACGAGGTGGACGGTGGTTCCGAACCGGCCGCGTAGCCGGTGAGGAAGCCGGCCCCGGCGCCGACGCTGGTGACGTTGACCGCAACCGCCAGGGCGCCGGCGTCCACACCCGGTGGCAACGGCACCGTCACCGAGCCGCCCGCCTTCAGGCCGACCGGACCTGCGGAGCGTGTGTCGAGCACACGCGTGGGCGACATCGGCTGGAAGCGCCCATCGGCCGCTGTTGCTGCCGGCGTGAACGTGCCGGTGATGTCGACGATGAGTGACGCGCTGACCGATGTGTAGAGATCGACGGCGCCATCGGTGCCGATCGGGATGATGGTCGAGTTGGAGGTGGCGGCGCCGACGGGAAGGTTGAGCACCGAGGTGTCGGGGCGCTCCTGGCCGGCAGGGAAGATGGTGACGAAACCGGGCGCCGACGCTCCTGCGGCGGTGATCGTGATCGCCGCCGAGGAGATGCCGGTGGCGATGGGGCCGCGGCCGGCGACGACGACGCGGATGGTGTGCTCGTCGAGTCGGGTGCACCCACATGCGGGCTGGCGGGTGTCGGCCAGCCGGGTGGGGGCGACGGACTGGAACTTCGCTGCGGTGCCCACGGGAGTGACCGCGGCGAGTCGGTGTTGGCCGGCGTACGCGCCGAGGTGACCGGCGGGCCAGACCGTGGCGGTGATCGCCAGCCCGATGGCAACCCCGAAGCTCCCGATGCGCCGCCCGCTGTTCAGCATCCCGCGAACCTTAGACCGCTGCGGCGTGGTGACGCCGCACCGGCGTTCAGTCGTTGTCGAGCTTGTCGAGCAGGTGGTGTGCCGCGTCGGCGAGACGCCCCTTGATGCCGGGCTCCTCGGCGAGCGCCTCCAGCCGGGCGTCCACGAGCCCGAGCTGCTCGCGCGCACCTTCGAGCGGTGAGATCTTGCCGTCACCGTTCAGGTCGTAGCTGATGAGGTCGAGCTCTTCGTCCGTCTCGGCGGGGGCTGGTTCGGTGGCATCATCGTTCGACATGGCGCAAGTATGCCGCCATCCGGGGGGTATGGTCAGAGCGGGGCAGCCTCCGGGGCACCGGACCTACCCTTGGCCCCATCGATGGTTCGTTCGTGGCCGGATGGAAGTGAGGTGCCGGCGCCATGCTGATCGAGGGTCTGTCGTCGGCTCAGGCCGCCCAACGACTGACCGAGAATGGCCCCAACCGGCTCCCACCTCCGCCCGCCCCGCGCATGTGGCGCCATCTGATCGGCCAGCTCACACACTTCTTCGCGCTGATGCTCTGGATTGCAGGGGTGCTGGCAATCGTGGCCGGCATGCCGCAACTCGGAGTCGCGATCTTCGTCGTGATCGTCGTCAACGGGGTGTTCGCATTCGTGCAGGAACAGCGGGCGGAACGAGCTGCGGAGCGGCTGCAGGAACTGCTCCCGGTGGGTGTCGTGGTGCGGCGCGATGGCCAGCCGGTCACGATCGACGTCTCCGAGGTGGTGGTCGGCGATGTCGTCCTCCTCGCCCCTGGAGATCGGGTGCCGGCCGACCTGACCCTGCAGACGGCGGATGGCGTGTCGGTGAACGCGTCCACGCTGACCGGGGAGAGCGTGCCGGTGCCGGTGGCCGCCGGTGATCAGGCGTTCGCCGGCACGTACGTGACGGCAGGCGCCGGTGAAGGTGTGGTCGATGCCACCGGAGCCGCCACGCAGCTGGCGGGAATCGCGCAGATGACGACCTCGGCGCACCATCCGACCACACCGTTGGCACGCGAGCTGAAGCGGATCGTGCGGACCATCGCGTCGATCGCAGTGGTCGCCGGCCTGGTGTTCTTCGGCATCGCCCTGCTCGTCGGCAGCCCGGCGCGCGACGGGTTCCTGTTCGCCGTGGGCGTCACCGTTGCGCTGGTGCCCGAGGGCTTGTTGCCCACGGTCACGCTGTCACTGGCGATGGGCGCGCAGCGGATGGCAGGTCGCCACGCCCTCGTCCGGAGGCTGGAGGCCGTCGAGACGCTGGGCTCCACCACGTTCATCTGCACCGACAAGACCGGCACGCTCACCCGCAACCAGATGTCGGCGACGGAGGTCTGGACGCCGGCCGGAGCTGTGACCATCAGCGGCGAGGGCTACCACCCCGAAGGGGTCGTCGAGGGCTCGACGGCTGCCCGAGCGGCGGCCGGCGTGATGGCCGTCGCCGCGTTCACCGCCGGTCAAGGGCGGGTGGCGTGCGATGACGCGGGTGTGTGGTCGGCCGTCGGCGACCCGATGGAGGCAGCGATCGATGCCCTGACCCGGCGGCTCGCCGGCCGGGCCGACGTTCCCGTGGAGAAGGAGCCGGTGCTGCGCCGCTACGCGTTCGACCCCGAGCGGCGCCGTGAGTCCGTGATGACCGCCAGCTGGCTGCTGCTCAAG
>JBAVTH010000569.1:0-6891 GCA_049696035.1 Ilumatobacteraceae bacterium
TCGACGCAAGAGTTCGAAGAACGTGTCGTCCCCCATCGTGAGGCGCAGCGCGTGCAGCACGGCCGCCCCACCGCCGTAGCTGTTGAAGCCGAACATCTCCTCGACGGAGGGGTCGGCCGAACTGCCATGGTTCCGTCGGGAGAGCGCATCTCGGGCGAAGCCGCTCACCTCCGTGCCACCGGCCGACCACATCCACTCGCCGTAGGTGGCGAACGATTCGTTGAGCCAGATGTCCTGCCACCGTGCCGGCGACACCGCATCGCCGAACCACTGATGCGCGAGCTCGTGCGCCAGCAGCTGCTCCTGGAAGCCGGAACCCAACGAGTCGCCGGAGAAGTCCTGCCGGCTGAACAACGACCGCTCCTGCGTCTCCATCGCCAGCCCACCGAAGCTGTCGGTGATGGCGATGCCGTAGCGATCGAGCGGGTACGCGCCGAAGTACCGCTCGAAGAACGCGATCATGTCGGGGGTGACATCGAGGTAGGGCTGCATCGTGGCCCGGTCGTCGTGCAGCACGACGCTGACGAGCGGAAGGCCGTTGGGGCCCTCACCCTCGATGATGTCGTAGTCGCCGGTCAGCAGCTGGATGAGGTACGTCGCCATCGGCCGGTCCTCCTGCCACACCCAGGTCTCACCGCCCGTCTCGCTGCGATGGTCGACCAACTCTCCATTGGCGACGGCCGTCAACCCCGTCGGGACCGACAGCGTGAAGGTGTAGGAGGCCTTGTCGCTGGGGTGGTCGTTGCACGGCAACCAGGTCCGCGCGCCATCAGGTTCGTTCAGCACGTACGAGCCGCCATCGGTCGCGTACCACCCCACCGGCAGGCCGATGGCCGAGCGTGTCGTCGAAACCGCCACGCGATAGGTGACCTCGACGCGCAGTTCGTCGCCGGCCGACCCGGCCCCGGGCAACGTGATTCGCAGCTCGGGGCCGTCCGCCCGTACATCGGCCTCCGCGCCATCGACCGTCACCGTCGAGACCTCGGGCCCGGCCGAGTCGAGCGTGATCTCGTCCCGGCTCTCCGTCAGCAGCACGTCGAGCCCAACCGATCCTTCGACGACATCCGTGGCCGGGTCGTAGTGGAGGTCGACGTCGTAGTGCTGCACGTCGAGCCCGGGGTTGCCCAGCTCCGGGAACAGCTCGTCACCGACACCGTCACCCACGTCGGCTGTCGTCTCACCGGTCGATTCGTCGGCCATCGGGGGTTCGCCGGCGGTCGTCGCATCGTCGGGGTTCGTCGACGGTGCCGGTGCGGTGCCCGAGTGCTGATCGGCACGTCGCGTCTGAACCCCGGGAGCCGCAGCACACCCCGTCACCAGCATCGCGCAGGCGAGCGCGAGCAACCGGCGAGTCATGCCGCGCACCTTACCGAGGAAGCAGCCGCGAGGGCCGTCAGCGGTGCAGGTGCGGGTCGTCGATGGTGGCGCGCAACCTCACGGTGTAGACGGAGTCACCCGACAGCACGCCACCGCGACCGAACAGTCGCCCGGCCTGCCAGTTCGACAGCCCGAGCTCGGGTTGCGCCAGCGCGAACTGTCCGTCGACCCAGCGGGTGAACCCATCACTCACGAACGGCGCGTCGACGCTCCGGTAGAAGGTCTCGTGCTCCGCCGGGTCAGTGCTGATCAGGGACGCAGCGAAGTGCGGGCTGTAGCGGTTGCACTGCTGGACGGCTTGGGCCACGTCGTCGACGATCAGCAGGCCAACCTCGGGCACCGTGTCCCACTCCCATTCGTGAGCTAGGCACGGGTGGTCGAGGGAAAGGTCGTGGATGATCGGATCGACACCTCGTTGAGCCGCGGCCTCGTGCACCGCGGCGCGGAAGGCCGGTACGAGGTCGTGCGCTCGCGACCTCACGATGCAGCACACGTTGAGCGTGTTGCACACCTTGCGGTCCAGCGAGTGGCGCACGGCGAGCGAGAAGCGTTCGGCGTCGGCTGCAGCGGAGGCCACCAGCCAGGCCCCGCCCGTGCCGTGCAGGCTGACAGGCACGCCGTGCTGGCGGGCGACGGCGCCCAGCTGAGCGACGGCAGCGCCCGAGCCGCGAGCGACCGCGAGTGAGAGCCGTTGGTCGGCGAACAACGCCCAGCCGGCGGCGTGAGCGGCGCTGTCGACGAGTTGCACCGCTCCGGCCGGCAGGCCTGCGGACGCAAGCGCTGGTTGCACGGCGGTGGCCATGATGGCCCGGGCGGTGCCGAGCGCGTCGCTACCGATGCGGAACACCACCGTGTTGCCGGTGCGCAGCACGCCGGTTGCATCGGCGAACACGTTGGGCCTGCCCTCGAACACGAACCCGATGACGCCCAGCGGGTCGCGCCACTGCTCCACCCTCCACCGTTCGTGGAGCGTTTCGCCCACCTGCTGGCTGCGGCGGGTGTCGATCTCACGCCACGTGCGGAGCCCCGCCACCATGTCGGCGCGCATCGCGGCCGACAGCGTGAGGCGCCCGGTTGCGCGGCCACGCGCCACCGCCGATTGCACGTCGGCTGCGTTCGCGGCCGAGATCTCCGCGAACGAATCATCGCTCTCCAGCAAGTCGGCGAAGTGCTCGTAGAAGTCGCTGATCTGCTCGTCGGCCACGGCAGCCAGCTCTGTGAACGCCTCGGCTGCCGCCGCGACAGCGACGGCCGCGAGCCGATGCTCGGCCTGCGGGATGTGCAGCAGGTCGCCGGTCTCGTGGACGACGACCAGTCGATCGCCAGCACGGAAGGCCGCCGCCAGCGCCGCCGGCACCCTCGTCACACGGTCGCCGCCGAAGATGATCCGCTCGCCTTCGACGAGCCCTTCCAACTGCTTGCTCATCTGCTGAGCACCTCCTGGATCGTGACCGGCCGGCCCTCTTCGATCGAACGATGGGCTGCAGCGCCGACGGCAACCGACATCAGCCCGTCGTGCAAAGTGACGGCGGCCGGCGTGGCAGTGCGGATGGCGTTCATGAACGCAACGTGCTCGAGGTAGGAGGCGCCGTGATGCAGGCCCTCGTGGCGCACCTCGTCGTCGTGCACCTGCCGTTCACTGACCTTGCCGATGCCGGCGGCCCGGCGGCCGACCCGAACGATGCCCTCACTCACGAGTGCCTCCACCTTTCCTTCGTCGCCGACCACACTGATCTCCTGCTCGTTGCGACTCGCCTCGGCGAACATGCACAGGTCGAGCATCGCCCGCACTCCGCCTTCGTACTCGACGATCACGTAGGCGTTGTCGAGGATGTCGGGTCGCTCGCCGTCGTAGCGCTCGTCGAGGTGGTTGACGTCCTGAGCACCGCTGGCCAACACGCGCACCGGCTGCGTGCCGACCAGCACGTTCATCAGGTCGAAGAAGTGGCAGCACTTCTCCACCAGCGTGCCCCCGGTGTTGCGTGTGAACCGGTTCCAGTTGCCCACCTTGACCAGGAACGGGAATCGGTGCTCGCGGATCGCGACCATCCGCACGCGGCCGACGGCGCCCATCGTCACCTCGTGCACGATGGCGCGGGTGGGCGGCATGTAGCGATACTCGAGACCCATCCAGACCACGCGCTGCGGCCACTGCTGCGCGCACGCCGCTGCCACCTCGATCGCGTCGAGGCAGTGGGCCACGGTGGTGCACAACGGCTTCTCCACGAGCACGTGGTGGTTGGTGCGCAGCACGTCGAGCAGCACCTGGTGATGCGTGTGATTGGGGGAGGCGATCACGACTGCGTCGCACAGGCCGGACGCAAGCAGCTCGTGGTGCGTCTCGAATCGATGCAGCGGAGTGTCGAGGCCGACCGCCAGCTGCGCCCAGTCGCGGCTCTCGGGATGAGGGTCGGAGACAGCGGTGACGACGGCGCCCGTCAGGTGGAGCAGGTTGTTGATGTGCTCGACACCCATCATGCCGGTGCCGATCACGCCATATCGGAGGCTGGTGGACATCCTCGCTAGCGTACGGCAATGCTCCGCACTCATCGTGGGTCGCCGCCATGACCGGTCCGCTGCAACTCGCCTGGTTCGCCGCGCTGTGCGACGACGACTACGAGCAGCTCGGCGTACCCGACCCTTCGCTGACCAGCAGCTACGCGCACTGCGCCGACATCGTGCACGCTGCCGACCGCGCCGGCTTCGATGCGATCCTGATGCCGTCGGGCTATGCGCTCGGCATCGACACGATTGCGTTCACCGCCGCAGTGGCACGCTCCACGCGTCACATCACCCCCATCGTCGCGGTCCGGATGGGCGAGGTGTGGGTGCCTCAGCTCGCCCGCCAGCTGGCGACGCTCGACCAGATCCTCGGTGGCCGGATGGTCGTCAACATCATCTCCTCCGAGCTGCCGGGCGAGTCGCTCGCCTCGGCCCCGAGGTACCGGCGCACCTTGGAGCACATGCAGGCCCTGCGCACACTGCTCGACGGTTCGGCACTGTCGATGGACGGCGAGTTCGTCAACCTGTCCGTCGAACCACCACGTGTTCGCACCGTTCGCGGCCACGCGCCGCCGCTGTACTTCGGCGGGCTGTCCGACGATGCCCGCGAGGTCGCGGCGCAGGCCGCCGACGTGTACCTGATGTGGCCCGACACCATGGCCGGCGTCGCCGACATCATCGACGACATGCAGTCCCGTGCTGCACGCCATGGGCGAACGCTGCGCTTCGGGTATCGGGTCCACGTGGTGGTGCGTGAGACGGAGGCCCAGGCGCGAGCGGCGGCGGAGCACCTGGTGGCGGCACTCGACCCCGAGGTCGGCGCCGCCATTCGCGCACGGTCCCTCGACAGCCGGTCGGTGGGCGTGCAGGCGCAGGCCTCGTTGCGCGACGCGGCCGACATGGAGGGCTTCGTGGAACCGAACCTGTGGACGGGCATCGGCCGCGCGCGCAGCGGGTGCGGCGCAGCGATCGTGGGCGATCCCGCTCAGGTCGCAGCGAAGATCCGCAGCTACCAGCGGCTCGGCATCGACACGTTCATCCTCTCCGGGTATCCGCACCTCGAAGAGTGCGAACGATTCGCTTCGCTCGTGATGCCGCTGCTGCGTGGCGCGTAGCGTGGACGCATGAGCTCCGACCGCTTCTACTTCCGCCAACTGCTGTCCGGCCGCGACTTCGCGACCGACGACCCCATCGCGCAGCAGATGGTCAACTTCGTCTATGCGATCGGCGACCGCGAGAAGGGCGAGTGCGTGCTCATCGACCCCGCATACGACGTCAACGCGCTCGTCGACATGGTGGAGACCGACGGCTTGCGGGTGACGGGCGTACTGGCCACCCACTTCCACGCCGACCACATCGGCGGCAACATGATGGGCCATCAGGTGGAGGGTGTCGCCACGCTGCTCGAGCGGTGCAGCTGCCCGGTCCACGTGCAACGCGACGAGACGCCGTGGGTCACGCGCACGAGTGGCTTGACTGCCGACCAGCTGGTGCAGCACGACGGCGGCGACGTCGTGCGGGTGGGCGACATCACGATCACGCTCGTCCACACCCCGGGGCACACACCCGGCAGCCAGTGCTTCCACGTCGACGGGCGTCTCGTCAGCGGCGACACCCTGTTCCTCGACGGCTGCGGTCGTACCGACTTCCCGGGCAGCGACCCTGCGGCCATGTACGACAGCTTGCAGACACTGGGAGCGATGCCGGAGGGCACCGTGGTCTACCCGGGCCACCGGTACTCGGCGCCGTCCAGCGCCACCATCGACGCCATTCGGGAGAGCAACTACGTGTACCGGCCGAAGAACAAGGACCAGTGGCTGGCCATGTTCGGCCACTGACGCACCCCTGCCACCGGCACCTGGCCCTACAGGCCCAGGCGATCGAGATGTTCGCCCGGCGCGTCCAACTCGCCCAGCGCTGCGCGCAGCAGCTCTTGCATCCGCCCCTCCGAGGCCTCCCCCACGCGGTTCTCGCGTTCCTCGGGGTCGACGTCGATGTCGTACAGGTGGTGCTGCCCCAGGTTCGCCGCGCCGCTCACCCAGAACGGCAGCGCATCACCTGGCTGGAACGGCTGACGGATCACGGGCACGGCGCTGCCTGGCATGCGATCCAGCCAGGCACGCGAGTCGGGTGGAGGGAGCTCGGTGATGCCGGCGACGTGCACGGGCATCGTGCTCCAGCGGTTGCTCCACATCGACAACGGGAAGTTGTCGCCCTCGGGTGCCCTCGCGTACTTCCACCGACCATCGGTGACCTGCACCCAGTTGCCGAACACTCCGCCGACAGCGAAGTCGCGAATGGATGTGGCCTCGCCACGCAGCAGCGGCGCCAGCGAGTGACCATGCGTGCGGTGCTGCGGCGTCACGTCGAAGAGCTCCGCCAGCGTGGCGTGCAGATCCACCGCTGTCGTGAGCGCGTCGCACACTCCCCCGCCGGCCATGCCTGGCCAGTGGATCATCAGCGGGATGTGACCCAGTGGCTCGAACTGAGGGACCATCGGCTTGCCCCAGATGTCGTGCCGTTCCCCGTGGACGGTGCGTTCCTCGCCGAGGTAATGGCCGTGATCCGTGCAGACGATGAGCGCAGTGTCGGCCCACAGGTCGTGCGCGTCGAACTGGTCGAGGATGCGGCCGAACCAGTGGTCGATCATCGTCAGCTTGCTGCCGTAGTTGGCGCGCAGATGGCGAGCTTCCGCCTCGGCGAGATGGCCGCCACTGAGCCCACCGATCACGTACGGGGGCCAGATCAACCGCTCGCCCTCCCACGGCTGAGTCTCGTACATGCCCTCCCAGGGCTCGGGGGTGTCGAAGGGTTCGTGCGGGTCGAACTCGTCGACGAACAGCAGCCAGCGATGAGCCTGATGGTGCTGCGCGGCGCCGCCCACCCACTCGGCAGCGGCGCTCATCGCACGTGGGCCCGGGTAGTCGCCTTCTTCGCGGAAGTACGTGCGCGTGGTGTCGTAGGCGCGGTCGATGACCGGGGCGCGACTGCCGAATCGGCGCTGCAGGAACC
>JBAVTH010000570.1:0-2939 GCA_049696035.1 Ilumatobacteraceae bacterium
GCGACTGACCGCCGCGGGCGCTCAGCCGAGCGCGATGGCCCGGGAGCGAGTCAACCGTGCGGCTCGTTCGCCACACACGGATTCCTCATCGTGCCGATGCCCTCGATCCATGTCTCGAGCACATTGCCGGGCTGCAGGAACCGCTGGGGACGGCGGGCGTTGCCAACGCCTGCAGGCGTTCCGGTGAAGATCACGTCGCCAGGAAGCAGCGGTAGCACTGACGACAGCTCGGCAACCAGGCGCGGCACGCTGAAGATCAGGTCACTGGTGCGATCGCTCTGCATCACTTCGCCATCCACCGAGCAGCCGAGCGCAAGATCGCTCGGGTCGGTGAACTCGTCGAGCGTGACCACCCACGGACCCATCGGGCCGAAGCTGCGGCGAGACTTGCCGAGCGAGAACTGCCGGCCGGCGGCAAACTGCAGAGTTCGATCGCTGATGTCCTGCCCCACGGTCAGACCGGCGATGTGCGACCAGGCGTCTGCCTCGGCAACACGGTCTGCTGTGCGACCGATCACCGCGACCAACTCGACCTCCCAGTCGATCGTCTGTCCGGCGATCTCGATGGCATCGAAGGGGCCGGCCAGGCTTCCCGGGAACTTCGTGAACGTCGCCGGAACAGCGGGCAGCTCCGCTCCCGACTCCTCGGCGTGCTTGCGGTAGTTCAGGCCGATCGCGAAGACCTGGCGCGGCGCGGGAACCGGGCAACGAAGCAACGTCGGATCGAGGGGTGTGGCGCTGGCCGTGAACCCAGGAGCAGCCGCGCAAAAGTCATCCCAGCGCTCGTAGACGCTCATCGGGTCTGGGCCGAACTCACCGTTCGAGGCAGTGGCAATGTCGACGATGCTGTCGCCGTCCGCCAGGCTGGCGCGACCGTTGACGTTGGCGATTCTCATGGTGTCTGTCCTCGTTCGTGGAGTGGTGGAACTACGGGGCCGCAGCCGAAGCGGATCGGCGGTAGACGTATCAGCGCGCGAAGCGGAGATGCGCTCCGGTACGGATGATCTCGGCCGATGCGCGACGGAGCATCGCTCGCCCCAGTCGATCGGCCCGTTCCGGAACGTGCTCGAGGACGAGCAAGCCGATGGGGATGCTGAGGTAGAAGACCAGCCCGGCCTGGTACGGCGCCATCGCCTCATCGCGATCGAGCACGATGCCGTGCTCTGCCAGGCGGCCGAGGTAGGCATCGATCAACTCGTCCGCACGGTTCGCAGCCACCTCGTCGTTCACCGACTGGGAGATCAGGTAGGCCACATCAGTCATGCCGTGCGACACCGCCGCGAGCTGGAAGTCGAGCGCTAACAGCCCCTCGCCTTCGTCGAAGAGCAGGTTGTCGGCGCGGAAGTCGCCGTGACAGATGGTGTCGGGCGACTGCATCGCCTGCAGCAGGGCACCGGTCCACTCGCGCCGGCCATCACACAGTTCGATGATCTCGGGAGGCAGTTCGTCGATCACCTTCGCACGCACCTTCGCCCAGTCCCCGGCGAAGTGATCGGGCATCACCGAGTGCATCAGCGGAGAATCGAACCGGAAGAAGGTTTCCGCCTCGGCGTCGAGGTCCTTGCCCCAGAAGGGCGCGTGGAGATCGGCCAGGTTGAGCAGCGCCAGGCGTGCATCCTGGAACGACAAGCCGTCGATCTGGTCGACTTGGCGGCGCCCTGTGATCTGTTCGAGCACGAGCACGAAGCTGTGATCCTCGGTGTTGATCGAGGCCAACAGGCAATGCGGGATCGACACCCTCACCTGCGCGGCGTTCTCGTTGTAGAAGCGAATCTCGCGCTCGTAGAACTTGAAGACCGCGGCGATGAACCGCTGCTCGTCGCTCTCGCTGGCGAGCTTCACGATCAGGCTCGACGGGGCCTCGGTCGGCCCGTCGAAGGTGAGGCCCACGCAGTAGAGCGCGCTCATCATCGACTCGGCAGCACCGAACCGCTGCACGTCGACCGCCGCGACCGCGGTCGCCTCGTCAAGCCGAGCGTTCCTACGCAACAGATCGGTGAACCACTCCGCCGTCAGGTCGTCGACCGTTGGAATCACTGTGTCCCCCATGAAACCCCCCGGATTCATCGCCGCCCGCGTGATGAGCGGCCGCGCATCATATGTCGAAGTCGATCGTCAAGCAAGCGGTTGCTTGATAAGGTTCCCGCCGTCGTGAATCGCCCGCCAGACGCGCTCAGGAGCAGCGGGGAGATCGAGGTGCGTCACACCGAACGGCGCAAGCGCGTCGATGATGGCGCTGTGCAGCGCTGGCGTCGCGACCACCGTGCCCGACTCGCCGATGCCCTTCACGCCGAGCGGATTGAGGGGCGTCGGTGTCTCCATCTCGATGGCACGGAAGTTGGGAACCTCGGCGGCCGAGACGAGCGCATAGTCGGCGAAGTTGGTGGTCCGGGGCACCCCGTCGTCGCCGTAGATCATCTCCTCGTACAGCGCCGCAGCCACCGCCAGGCCGAGCCCGCCGTGCACCTGCCCTTCGGCGGACGCATGGTGGAGGATGCGGCCTGCGTCATCGACCGACGTCAGATCGATGGCGCGGGTGAGCCCGGTCTCGGTGTCGACCTCGACCACCGCGACGCACGAACCGAACGCGAACGTGGCGGGCGACTCGAATCGATTCGATGCCTCGATGGCCCCCAACTCGACCCAGTCGAGCGCCCGTGCCGGTGTGCCCGCAACATGGAACCGGCCTTCGACCTTGTCGAAGACCACGTCGGCGGCATCGGCTTCCAGCAACTCCGCTGCCCTGGCCTTGGCGGTCTCCACCGCTGCGAGTGCGGCACCATACGTGGAGGAGCCACCGAGCTGCGCCGAGCGGGAGCCGATGGTGCCGCCGCCGAACGGGGCCAGATCGGTGTCGCCGTGACAGATGGTGATCTTGCTGCGATGGATGCCGAGCTCGGCCATCGCCACCTCGGCGAAGATGGTCTCGTGGCCCTGAC
>JBAVTH010000571.1:0-6443 GCA_049696035.1 Ilumatobacteraceae bacterium
TTCGAGGTCTGTCGCTCGATGATCGATTCGTCGTAGACGACGCCAGAGGGAGATGCGATGGTTCAACGCCGTCTTGATCACCCACGCTTCTGGATTGGGGTGTTCACGAACCTTGGGCCATCGAGCCCACGCTCGAGCGAACGCTTCCGCCGTGACTTCTTCTGCTTCGGCTCGATCCCCGGACACCAGCACGACGGTGCGAACACATCGATCCTTCGCCCTTGCGTAGAACAGGTCGAACTCGCTCGTCGCCTTCACATCTACACCACGCCCCAGACGGCGCCCACACTTACATAGAACACAGCCCGCCCAAACGATCCGCCGAAGCGTCCGGTGCCGATGCGCCTACGCTCCTCGATGGTGACCTCACGATCGAAACCCAACAACCCGTCGACGCTGGCAGCAGATGTCGGCGCTCCGGCGATCTTTGCTGACAGCGTCTGGTCGAGAAACGCACCCCGAGCCGGCGATCTGCGCGCGTGGGAGCATCACCGAAATGCCGGTAGGCGACGGGGCAAACGTGCTCCGAGACAGCACCAGAGCGCACGCTTCAGGCGCGGCTGCGGTTGGTGAGGTAGGCGCCGAGGATCGCGATCGCACAGCCGACGACGGCGAGCACGGCCACCGATTCGTGGCGGACGAGCGCACCGAGCAGCAGCGACACGACGGGGACGATGTACACGCTCACCGAGGCCCGCGTGCTGCCAAGGCGGCCGGCGTTCGAGGCCATCACCACGAACGCGAGCGCGGTGCCCAGCACGCCGAGGCCGACCATCGCCATGAACGGCCCCCACGCGAAGTGCACCTTGCCGAGCTGCGGGATGGCGAACGGCGTGACCAGTACGAACGACACCGTTTGAGCACGCCACAGGACCGGCAGTGCGCCGTACTTCTGCTGCAGCGGCACGGCCAGGTTGAGCGAGAAGCCGTAGAACACGAGTGCCACGAAGATCAGCCCGATACCGAACCACGAGTTGTGGCCGCCAGTGCCGGAGGCGACAGCGATCAGCACGACCCCGGCGAACCCGACGACGACACCGACGATCTGTTGGCGGGGTGGCAGTCGTCGGGCCATGAATGCAGCGACGACGGCGATGAACAGCGGGGTTGCCCCGTTGAGCATGCCCGTCACGGATGACGACACACGCTCCTCCGCGAACGGGAAGATGGACAGAGGGATGGCCATCCAGATCACGCCGAGCAGCAGGATGCGACGCAGGTCGGCGCGCTCGATGTTCGCCCGCCGGGCTGCCGGGAACATGCCCAGCGTGAGTGCGCCGAACCCGACGCGCATCGGGGTGATGAGCGCTGCGGGGAACGCCTCGAGGCCCTCGGCGATGAAGTAGAACGACGTGCCCCACACGAGGCCCGGGATGGCAAGCGTAGCCCAGTCGACTGCTGACATCTTCGGGTGCGTTGCGGCAGTCGTGGTGAGTGTCACTGCGTCGAGGCTACGGCGATGGGGTCTCGTGAGCGAGCGGGTTTCGGACGGGCACTACGCTGCCCCGGATGCGGCGCTTCCGTTTCGGTTACCAGGCGCGCGGCGGTACTGCCGAGGATCTGCGCGACCAGGCGCGGCAGGCCGAGGCCGCGGGGTTCGACGTGATCCACACCTACGACCACCTGTCGCCAGGCTGGTCGCCGACGCTGCCGCTGCTGACGATGGCGGACGCCACCACGCGGCTGCGCGTCTGCCCGCTCGTCCTCAACAACGACTTCCATCACCCGGCTCTGCTGGCCGCCGAGTACGCCAACCTCGACCATCTCACGGGTGGTCGGGTGGAGCTGGCGATCGGCGCCGGCCACTCGTTCACCGAGTACGAGGCGATGGGTCTGGCGTTCGATCCGCCCAAGGTGCGCAAGGCCCGCCTGGCCGAGGCCATCGAGATCGTGCGCCGCCTGCTCGACGGCGAGTCGGTCACCTACGACGGCGAGCACTATCACCTGCGCGAGGCGTGCACGATGCGCTCGCTGCAGGAGCGCGTGCCGATCATGGCTGCGGTCAACGGGCCGGCAGCGCTCGCTCACGCGGCGCGGCACGCGGACATGATCGGGCTGATGATGCTCGGCCGCACGTTGGCCGACGGCCAGAGCCACGAGGTGCGCTGGCAGGCCGACCGGCTGGACGGCACGATCGCCTACATCCGGTCGCACGCGGTCGGCCGGGATGTCGAACTGAACGCGCTCGTCCAACGGGTGAAGATCACCGACGACCGTGAGGGTGCGCTGCGCGAGGACCTGCTCGAGCTCGACGACCTGTCCTACGACGACGCGTCGGTGACGCCGTTCCTCGCCTACGGCACCCACGACGAGATCGCTGCGCACCTGCGCCGGTGTCGCTCCCGGTGGGGCATCAGCTACTTCTCGGTGCGGTCCATCGACGACTTCCAACCGGTCATCGAACGCCTGCGTGCGCCCAACTTCTAGCGGTGACCGTAGGCCGTCATCTCGGGCCCAGCCCGATCAGGCCCACTGGCCGACGCGTTCGAAACCGAGGCCGGCGAACAGCCGCTCAGACGGTTCGTTGCCATCCGTGATCGTGGCGCCGACCTCCGTCACCCCATGCTCGGCGAGCGCCCGTAGCGATGCCGCGACCACCTCGCGGCCGAGGCCGCGGCCTTTGTGCGACCCCGAGGTCGCGACGGGGTCGATGTAATGACGTTCGTCGACGATGACGACCAGCGACATTGCGACCAGTCGCCCGCCGTCGAGGACGGCGAACGAACAAGGCCAGACGATCGTCGAGAAGTAGTAGTCGATCGCGTCGAGGGCAGCCGCTTCGTCCTCGCCCTCGTCGTCGATCGTGCCCCGATAGGCGGTCAACATCAGCCCGGCCGCGGCGGCACGATCGTCGCGTTCGATCCGACGGATCGCGACACGACCGAGCGCAACGCCCCCGAGCGGGTCGTCATCGGGCACAACCAGGGGCGAGAGGCGGTACTCGCTGCGCGTGCGCTCGGCCGACATGTCTACGCCCGCCGCAGTGCTGCGCGTAGCTTGGCGTCGGGCTCGGGGCGAGCGCCGAGATGCTCGATCACCCAGGCCGAGATCTTCGTCGCGAAGCGGGCCGCAGCCACGGCGTCGCCGTGCTCGAGGTAGTGGGCCAGGAAGCCGCCGGCAAACGAGTCGCCGGCACCCGTGGCATCGACCAGGTTGTTGCTGCCCGCCGGGATGTGCGTGCCGCGCCCGTCTTCCCACACGAGTGCGCCGTCGGCGTCGAGCTTCAACATGATCAGCGAGTTCGGGTACAGCTCGGCCAGCGCCGATGCGATGTCCTCGGGGTCGGTGAGCCCGCCGGTGAGCATGCTGCCTTCCTCCTTGTTGGGCAGCAGGATGTCGATGCCGAGGTCCTGCGTCACGGCGAGGAAGTGATCGACCCCCATCTCTCCGATCATCTGGAACGAACCGGGGTCGAAGGACAGCGTCGCGCCGGCTGCCTGGGCCAAGTGCGCGGCTTCGCGAACGGCAGCGCGCGGAGGATCGATGAAGAACGACCACGCCGTCAAGTGCAGGTGCCGCGAGCTGCGGATGATCTCGCGCGGCAGCTCCTGGGGCAGCAGGTAGAAGTCGGCGCCGTGACCCGACACCATCGACCGCTCGCCGGTGTGATCCACGAACACCGCCACCGAACCGGTGAGATGGGCGTCGGTTTCCACGAAGTGGGCCTCGACCTGCTCGCGTTCGAGGTCTTCCTCTGCCAGCTGGCCGAACCGGTCGCGGCCGATCTTGCCGATGAACCGCGTGGGCATGCCGGCGCGTCGTGCCCACGCGGCGACGTTGGCGGCGCTGCCGCCCGGCGTGAGCATCACCTCCCCGAACGTGTCGCCACCACGCAGCAACTCGCTGTTGGTGCGGATCAGGACGTCCCAGGCGAAGTCGCCGATGACGCACATGGGTCGAGGCCCCGGCTGGCTCACGACATCGGGCTGGGCGGGCACGGCGGGCACGGTAACAGCTACCTGAGGGCCCGCAACAGGGCCTCGCCGCGCGGCGACAGCTGGTACCCCACCTTCAGGCTCTCGGTCAGGCCCATCTCCTTCAGCTTGCGCACGCTGATCTTGAACTCGGGCCGTTCCTGCCCGGTGTGGCGGGCGAGTGCGGTGCTGACCACGCCCGGGTACTTCTCGATCAGCTGCAGCGTGGTGCGAGTCCAGGGTTTGCCGGCGGAGCGATCGAGCCGCTCGAGGCGAGTACGCAGTGCGTCGAGGTCGTCGTCGGTGAGCGCTGCCTGGGTCCGTCGCTCGATGCGGTCGTCGATGCCGAGGTAGCACAGGTCGACTCGCCACACGGTGGTGGTGGGCGGCGGGTTCTTGAGGCGCCCGAGCAGTGCGGGCAGGTTCGCCTCGCCGGCCGACACGGCATCAGCGTCAGTGAGCACACCCACCTCCACCTGCCGTACGTCGGTGGCTTCCAGCAGCATGCCGGCCACGCGGTAGCGGCCCCCGCGCTTGGCCTGCGGTTTCGTCCAGGTGCGGAAGGTGACGGTGATGGTGCCGTCGGCGAGACCGGGCCAGGCCGATGCGCTGAACAGCACTCGCTCAGCCCCTGCCGGACGGTGTGGCGGCCTTCGCGTGCGTCACCGAGGCGGTGGCTGCCACGAGCCCGAGCCCGATGAAGACCGTGCCGGCCACCCAACGCTGCACGAAGGGCAGTGTCTTGCCGCGCAGCAGCACGGTGCGCAGCTTGCTGGCCACCAGCGAGTACGTGCCGTCGGTGCAGAACCCGATGCTCACGAACACGAGCCCGAGCACCAACGCCTGCAGCCCGGGGCGACCGGCATCGGGATGGATGAACTGGGGCAGGAACGACAGAAAGAACAGTGCCACCTTCGGGTTGAGCACGTTGACGACCACGCCCTGGGTGAACGACCGACGGACGCTGACGCCAGGCTGGTCGGGATCGATCGCCGCCGCCGGGCGCATGAGGGTGCGCACCCCTACGTAGACGAGGTAGGCCGCCCCCAGCCACTTGACGGTGTTGAAGGCCGCCGCCGAGGTGGCCAGCACCGCCGACAGACCCACGGCCGCGGCCAAGGCATGGACCAGGTTGCCCAGAGTGAGGCCGGCCACGGCGGCCAAGCCGGCCTGCTGCCCATCGCTGACGCTGCGGTTGACGATGTACAGCACCGCCGGGCCCGGTATGAGCAGCAGCAGGACCGACGCGGCGGCGAAGGCGGCGATGGTGGCGGCGCTGGGCATGAGGCGAGACGCTATTCGTCAGACGCCGACATCTACGGGTTCTTTCGGCGGCCCGTCGCTCAGCAGCGTGGCGAGGTGCCGGCCGAAGGTGGCGGGAACCAGTGGCAGGGAGGCATCGAGCTCGTCGGGTCGCCACCAGCGCATATCGAACACGTACTCGGCGTTGAGTTGCTCCCACGACAGCTGCGGCCGGGGGTCGAACCGGGGCACCCGCACGAGGTGTATGCGTTCGCGCTGGCCGTCATGGCGGCCATCGATGAACGGGATGATGTGCAGGCGGGTCCAGATGTGCGGACCGATCTCGGCGCCCACCAGGCCGACCTCCTCGGCGAGTTCGCGGCGCAACGCGTCGTGGTCGCTCTCGCCGCGCTCGACACCACCGCCAGGCATCGCCCAGCGGGTACCGGTGTTGGGGAACTCGAACCGCACCAGCAGCACGCTGTTGTCGGGGTCGAGGACGAGGGCGCGCACGGCGTCGCGGATGCGCAGGCCGGTGGCAGGCACGCCCGTCCGGTCACCGGACGGGTCGTCGGATGAACCTGCCGTGCTCACTCGTCCGGCTGGTCGCGCAAGCCGTCGTTGAAGGCCTTGTACATCTCGTAGATGCCCTTGCACTTCTCGCAGATCGGCAGTTGTTTCGGGTCGCGCGACGGCACCCACACGTGCCCGCACAGTGCTTCGAGTGGCGTGCCGTAGATGCGTGCTTCCAGCACCTTGGCGGCAGCGGTCTCGCCTGGATCCGTCTTGACGATGTGCGCCGACAGCGGCTCGCCGGTCTCCAGCACCTCCTCGGTGCGGGGGATGGTCTCGACGGTCACGAGGGCAGTGCGGGTCACGGGTGACAGTCAAGCACAAGAACGGGTTACGATGGCTGGCGTGCCGCTCTACGAGTTCCGTTGCCGTACCTGCGACGACACCTTCGAGGTGCGTCGCCCGATGAGCGAGTCCAGCGAGCCCGCCACCTGCCCGCAAGGGCACGAGGGGGCAGTGCGGCTGCTGTCGGTCTTCGCCAGTGTCGGTGCCTCCGGCTCGCCCGCTCCCGCAGCGGCACCACGCCCGGCCGGCGGCTGTGGCGGCGCCTGCGCCTGCGCCCACTGAGCCGTCGTCGAACCTCGAGTCCTGTCCCTCCAGCTGCCGCACCGCCGACGGGCGACCCGTGCAGCCCGCCTCAGCCGTGGAGCGCGTCGAGCTCGGCAGTGAGGTTGGCGATGGCCTGCGCCTCGCGCATGCCGCGCATGTACGACG
>JBAVTH010000572.1:0-3100 GCA_049696035.1 Ilumatobacteraceae bacterium
CGCGACAACATGCCGGCCACTCGCCTCGGCGGACGTCACGAAACGCGAAGCCGCTGCCAGAATGGTGGAATGCGCGGCTTCGTTCGGGCGATCGCGATCGCGACCCTTCTGGTGGTGGCCCCGGATCTGGGCGCGCCCGCCGTGCGCGCCGAGGTGCCGGAGATGAGCAGCTGCAAGGCCGATGCCGAGCTGGTGGTCGGCAGCGTGGGTGGCAGCGTCTACTGCGTGCAGTGGACCCTGATGTGGCAGGGCCTCTACAAGGGGCTGGTCAACGGCACCTACGACCAGGCCACCTTCCAGGCCGTGGTGGCTTTCCAGCAGGCCCACCCGCCGTTGTCGATCAACGGCAAGTCGGGCGAGCAGACCCTGACTGCGATGGGCATCTACTCCGGGGTCGATCAGGCACCGCCGCCGCCGTGCCTGGCCGATGCGCCCGTCAACCCCGGCGATCGCGGGCCTTCGGCGGAGTGCGTGCAACGCGTCCTGACGGAGAAGAAGCTGTTCCTCGGCACCGTCGACGGCACCTACGGCAAGGCCACCCAGGACGCGGTGAAGAGCTTCCAGCTGGTCAACCCGCCGCTGAAGGCCGACGGCGTGGCCGACACCCAGACGCTCGCTGCGCTCGGCATCTGGAGCGGCTTCACCCGCTCCGACGGCAGCACCTCGTTCAACGCCGGGCCGTGGTGGCCGGCCACCATGCAGGCCGAGCCCAACTTCCGCCTGGTCGGCGGCATCCCCGTCTTCGGCAACCACCGCATCTGCACGCGCGAGAACGCCGACATCATCGCCGCCGAGTTCGCCAAGGACGGCGCCGACACCGCCACCCAGCAGTTCTTCATCTACATCGCGTCACGCGAGGGCGGCTGCGACCACACCTCGGTGAACGTCAACGCCGTCACCCGCGACGACAGCCACTGCACGTTCCAGCTCAACGCACTGTCGGGCATGTTCGAACCCAACGGCCAGCTGGGCCGGCGCGGGTGGAACGTCGACAACGTCAAGGAGAGCATGGCCAACTGCGCCGACGCGGCCAGCGACCTGTGGGTGTTCTGCGCCCGCGGACCCTGGACCCCGCCGTACAGCTGCGCCCCTCCCTGGGCCGGCGACCTCGGCCCCGAAGGCGACGTGTAGGGCTGCTGGGCAGCAGCCGGCCGCCTCAGCGCGGGCCGCGACCGGTGAGGTCACAGCGGCGTCGGCGGCTGGACCAACGTGCTGAACGTGCGCGACAAGAAGAAGGCGACGATCGGAGGCTGGTTGGCCGCACCGTCGTCGGTGGTGATCCTCGCCTGGTGCTACAGCGCCAACTCGGTGGCCAACTGGGCCACCCTCGCCGCCGACTGGGAAGACGGCACGAAGGGCACCGGCTTCGACACGTGGTGAATCGGCGGCGGGCGCACCGGCCTGCGGGCACAGGGGTCGCTGCTCAGGGCTTGCGGGCTCCGGCCGTCACGAGATCGCCGAGGGCGTAGGGCAGCGCGACCTTCTGCAGGCGCGTACCGATTCGGCGACCCGCACGCGAGCCGCGGGTGGCCATCTGGCCGGCGACCAGCCCGACGCTGACCCACTTGGCACTTCGCCGCCAGCGCTGCAGCTGCAAGCCGGCCTCGTCGCACATGCGTCGCACATCGGCTTCGTCGAACAACCACAGCACCGAGGGCGGAGTGGCCTGCTGCCAACGTGCCTTCATCACCCGGGCGATCAGGCTGTGCCGATCCCACGTCTCGATGAGCACCTGCCCGCCCGGTGCCAGCAGGCCGGCCGCTTCACGCAGTGCACCGAGCGGATCGGGAAGGTGCTCGAGCACTTGGAAGAACGTGATCGCGCTCACGCTCCCGGGAGCCAGGCCCAGTTCGGCCAGCGTCGGGGCCGTGCAGAAGCCGGCGGCCTCGGTGGCCGCGCGAGCCGCGGCGTTGAGGTCGACACCCATGCCCGTCCAGCCGGCGGCGCGTGCCTCCAGCAGGGTGAAGCCGTAGGCGCAGCCGACGTCCACCAGCACCGCACCCGGCGTGGGAGGCGGGCTCAGCTTGCGCATCCGGGCGCGGCCGTTGCGACGGTGGATGGCGGCGTCGGCCGCGTAGTCGGCGTAGCCACCATGGGCGGCGGCGTTGAAGTAGTCGTCGCCGTACAGCTCGGCCGCAGCCACCGGTGTGGGGAACGGCTGCAAGCGCACCGCACCGCAGGCGTTGCAGGCCGCGTAGGTGTGATCGCCCACCGTGAGGTGCGGGCGGGTGCCGTCGTCGGCGGCGCAGAGAGGGCACTGCATGGGAGGTCAAGCAAACCGTGAGCAGCGTGCCGGTAGCAACTCGCGTGCGGCTTTTCCCGGTGGGAGCGCAGGGGTTGCCGCGATAGTCTGTCGCCCTCTGGAGAGGTGCCCGAGTCAGGTCGAAGGGACCGCACTGCTAATGCGGGGATCGCCTCAAAGTGATCCGTGGGTTCAAATCCCACCCTCTCCGCGGCAATCGACGGCCCGGTGGCACTCGCCGCCGGGCCGTTGACGTTCCTGGGTTCGGGCAAGCGCGACCATCCACCGCCAAGCGTCACACATTTGACACACTGTTGCGTTTTCATGACAACCGGTGTAGACAGATCGTCATCTAGACGGCCTAGAGGCCCACGGCGGGTCCCTCGAAGGGTGACGAATGTTCGACGACGACAGCAACGACCAGTATGGGTTTTGGAGCGACGAGCCGACTCGGCCACTCGAGCGTCTGGCGGCGCGCCGCAAGCCTGCAGGTCCAGCGCCCGCCGGCCCCACGCGGCGTCCACGCCCGGTAGCGCCCCAGGTGGGCCGCCGCCAGCATGGCGACACCCAGCAGATCCCGGTCGTCGCCAACGCGGTCGAGGGTGTCCGTAGGGCCACCGCGCCGATCGATCCGCTGCTGCGCCGCATGGGTGCTCTCGCAGTCGCCCTCGCGATGTGCGTCCCGGTGGCCATGGCCCTGCGCGGTGGCGACGATCGCACATCGCTGCAGCCTCAGGCCACCACCGTCGCCATCGGCGGTGCCGCACAGCCCGCCCCGGCAGTTGCCGCTGCACCCGCGGCCGCCGCGGCCGAAGTCCCGGCCACGACGAGCCCTGCCACCGACGACCAAGTCGCTGC
>JBAVTH010000573.1:0-1876 GCA_049696035.1 Ilumatobacteraceae bacterium
CCATCTCGCTGGACGCGGCACGGCCTGCGACCGCCGTGTCGGCCATCGCGCGGCTCGACGCACTGGTCGTGCTCGACAACTGCGAGCACGTCGTCGACAGTGCTGCCGACCTGATCGAACGGCTGCTGTCGGTGCCGGATCGCGTTGTTCGGATCCTCGCCACGAGTCGCTCGCGGTTGGGAGTCGGAGGCGAGTGGATCCACGAGGTTGCGCCCCTCGACGCAGCTGCGGCCCTCGTCCTGTTCGCCCAGCGAGCCAGCGCCGCACGGCAAGATTGGGACCTCGGCCGCATCGACCGCGAACGGCTCGACGCGATGCTGACCAAGCTCGATCGACTCCCATTGACGATCGAGATGGCGGCGGCTCGCTTGGGCTCGATGACCTTCGACGACATCGTCGACTCGCTCGACGCCGGCGCGCCGGTGCTGCAGGTGTCCCACCGTACGGGCGGGCACCGCCACCGGAGCCTGGACTCGCTGGTCAACTGGTCGATCGGTCTCCTGCCCGACGATCTGCGGCAGGTGTTCGAGGACTGTTGTGTGTTCGCCGGCGCCGTCACGGTCGACGACGCTGCGATCGTGCTCGGCACAGGGTCGGCAACCATGGTGCAGCTCGCCGATCTCGCGGAACGCTCGCTGCTGGCTGCGGATCTGACCGCCACGTCGGCCCGGTACCGGATGCTGCAGACGGTTCGATCGCCGCTGACCGCCACTTTCGAAGCCTCGGGCCGCGCCGGCGAGATGCGCGCTCGTCATGCACACCACTTCGCGTCGGTCGCTGCTGACGCCGACCGTCGAATCCGCTCTACCGACGAGCATGCGGGCCGTCATCGTCTCGAGGGCATCGTTCCCGAACTGCGCGCGGCACAACGGTGGGCACAGACGAACGATCCGGAGATTGCCGATGCGCTGTGCACGTCGCTGCACCTCTTCACCTATTCGTCGTTCTGGAACGAGCCAGAGGAGTGGGCGCGAGCGCTGCTCGCGGGCGATCCGTCTGTCGCGGCGCCAGGAGCGCACTTGCTAGTGGCCGGCGCTGAGGCGAACCGGGGCGAACTCGACCAGGCGATGGTGCACGCCCGAACGGCGTTGACGTCACCGGATCGACGTGCTCAGGCCACGGCGTGGGAGATCATCGCCGACGTGGCGATCTACTCGGGCGATTACGCGGCGACGGTCAGCGCGACCGGCGAACTTCGCGAGCTCGCCGCCGCACTCGACGATCCGCACCTCGACGCGATCGGCGTCGTCGACCACGCCCTGGCCGAGACCTATCTCGGCGACCCACGCGTCGGTCTCGAACTCATCGATCGCTTCGATGCGAACCGGTGCTCACCCTCCGATCGGGGATGGCTGCGCTACACCCGCGGCGAGTCGCTGAGCGCGCTCAACGACGCGGCGGCCTCCGATGCATTCGTGTCCGCGATCCAGACGGCGGCCACCGTGGGCAACTACTTCGTCGCATCCGTCGCCAGGATGGCGCTGGCGACCGAACTATCACGCGCCGGCCAACGAGACCAGGCGCTCGACACGTACGCCGATTGCCTCCACGGGTACCTGCGCCATGGGAATCTGGTTCACGCATTGACGGCGCTCCGCGAGATCGTGGAACCGCTCGGTAACACCGGTGACATCATGAACGCGGTCCAGTTGGCGGGAGCAACCTTCGGGGACGCTCGTCGAGTCAGCTACGGACTGCAAGCCGAACGTCTGCCGGCGATCATCGAGCACCTCCGCGAATCGGTCGACGACGACCGCTTCGATCAGTGGTGGGCGGCCGGAGCCACCTTGGGGCTGTACGACGCGGTCCGGCTCGCCGCCGCCGCCCTCGACCGCCGCGCTCGGGGAGCGGGCTGAGCCTCAGGCAACCCTCAGCG
>JBAVTH010000574.1:0-2533 GCA_049696035.1 Ilumatobacteraceae bacterium
AGCGTGTCGGTGATCAGGGCCCCGGCGCAGTTGTCGCCGGCCCCGGTGCCCGAGCAGTCGTAGCTGATCGTGTAGGTGAGCAACGTGCCAGGCAGGGCGGGCGCAGCCAGTGTCGTCGCAGGGCCGACGTTCTTCTCGAGCAGCGTCACCGTGCCCGCCGCCGACGCGATGGGGCTCGCGATCGGCGCGATCACCACCACGGTTGCCAGCAGTAGGCCGGCCAACATGCCGAACAGGCCTCGCCGTGCACCCGACATCGTCGTGTTGCTGTCCATGTTGTCTCCCCGCTCGTTCATCTGAAACCCTCCGCGTACCGCCACGTTGGGCCCGCCCTGCACCCACTCTGACTTCCTTCGCCCCTCGTCATGACGCGGAAACGAACAACTCGTCGAGATCATAGGTTCCAATGGCCGCTTGATTCAGCATGCAGTGAGCACCTTGCGAGGATCATGACGATTCGTCGCACGACGCCACCCGGGCTCCTGCTCCGGTCCCAGTGACAACAACGACCTGACTACGCTGCGCGTGGCGACTCTCGACGATCGCCACTCAGACTCTGGGGGTATGAGATGACAGGTCAGAACAACTTGTGGCTACCGGCGACGCTCGGGCGCCGGCAACTGCTGCTCGGCGCCGGCGGTGTCGCCGCCCTCGCCGCCTGCAGCGACGACAAGAGCACCACGAAGTCCACCACCGGCGCGACCACTGCCGACACCACCGGCGCGACCACCGGCGACACGACCGCAGCCACCACTGCTGAGACCACCGCCACCACTGCGGGCGGCGCCGGCAAGAAGGGCGGCACGTTGCGCGTCGGGGTCGTCGGCAGCACCAACGACCTGATGGACGGCCAGTACATCGTCGCCCGCGCCGACCAGGCCCGCATGGTCACCGGCTGGGAGCCGATCGCCAACTACGACGACGATTTCAACATCGCCTACGACAACAGCCTCGCCGAGTCGATCGAGGCCACCGCACCCGACCTCTACGTCGTGCGGCTGAAGGCGGGCGTCGAGTTCCACAACGGCAAGACGGTGAGCGCCGAGGACCTCGTCTACTCGTTCAAGCGACTCACCGATCCCGACCTGGGCATCGCCCCGGCCCTGTCAGAGTTCGTCGACGCCAACAGCTTCAAGATCCTCGACGACCTCACCGTCCAGATCACGCTGCTCAAGCCGAGCGTCGCGTTCCTCAACGGCATGGCCGACTACGGCGCCAACATCGTGCCCGTCGACTACGCCCGCTTCGCCGGCGACCCCACCACGCAGGTCGGCACCGGCGCGTTCAAGCTGAAGAGCTTCACCCCCGGCTCGGAGAGCGTGCACGTGCGCCACGAGAACTACTGGGGTGAGTCGTACCTCGACGAGGTGCAGATCATCGACTTCTCCGACCAGTCGGCGCTCGTCAACGCACTCACTTCAGGCGACATCGACGTCGCCATCGACGTGCCCTACGCGCAGGCCGGGCTGATCGAGTCGAACAGCGATCTCGTGCTGCTCGAGTCGCAGGCGGGCAACTGGCAGACGATCACGATGCGCGTCGACATGGCCCCGTTCGACGACGTGCGCGTGCGCCAGGCGATGCGGCTCATCGTCAACCGTGAGGAGATGGTGCAGCGGGTGCTGTCGGGCCACGGCCGCGTCGGCAACGACATGTACGGCGTGCTCGACGGCTCGTACCCGAAGGACTTCCCCCAGCGCGAGCAGGACATCGAGGCGGCGAAGGCGCTGCTCAAGGACGCCGGCCAGGAGAACCTGACGATCGAGCTGTTCGCACCCGACGACACCGCCGGCCTTCCCGAGTACGCGACGGCGTTCGCCGAGCAGGCCAAGGCGGCGGGCATCAACGTGACAGCCACCGTGCTCGACGGCGGCACCTACTGGGGCGCGGAGTACACCCAGCGCGTGTTCGCCACCAGCTACTGGAGCACCCGCCCGTTCCTCAACCAGGTGGCACTGGGCACCAACGTGCCCACGGCCACCTACCCCGAGACGCACTGGCCGCCGGCCGGCTCCGACTGGGAGGCGCTGTACAACCAGGCCATCGCCGAGGTGGACCAGGACAAGCGCTACGAGATCATCCGCAAGATGCAGCAGGAGGAGTACGACGAAGGCGGCAACATCATCGCCTACTTCCAGAACCTGCTCGACGGCCACGCGTCCTTCGTGCAGGGTGCCGTCGCGCGACCGAACCTGCTCAACTTCGACCACTTCGGCCGCGGTTGGAAGCACATCTGGCTCGACCAGTGACCCGCAGGGATCGGGTGGCCGGGTGACCCCCGGCCGCCCCACTCCCACGTCCTGCTCATGGGAATCCTCAAGCTCATCCTCCGCCGGCTGCTGCTCGGTGTGGTCACGCTGCTGGTCGTCTCGATCGCGGTGTTCCTGCTCACCAACGTGCTCGGCGACCCCGTCAAGCGCATGCTCGGACGCGGCGCGCTGCCCGACGTGGTGGTTGCCAAGCGCGCGGAACTGAAGCTCGATCGGCCACTGGTCACGCGCTACTTCAGCTGGCTCGGCGGCCTGCTCACCGG
>JBAVTH010000575.1:0-1510 GCA_049696035.1 Ilumatobacteraceae bacterium
CTGCACCGGGGGCCCTGCGACAACCACAGCCTCTGCCACGGCACCGCCGGCAACCTCGAGCTGCTGGCGCAGGCCGCAGCTTCGCCGGTGCTGCCCGAGGCCGTGCGCCGGCGTTGCCGGCACCAGCTTGGTCGATGGACCGCCGAACTGGTGGATGACATCCTGCAGCAGGGGCCGCGCTGCGCGACCCGTTTGGGGATCGACACTCCCGGCCTGATGACCGGACTGGCCGGCATCGGCCTCGAGCTGCTGCGACTCGCCGAGCCGGGCAGGGTGCCGTCGGTGTTGACGCTCGACTCGTACTCGCGGGTGCCCGGGTCATGAGCGAACCAGTACGCCGTTCGCCGTTCCGCGACGGAGCCTTCGACCGGCACCGCACCGTCGTCACCGCCCGCGCGTCCGCCGTGCGACTCGATCCGCCACGATGGCTGGCACTCCTCTGGCTGACCGCGCTCACCCTCGCGGGCGTTGCGCTCAAGGTGGTGAGCTGACGTGCGCACACCGGTTCGGCTGCAGCTGTCGCTCGCCGACTGCGGGGCCGCGTGCTTGGCGATGGTGCTGTCGGCGCATGGCCGGCGCACCGCCATCGAGGAGTGCGCAGCCTTGGTGGGAGGTGGCCGTGACGGCTGCAGCGCACGTTCGATCCTCGAGGGCGCCCGTGAGCTCGGGATGATCGCGACCGGGCGGCGGATCGACGACACCGACGACATCGCTTCCGCTCCCCTCCCCGCCATCGCCCACTGGGGGTTCGACCACTTCGTGGTCGTCGACCGCGTCGGGACCCGCACGGTCGACGTGATCGATCCCGACTACGGACGCCGCCGGATGAGCCGAGAGGAGTTCGACGCCGAGTTCACCGGCGTGCTGCTGACGTTCGTTCCCGGGCCGCGGTTCAGCTCCGGCCAACCCGGTAAGGGCCCGTCCTGGCGGCGTCACCTGCGGGCATACGCCACCGGACAGCCCGGACTGCTCGCCCAGATCATCGTCGCCTCGCTGTTGATCCAAGCCGGTGCGCTCGTCGTGCCGCTGTTCACGAAGGTGGTCATCGACGGGCTCGGCGGCCCCGACGCCTCGTCGAAGCTGCGGGCGATCGGTCTCGGCATGCTGTTGCTCTTCCTCGCGGCAGTGGCGCTGAACGGAGTCCGAACGGTGTGCCTGCTCCACCTGCAGGCCCGCGCCGACGCGGTGCTCGCCTCCGGATTCTTGGGCCACCTCCTGTCGCTGCCGTACGGGTTCTTCGAGCACCGCGGCACGGGCGACCTCTCCGCACGGCTGGCCAGCAACGCCGTCATCCGCGAGACGGTGACGCGCCAGACGCTGTCGACCGTGCTCGACGGGTCGACGGCCATCGGACTGCTCGTGATCGTGGCACTGCAGGACTCGACGATCGGAATGGTCGTGGTCGCGGTGACGGTGCTGCACACCGCGACGACCATCGCCCTCGGCCGGCGGGTTCGCGAACTGACAGCGGTGGACGTGGCCGCCGAAGCGCGATCGCAGAGCTACCTGC
>JBAVTH010000576.1:0-2144 GCA_049696035.1 Ilumatobacteraceae bacterium
CAACTCAGATGACCCGTGTCCGAACCTTCGTCGGCAGCGATGTAGACGTCGCCGGCCGGCCCGTGCAGGTACAACGACACGAACACCCCACCTCGGTAGTCGGTGTAGAGGTAGTACAGCTCACCGCCGAGGACGGCAGCATCGACCACCTGCCCGGTGCTGCGTAGCGTCTGCGTGGCACCGGTGGTGCGGTCGAGGGCGACGATGCCGCCCGCCTTCGGGGAGAAGAGCAAGTTGTCGCCGGCCAGGTACGCCGGCCCGCCAGAGGTCGCGTCAACCTGCGCAAACTCGTCGTCGGTGACGATCCACACGCCATCCACGTCGGTGTCCCGTTGCGTGACGATCGCCCGGATGTCGCCCTCGGGGAACGCCGTCGTCGTGGTGGGAGCAGTGGCGGTCGTGGTCGCCGGCAGCGGAGCGGGCGCGTTCATTGCGTCCGACACTGTGGCGTAGCCGATCACGGGTACCTCGTAGGTCGCCCCATCGCGCAGGTCGATCAGCACCGGCGCGCGGGACGTGTGGTAGTTCACCACGAGCGCCGCTCCACGCAGCTGGAGATCGACACCGTCTTGCGTGTTCGGCACGTTCACGGTCGTCACCGCACCGTTCGGGCCGAACACTGTCAACACACCGTCGCCATCGAGCCTGCCGGTACGTCCATCGGGAGCTGCGACGACGAAGAGGGCTCCCTCGAATCGATCCCCGACGTCGACCACCTCGCCGTTCGACAAGCGCATGTCGGTGCCTCTCCGGCCCGTGTCGTCGGTCCATCCCGCCATCACCCGATCTGCACCGGCGATGTTCCAACGGAAGTGACCAACAGCCCAGCCGCCCTCCAACACCCACGACCGCGGCTCGTCGGGCTGGAACCAAGTTGAAACCGTCTCCCCGAGGCCGTAAACGAGCTGCAGCCGGCCCAGATCCCCATCGAGCAACGAGGCGTCAAACAGCTGAAGTTGAGTGTCGCCCGCAGTGACGAGCGAAGTCGTCCTCGATCCGTCCTCGCTTCGCCAGATGATGTCGCCGCCGTCGACCACCGTGTCATTCGCGACCGTGCCTTCCTGGTAGATCAGCGAGCCGTCGGCGAGTTCGTAGGCCCGAGCGACTCCGCGCTTCGCCAGCAGCCGTTCGGTGCCCAACGGGCCCACCTCCTGCACACCACCGTCGTTCGCCACGACGACCGCTAGATCCGATGGCCAGGCAGCCGAGCCGTCAAGGCTCGAACTGGTCGCGGCGGTCACACGCTGGTTGTCGTTTCGGGAGGACCAGAAGACGGTGAAGGCGACCAGGGAGGCGGCGACGGCGATCGCCGTCCACACCACCGCGCGGCCGCGGCTGCGTCGGGTAGGCAGTGCTGCCACGGCGACGTCGTCCAGGGCCGGCAAGGGCTTCACGGCGGGGGCGTCGGCCACCACGGCGGACAGCAGGGCGCGGATCTCGTCGTCGAGTTGGTCGTCGTTCATTGCAGGGTCCTCCGCAACTGCTCGCGGGCACGCGCCAGTTGCTTGCGCACGGTGCCCTCGCCCACACCCAGCAGCGCCGCGATCTGCGCAGGGGTCTGGTCATCCCAATAGGTGAGGAAGACGACGGCTCGCTGCTGGTGGCTCAGCCCGCTGAGCGCACGCTGCGCGTCGATCGAGCTGCCGGCCGGCGGCACCGAATCGGGCACCGCCGCTCGCAGCTCACGGGCGGCCCGGCGGGCGTCGCTGCGACGCACCGACGCCACCCGATGCAGCACCGCTCGGTACAGGTACGCCCGCTGGTCGCGGACCTCCGACCACCCCGGAGCGCGCAGCGAGGCGACGACCGCGTCGACCACTACATCGGCGGCATCATCCGGCCCGACGAGCGCAGTGGCATAGCGCACGAGTTCGCCGGCATGTCGCCGATACATCTCGCCGGGTTCGACCATCGCCGTCATCATCACCCATATGACGCCACCGATGCTGCCGGCGGGTGACCGCTGCGAATCGAAATCTGAATGACGAGACCGCGGCATGGTGCGCTGACCCGCCCGAGACGTCAGCCGGGTTGGCGGCCCAACCAGATCTGGTACCAGCGGGCGGCGTCGGTGGCGTGGCGCATGATCTCATCGCTCATCCGCTGCACCTCGTCGGCGGTGTGCAGCGCCTCCATGCGTTGAC
>JBAVTH010000577.1:0-3598 GCA_049696035.1 Ilumatobacteraceae bacterium
GCTTCTACGGCGATCTGTTGGGCTGGCCGGTCACCCGCGAGTGGCCCGCCGGTGACGGCCAGGGCCGCGGCCGCATCTTCGGGTACGGCGACACGGCCCGCGTGGAGCTGATCGAGCACGAGCAGCAGGCGCCGGTGTCGGGGCTGCTCCTGTCCGTCCAGCACGATGATGTGGAGAGGCTGCATGCCATGTTCGTGGCGGCGGGGACGCCCATTCTGCGCGAGTTGGCCGACCAGCCATGGGGGCACCGCAACCTGGCGGTCCACGACCCGACCGGGCTGGAAGTGGTGTTCTTCCAGCTGCTCGGCTGAACGGCGTGCCGCAGCACTCGACAACCGGTGGGCGAGCGAGCACGATGCAGCGATGAGTCCGCAAGAGCTGGTGATTCGGCACGCGACGGAAGCCGATGCCGACGCGATGGGTCGCCTTCACGTGCGGGCCTGGCAAGGCGCCTACCGCGGCGTGATGCCCGACGAGTACCTCGACGGTCTGCAGGCCGACGAACGGATCGCGATGTGGCGGGGTCGCATCGCTCGCACCGATCTGCCCCCGATGCTGGTCGCGGAGCTGATGGGTGAGGTGGTGGGCTTCGCCGTGTTCGGCGCCGAGCAACCGACCGACGACCACAGCGGTTGCGGTGAGCTCTACGCGATGAACATCGATCCACCGCACTGGGGCAAAGGGATCGGTCGTGCCATGCTGCGCGAGGTGACCGTTGCGCTCGGTGCCGCTGGCCATGGCGAGGCCGTGCTCTGGGTCGTCCCCGAGAACGCTCGGGCACGCATGCTCTACGAGTCGGAAGGATGGGTGGCGGACGGCGGCATTGCGACCGACGAGATCCTCGGGGTGACCGTCACCGACATCCGCTACCGCAAGCCGCTGGGTCAGTAGCGACGGACCACGAGGCGGTGGTCGAGTCGACGCGCGGACCAAGGAACGACCTATCTGGTGTACTGGTGGGGCTGACAAGAATCGAACTTGTGACCTCATCCTTGTCATGGATGCGCTCTAACCGACTGAGTGCGTCCACTACCTCGAATGAAGACATCCCTGTCGGGTTCCTCGGCACAAGGAGAAACCCAATGGAGTTCAAGGACTACCTCGACGAGTGGGGTGAGTCCCTGCACGACTCGCGAGCATCAGCGCAGAAGCCCTAGCCCGGCTCCCCCTCCAGCCTCGCTCGATTGCCGGAACATCTCCAGACAGGGCGCGGGTCAGTCGAGACCGAGGACAACGACGAGGGCTTCGTCGATAGACCACATCTCCTCAGCCTTCAGTCTGCCGACCCGACGACCAAGCCGCTGAACGTCGACTGCGCCGAGCTGCTCGACCAACACTCGTGTGACATCACCGGCGACCTCGACCTCGGGCCGGAACGATGCCGGCTTGGCGCCTCGTGAGGTGGGAGCGACGATGACGACCGAACGGGGCAGCATTACGTCGGACTGCACGACGACGCCGTACCGCTCGCCCTGCGGTTCGTGCCCCACACCCTTGGGGATCTTGAAGCGATAGACCTCACCCCGCTGCACGCATCGACTCCATCAACGACGCGACGACAAGCATCTCGTTGCGGTCGTCGTCGTCGACCTCGAGTGCGGCGACCTCGGCAGCCAGCTGGCTCCGTCTGCGCATCCGATCAGCCGAAGCCAGCAATGACGACCGGATCGCCTCGGACCGGCTGAGACCGGTCGCTTCGAGGAGTCGCAAGGCACGCTCCGCTTCATCGTCCAATCGCACCGAGATCGCCTTTGCCACGCTTCAGTATGACGGAACGTGATACATCTCGCAACGGATCTCAGGTAGCGCGGAGCGGCAGTTCCGCGCTACCTGTTCCACAGCCACGGCACCGCAGCGACAACAGCGGCGCACGTCGAGAGAGCAACGGCCAGCGAGAACCCGATTCGTCGTGGCCGCCGAGAGGTCCACGCAAGCCAGAACGTGGTGAGCCCTGCTATGCACGCGAACGTGGTGGCAGCAAGGAAGCCGAAGAGCAACGCTGCCCGGTTGCCTGCGTCATAGTCGTCCCGAGAGATGCCATCGCCCGCTGCTGCCAAGAGCATCGCCAAGTAGCCCGCGAGGACGCCAGCGAGAAGCACGGTGCTGAGCAGGAGAAGCAAGCGCCCTCGGCCGTGACGCGCGATCTCGAATGGCTCACTCACCGGCGCATAGTGCCCGAAGTGGGACGCGTTGTCCAGCGAGCAGATCGGCAGTTCTGCATCGGAGGAGATCGACGGGTAGGAGTGTCGGCCTGCGGGGTCTCTCCATGTGTTCTAGTAGGGCTTCATACGTGGGAGAAACCCGATCTTGATCGGCCAACCGAACTGCGCCAGGACTTCCACGGCTTCCTCCAGATTCAGTGGTTTGAGGCAGTAGCGCCCAAAGCCTCCATCCGTAAGTTGCACCTCGAGCACGACGACCCCAGAGACGCTCGGGGCCAATGTGGAAGCGTCCGGAGTCCAGCCCGGAGTCCAATGATGCTGGGCGATGGATGCGACGTTCTGCCGCCCGTACACATGCGTCCTGCCAAGCCCGATCGAGAAGCGTATTGCATCCCGATCGACATGCACTTTGCGATACAGGAACGTCTGGTGGGAGTACCAGCGACAGACGAGAGCCCGAAACCTTCGCTCCTCGGTGACGGTTGCTGGAGTTGCTTCCACGACCCGACCCTATTGCCCGAAGTGGCCGGCGTTGTCCAGCGACCTATCGGCTGCTATGCACTACCCGCTCGCCTGCGCAACACCTCGGCATCGTGCACCGGGCGCCAATCAGCGCCAGACGCGTCGAGCGCATCCGTCGAGTCGGTGCTGTGGCATCCCAACGCGCTGAGCCGTTCGAGAACTTCGGTCGGCGACATCGGCGTGGTCGATCGCCAGTTGCCATGCGGCGGGGTGACCTCTACGGCGAACCGGTCGCCGACTGCGTTCACCCGAATCGCCATGGGCCCGACGATAGGTCGTGCAGGCACCATCCAGAACGGCAGATCTGCTCGCCATGAAAGCTCCGAAGGTCGGGCGGCTAGGTGGTGGGCGGTGGCCATGGTCCCGGCTTTGGACGCTCGCCGGCACAACTCAGATGTGTCAGCTCATCCTTGGACAGATCCTTGATGCCATTCGAGTCGAAAGCCTTACCGTCGAACGACAACCGGTCATCGTCGGTGCACCGAGCCGACAGCACCCACCCAGACGGAAGGCAGGGAAGCACCTGTGAGTCCACCCATTGCAGTTGGCCTTGACTGTTGAGGTAGTACACGAAGCCGCCCTCTGCGAGGTGGGCTGGGGCCTTACCCACGCACTTCCATTCGTACTCGCCTCTGCCACTGGGCGCCGATTGCGCCGGTGCTTCGTCGCTGCATCCCATGGCCGCAAGCGCGACCAGCGCGAGCCCGATTGCTCTCAAGTGTCCGACCTTCAGCATGCAACTCGTCATCCTTCTCTGCGGGACGGGCTGCGTCCAACCGCACACTTCGGCAGATAGGTGCGCGAGTTGTCTCTCAGATGGCGACGACTTCGACGAGGTCGTTGAGGGCTCGGAAGTCATCCGGATTGCGGGTGTAGAGAGGAAGCCCGGCTGAACACGCAGTCGCTGCGAGCAG
>JBAVTH010000578.1:0-2921 GCA_049696035.1 Ilumatobacteraceae bacterium
GAGGAGCTCAACCCGCCGGCGCTGCCCGGCGTCCCCGACTCGCTGGGCAGCCTGTGTGCCCAACTGATCGGCCTCGGCATCACCGTCGAGAAGGTCGCGGGTGGCCTGTGCGGCCGGCCGGCGTCGGCACCCGGCGACTTCATCCAGGCTCGCTACGACGTCACGCTCGCCGATCTGGCCAAGGCCGTCGGCTTCTCGGCCGACCCGCTGAACGATGCCACCGACGGCGTGCTCACCTCCCTCGCCACCGGTCTCGGCCTCGATGCCGACCCGGCGTCTGGCGGCTGGATCGGCGACCTCGCGCTCACACTCGTGGTCGGCGTCGACACCGACGGCTTCTACATCGACCGCGCGACGAAGCTGGAGCTCACTGTCGGCGGCAGCCTCGCCGTCAGCGGCGGTGGCCGGTTGGGCGGGGGAGCGGTCACCTTCGAGGGAACCGCAGTCGCCAACCTGACGGTGACCCTGGCCCCGACGCAGGCTCGGCAGCGCAACCTCGCCGGCCTGCTCGAACCGAAGTTGGCGGGCACCGCCAGCATGCACCTCGGCTTCGGCGCCGGGCCGCTGAACCTGGCCTGGGACACCAGCTGGGCGATGGACGCCTCCGGCGTGACCCAGGGCGATCAGCGGTTGGCCGGCACGTTGGCCGTGCCCGGGCTGCAGGACGGTGCCGCCGGCGCATTGCTCGACGTGGCGGCCGTGCGGCAGGGAGCGACGTGGCACCTCACTGCTGACGGTGCGATCGGCGCCGAGTACACGCTGCTCGGGTTCCATCTCGACGCGCTCAACTTCGCCGCCGACCTCGGCCCGGGCGTGCTCGCCGGCTCAGGCTCGCTCGACCTGACCGCTCCAGCGCCGGGCGGCGATCGCACGGTTCGCCTCGGCATCGACTTCGACCGCGACTCGATCGGCCTCGACGGGCGGCTCGACCTTCCCGAGCTGGGAGTCGGCTCGCCCGAGCTGCTGCGACTCACCGATGCGTTCGTGCATGCCAAGTTCGACGCAACGTTGCCTGCCGGGCCGCTCACCGGTGGTGTGGAGATCGGCGCCGCCACCGCGGTCGTGCTGCCGGCAACCCCGGTCGGCTCGGCCACCGGCGTGCTGGGCACGCTCACCACCGACGGCGCGCTGACGCTCGATGCCGACACCATGGAGGCCAGCATCGCCGGCGGGGCCGTGGTGGGCGATGCCACCGACGTGGCGTTCCGGGTGGGCCCGGGCACCGGCGACCGCCTGTTGGAGATCGGCACCTTCACGGCGCGCTTCCCCGCACTCGACGACCTCGGCGTCACCTTCACCGGCTTCTTCCTCACCAAGGCAGGCCGGTTCGGCGCCGACAGCATCGAAGTGGCCAGCCAGGGCCTGGCCCAGAGCATCGGCCTCGGTGGCCTGCTGCCCTTCGACGTCACCGACGTCACCGTGGTGTTCCCCGACAACACCGACCTGAACCGCTTCGAGGTCAGCGTGGTCGGCCGTTTCGACTTCGCCGCCTTCCCGGACCTCGGTGGCTTCACCCCGCGGGTCGGTCTCGGCGGTCCGACGGTCACCCCCGACTCGCCGCCCGAGGACAACCGGTTCACGTTCTCGGTCGATGTCGTCTCGCTGCGAGACGGCATCGTCCGCCCGCTCGACGTCGGCCCGATCACGCTCGGCTTCGACGGGCTCAGCACCGGCGACTACGTGATCGGCGCCGAGATCACCCTCGGCGGCTTCGTCGCCGGCGTGTTCCAGCCCAACGTCGGGGGTTCGCTCACCGTCGATGGCCCCACCGGCTCGCTGCTCGACAGCGTGACGGTGGCGCTCGACGGCACCATCACGCCCGGCGCCACCGATGCCGACCCGACCACTGCCGACATCGCCGGCACCGCGACCCTGTCGGGCACGCTGGGCTCGCTCGCCATCACCAACCTCGTGCTCGACGCCGGTGTCGGGCTCTCCTTCGGCTCGGGTGGGCTCACCATCGAGCCTCGCCTCGACGGTGTGACGGTGGAGGCAGCGGAGTTCGCCTTCGGCGACTTCATGACGCTGCGCGCCACCGGCGCCTCGTTCGACCCGAACCCGCCAGCGGGTGGCAACTACCTCGAAGCCGAGTCGCTGACCGTGCAGTTCGATGCGGGCTTCGAGCTGCTCGCCGGCTGGAGCGGCACTGCCCGCAAGATCGCCGTCGGCGACGACTTCCTGCCCAAGTTGCTGCCCGGTTTCGGGTTCGACATCGGCGTGCCGGCGGACCTCGATGTCGGCCTGCCCGACTTCATCCCGCTGTTCCTGAACGAGGCCGGCGTGTCGTTCCCCAACGCGGTCGTCGGGCCTGATGGCGCCGTCACGCTGACCCCGGAGATGTTCCTCACCATGCGCATCCGTCTCAGCGGCGGCATCCGCGCCACCGAGACCTGGCCGCTCTCGGCGGCCGTGGACGGGTTGGAGATCGACCTGGGCAAGCTGCTCGCCGGCGAGTTCCCGATCACCAACCTCGACGGTCTCTCGATGGGCCTCGAACCCTTCGAGCTGCCGGGCGGGGTGGTCATCGGCGGTGGGCTCGAGCTGCGCACGATCGATGTCGACGGCACCACCGTGTTCTACGGCCGCATCTTCGGCGACTTCGCGGTCGCCGACATCGGCGGCGGCGCCGACCTCGTGATCACCGAGTACGGCCCGGTGCTGATGAAGGTGAACGCTCCGCTCGGCATCCCGCTGGGGCCGACGGGCATCGTGCTCGCCGGTGTCTCCGGCGCCGCCCAGTTCGGTGCCGTCGGCATTCCTGTTCCGCCCGTCGGCGACCCGAATGCCCTGCTGAACAACTTCACGCTGCCCACCGACCTCCAGATCACCGAGACCGTCATCCGCGACGCGGTTCGCCCCGCCATCGCCAACCACCAGTACACCTGGGACCAGGGCTTCGCACTCTCGCTCGCCGGCGATCT
>JBAVTH010000579.1:0-2486 GCA_049696035.1 Ilumatobacteraceae bacterium
CGGGAAGTGCGAGAGGTAGCCGGCTACCTGGCGGCGTGCGAACTCGGCGCCAGTGTGCTCCACGCGCCGGACGAGATCCAGATCGATGCGCATCGGCAGGGTCTAACAGCCCGCGCCTCGGCTTGTGTCGAGAATTACTTCAGCCAGGCGGGCCGGGCGGACTCGAATGCATCGATCTCGGCGGCGTGAGAGAGGGTGATGCCGACGTCGTCGAGGCCGTTGAGGTAGCGATGCTGCGTCTGCGCGTCCATCGGAAAGGGGGCGGTGATGCCGGCAGCGGGCACCTCCACCGTCAAGCGCTCGACGTCGATGGTGATCTCGACGGTGTGGTCAGCGTCGATGGCGTCCCAGATCTGGTGCACGACGGCTTCCGGCACGACGACCGGCACGAGGCCGTTCTTGGTGCAGTTGTTGCGGAAGATGTCGCTGAAGCTGGGCGCGATGACCGCATCGAATCCGCCCTGCTGGATGGCCCACACCGCGTGCTCGCGCGACGAGCCGACACCGAACGACGGCCCTGCAACCAGGATGCTGGCGCCCGCGTACCGCTCGTCGTTGAGGACGAAGTTGCGGTCGTCGCGCCAGGTGCTGAACAGGCCCTTCTCGAAGCCCGTGCGCTCGACGCGCTTGAGCCACTCGGCGGGGATGATCTGGTCGGTGTCGACGTCGCTGCGCTTGAGCGGTACACCACGACCCTGGATGACGTGAACAGCCTTCATGACAGGTCCTCCGGGGTGGCGAAGTGGCCGGCGACCGCAGTGGCCGCGGCTACAGCAGGGGAAACCAGGTGCGTGCGGCCGCCGCGGCCCTGACGACCTTCGAAGTTGCGGTTGCTGGTGCTGGCCGATCGCTCGCCGGGAGCCAGCTTGTCGGGGTTCATCGCCAGGCACATGCTGCAGCCCGGTTCGCGCCAGTCGGCTCCGGCAGCCCGGAACACCTCCGGCAAGCCCTCGGCTTCCGCCTGCGCCTTCACGGCATGGCTGCCGGGCACCACCATCACCCGCGGCACGGTGACAGTTCGGCCCTTCATGACTGCTGCGGCGGCACGCAGGTCTTCGATGCGGCTGTTGGTGCACGATCCGATGAACACGGTGTCGACCCTGATGTCGCGAACCTTCGTGCCTGCGGTCAGGCCCATGTACTCGAGCGCGCGAGCGATGGTGTCGCGGCCCTGTTCGTCAGTTGCGTCGTCGGGCGACGGCAACGCATCGTCGATCGAGACCACTTGGCCGGGATTCGTGCCCCAGCTGACCTGCGGCCGCAAGGCGGTCGCGTCGATCACGACCTCTTTGTCGAACTCGGCGCCGTCGTCGGTGACGAGCGTGCGCCAGTCGGCGACGGCGGCATCCCACTGCTCGCCGGCCGGTGCCTGTTCGCGGCCCTTCAAGTAGGCGAAGGTGGTGTCGTCGGGGGCGACGAGGCCGGCTTTGGCGCCGGCCTCGATGCTCATGTTGCACAATGTCATCCGGCCTTCCATCGACAACGCTCGGATGGCGGCACCGCGGTACTCGATGACGTGGCCGATGCCGCCGCCGGTGCCGATGATGCCGATGATCGCAAGGATGATGTCCTTGGCCGTGACGTCGGCCGGTGCGTCGCCCTCGACGGTGACGGCCATCCACTTCGGTCGTGACTGGGGCAGTGTCTGAGTCGCGAGCACGTGCTCGACCTCGCTCGTGCCGATGCCGAACGCCAGTGCGCCGAACGCGCCGTGCGTCGCGGTGTGGCTGTCGCCGCAGACCACCGTCATGCCGGGGAGGGTGCGTCCCTGCTCGGGCGCGATGACGTGCCCGATGCCCTGGCTGGGGTGCCCCATCGGGAACTCGGTGATGCCGAACTCGGCGGCGTTCTCGCGCAGCACCTCCACCTGGCGCGCCGAGATCGGATCGGCGATGGGCTGATCGATGTCGGCCGTTGGCACGTTGTGGTCCTCGGTGGCGATGGTGAGGTCCGGCCGGCGGACCGGCCGGCCGGTGAGCCGGAGCCCGTCGAACGCTTGCGGGCTGGTGACCTCGTGCACGAGGTGCAGGTCGATGTACAGCAGATCGGGCTCACCGGGCGCGGCGTGGACGATGTGGCGATCCCACACCTTGGCCGCGAGCGTCCGGGGCCCGGCCGGGTTGTTGGGTGACGACATCTCGCTCCTTCGATGGTGATGTGCGAAGAGGATCCTAGCATCTCACAGAATGGGAAGTGATTCTCGTCAGGGCACTCTACGTGAGGTTTCTCGTCAATCGCAAAACGCATCAATGCCTTCGAGGGTGTCAACTCCCACGCAGCGTCACCAACCATCAAGACTCATGACTTGATTCGCTGGCTTATGATGCCGAGGCAGAGTCGTCACTCAGGAGGACACCTCATGGATAGCTTGCTCATTCACACGTTCCGGACGGAAGGCGAGACCCGTCATTCGGGTACCCGTTGGACCGGTACCCGTTGGACCGGTACCCGTTGGACCGGCACCCGTTGGACCGGCACCCGTTGGA
>JBAVTH010000580.1:0-7112 GCA_049696035.1 Ilumatobacteraceae bacterium
GCAGAGCTGGCGGCCTCGCGTGAGGACGGCCGTCGCCGGGCCGAGTTCGAGTCGGGCGACGCCGTCTTCTGGTGACGGCGGTGTCGGTCCTCCTCCTGCGGTCGAGCGCCGCTCGTCTCGCGTTCCAGCTCAGCGACAACTTCTCCTGCGGGTGGTGCAGGAAAAGTTGTCGCTGAGCCGAGGAGCACAACAACAGGCCGGCGTCTTCGCGCTGAACGCTGAACGCCGACCGCCGACCGCCGAACGCCGACCGCCGAACGCCGACCTGCCGACCCGCCGGGCAACCCCGTGACACCTCTGGCGTAGCCTGCACGGCATGGCTGATCATCCGGTGCTGAAGGGCTTCTCGCCCGCGGTGCGCGAGTGGTTCGCCGCGTCGTTCCCCACGCCCACGCCGCCGCAGATCCAGGGCTGGCCGGCCATCCGCAGCGGGCAGCACACGCTGGTCTGCGCCCCCACCGGTAGCGGCAAGACGCTGACGGCGTTCCTCTCCAGCATCGACACGTTGGTCACGCCGCCTTCGGCGGGGGCCGAACCGGTCGACCCCAAGGCGCGCACCCAGGTGCTCTACATCTCGCCGCTGCGGGCGCTGGCGTTCGACGTCGAGAAGAACCTGCGCTCACCGCTGATGGGCATCCAGCTGGCGGCCGAGCGGCTGGGCGTGCCGTTCCAACAGCCGACGGTGGCGATGCGCACGGGCGACACCTCGCCGAAGGATCGCCAGGCCCTGGCCAGGCGCCCGGTCGACCTGCTCATCACCACGCCGGAGAGCCTGTACCTGATGCTCACCAGCGAGGTGCGCAACACGCTGGTCAACGTGCACACGGTGATCATCGACGAGATCCATGCGATGGCCACCACCAAGCGCGGCGCTCACCTGATGCTCAGCCTCGAGCGGCTCGAGGCCGTCACCAAGCGGCCGCCGCAGCGCATCGGGCTCAGCGCCACCCAGCGGCCGTTGGAGGAGATCGCCCACTTCCTCGGCGGCCACTCGCCGGGGCTCGAGGGTGCGGCCGGGCCGCGGCGCCCGGTGGCCATCGTCGACGCCGGCATCCGCAAGCCGTTGGAGGTGGAGGTCGTCGTACCCGTGGAGGACATGGGCGCGATGGGCCAAGTCACCAACGAGCTGCGCAGCGGCCCGGCGGAGTCCGCGATGCAGGGGCAGCGCAGCAGCATCTGGCCGTCCATCTACCCGCGCATCCTGCAACAGGTGCTCGCTCACCGCAGCACCATCATCTTCTGCAACGGCCGCCGCCTCACCGAGCGGTTGGCTGCCCGGCTCAACGAGCTGGCCGCCGATGAAGGCGTCGAGGCCGGGGTCAGCGGCGATCTGGTGAAGGCGCACCACGGCTCGCTCGCCCGCGAACAACGAGTGGTCATCGAGGATCAGCTCAAGCGCGGTGAGCTGCGCGCCATCGTCGCCACCAGCAGCCTGGAGCTGGGCATCGACATGGGCGCGGTGGATCTCGTCATCCAGGTGGAGTCACCCGGCGCGGTGTCGCGCGGCCTGCAGCGCATCGGCCGTGCCGGCCACAGCGTCGGCGAGCCGAGCAAGGGCACCATGTACCCGAAGCACCGCGGCGATCTGCTCGAGGCGGCGGTGGTGGTGCGGCGCATGCGCGAAGGGCTCATCGAGACCAGTCGCTTCCTGCGCAACCCGCTCGACGTGCTGGCGCAGCAGATCGTCGCTCACGTCGCCATGCACCCTGAGTGCACGGTCGCGCAGCTGGGCACGATGGTGCGCGGCGCGGCCTGCTTCGCCGAGCTCAGCGACGACCTGCTGGCCAACGTGCTCGACCTGCTGTCGGGCCGCTACCCCAGCGAGGAGTTCAACGAGCTGCGCCCGCGGCTGGTGTGGGACCGCGTGGCCGGCACGCTGCGCGCCCGCGACGGCAGCAAGCGGTTGGCCATCATGAGCGGCGGCACCATCCCCGATCGCGGCCTGTTCGGCGTGTTCCTGCCCGACGGCACGCGGGTCGGTGAGCTCGACGAGGAGATGGTGTACGAGAGCCGCGCTGGCGAGACCTTCCTGCTCGGCGCCAGCACCTGGCGCATCGAGGACATCACCTTCGAGCGGGTCGTGGTCACGCCCGCGCCGGGCGAGCCGGGGAAGATGCCGTTCTGGCACGGCGATCGGCCCGGCCGCCCGTTGGAGCTGGGTCGCGCCCTCGGCGCCTTCCAGCGCGAGGCCCGAGCGCTGCCGGCCGATGGTGCGCTCGCCACGCTGATGGCCGACTACTCGCTCGATGCGCTGGCGGCGCACAACGTGCTGCTCTACCTGGAGGAGCAGGCGCAGGCCACCGGCGCGGTGCCCGACGACCGCACCATCGTGGTCGAGCGGTTCCGCGACGAGATCGGCGACTGGCGAGTGTGCATCCTCAGCCCGTTCGGCGTGCCGGTGCACGCGCCGTGGGCGATGGCGATCGAGCGGCGGCTGATGGAGCGCTACGACATCCCGGTCGAGACGATGTACACCGACGACGGCATCGTGCTGCGGCTCCCGGAAGCCGCCGACGAGCTGCCGCTGGCCGATCTGATCATCGACCCCGACGAGATCGACGAGCTGGTCATGCAGTCGCTGCCGCAGACGTCGCTGTTCTCGGCCCGCTTCCGCGAGTGCTCCGCCCGTGCGCTGCTGCTGCCGCGCCGCCGCCCGGATCAACGCACGCCGCTGTGGCAGCAGCGCCAGCGGGCGGCGGATCTGCTGGCTGTCGCCTCCAAGTACCCCACCTTCCCGATGCTGCTGGAGACGTCGCGCGAGTGCTTGCAGGACGTGTTCGACCTGCCGGCACTGCGTGAGGTGCTGGGCCAGTTGCGCAGCCGCGCCATCCGCGTGGTCAGCGTCGACACCGCCAAGGCCTCGCCGTTCGCCCAGAGCCTGTTGTTCAACTGGATCGCCGCGTTCATGTACGAGGGCGACAGTCCGCTTGCCGAGCGTCGTGCTGCTGCCCTCTCACTCGATCGCGATCTGCTGCGCGATCTGCTCGGGGCTGAGGAGCTGCGCGAGCTGCTGGATCCGGGCGCGCTCGCCGATCTCGAGCTGGAGCTGCAGCTGCTGGCCGACGGCCGGCGGGCCCGCACCGCCGACGAGCTGCACGACGTGCTGCGCAAGGTGGGCGATCTGTCGGCCGCCGAGGCGGATCTGCGCTGTGAGGCCGAGGGTGGCATCGGGCCCGCGGCGGCTGCGGCGTGGCTCGTACAGCTCGAGCACGATCGTCGTGCGATCACCGTGTCGGTCGCCGGCGCCGAGCGATACATCGCCGCCGAGGATGCGGGCCGCTACCGCGACGCGCTCGGCTGCAACGTGCCGCTGGGCCTGCCGCGGGCGTTCACCGAACCGGTGCCGCATCCGCTGGAAGGCTTGGTGGGCAGGTATGCGCGCACTCACGGTCCGTTCACCGTCGAGGATCTCGCGGCTCGCTTCGGCATCTCGGTCGACCGTGCAGTGGGAGCGCTTGCCGCACTGGAGGCCGACGGCCGGGTGGTGCGCGGCGAGTTCCGTCCCAACGGCAGCGGCCGCGAGTTCAGCGATGTCGACGTGCTGCGTCAGCTGCGCCGGCGCTCACTCGCAGCGTTGCGCCGCGAGGTCGAGCCGGTCGAGCAACACGCCTACGCCCGCTTCCTGCTGGGTTGGCACAACATCCCCGGCGAACGTCGTGGCATCGACGGGTTGGTCGAAGCGCTCGGCCAGCTGCAGGGCGCGGCACTGGTGGCCAGCACGCTGGAGACCGAGATCTTGCCTGCCCGACTGCGCTCGTACCGGCCCACCGAGCTCGACGAGCTGTGCACCGCCGGCGAGCTGGTGTGGGTGGGGGCCGGCGCGCTGGGCGCCAACGACGGCCGCATCCGGCTGTGCTTCGCCGACCAGCTGTCGGTGTTGGCGCAGTCGTGGGAGCAGATCGAGCCGCCGTCGGGGCCGCTGCACGTCGCCCTGCGCGAGTACCTCGGCCGTACCGGTGCCAGCTTCTGGGGTGGCCTGCGCTCGGCCACCGTCGGCGACGAGCTGCGGCCGGGTGGTGCCACCGATACGGAACTGCTGACCGCGCTGTGGGACCTGGTGTGGGCCGGCGAGGTCACGAACGACTCGCTGTCGCCGTTGCGGGCACTGCTCGGCGCCAAGGGCACGAAGAGCAGCCGCCCGTCGGGGCCGGTGCGCGGCCGCCCTCGACCCGGCAGGCTCACTCGCATCGGCCCACCACTCGGCGCCGGCCGCTGGTCGCTGGTCGCTCCGCTGCTGCTGCCTGCGCCGTCCGCCACCGAGGCAGCGCACACCTCTGCCCTGCAGCTGCTCGATCGCTACGGCGTCGTCACGCGTGAAGCCGTGCTGGCGGAGGGCGTGCGCGGCGGGTACGCCAGCGTGTACGGGGTGCTGAAGGTGCTGGAAGAGCGTGGGCTGACCCGTCGCGGCTACTTCGTGGCGGGCCTGGGCGCCGCGCAGTTCAGCTTGCCGGGCGCTGTCGACCGGCTGCGCTCACTGCGCGACACACCCGACCGCGAGCTGCATCCGGCTGATGCCGAACCGCCCGTCGTGCTCGCCGCCACCGACCCGGCGCAGCCCTACGGCGCGGCTCTCTCCTGGCCGGAATCCCCAGGTCGTCCGGCCCGTTCGGCCGGCGCGCTGGTCGTACTGCGTTCCGGCGTGCCGCTGGTGTGGTTCGATCGGCGCTCGCGTCACCTCGTCACCTTTCCAGCCGCCACCGACGACAACGGCTGGGCCGAGGCGCTCGCGCTGTTGGTGAAGAACGGTCGCGTGCGCAGCGTGGAGGTGCGCAAGGTCAACGGCGAGCCGATCGCGCCGGCTACGCCCTCGGCCGCGGCGCTGCAGGCGGCGGGTTTCGTGGAGGGCTACAAGGGTTGGTCGGTGCGCGCCTGACGCCGGCCGGGGTACGGTGCACGGCCATGCGCTTCGAGGATCGCTCCGTGCGCGGTCAGGTGGCCCGGCTTCGACCCGCCGCCGTGGCGGTGTTGCGGCAGTACCCGGTCGAGGTCGCCTCGCTCCGGCTGCTCAACCACGGGTTCAACACGACGTTCCGGGTGGACACCATCGACGGCCAGCGGTTCGCGCTGCGACTGAACGTCAACTCGCGGCGCACCGACGCGTACATCGCGGCGGAGATGGCGTGGTTGGCGGCGTTGTCGGAGGAGACCGACCTGTGGGTGCCGACGCCGCAACGAACCCGCGACGGTGCACTGCTGGCGCACGTGCACAGCACGGATCTGGGCCGCGACCTCCCGGCAGCGCTGTTCTCCTGGTTGCCGGGCAGCGACCTCGGTGATGAAGCGACGCCGGGCCAGATGCGAGCGGTCGGTCGGGCGGCGGCAACTCTGCACGCACACGGCGAGACATGGCAGCTGCCGCCCGGCGCTGCGCTGCCGGCGATCGACACCGTGCTGATGGACGTCCCGTACGTGCTCGACCAGGAGCACCCGCTGCTGTCCACTGCCGACCACGAACTGATCGAGTCGATGTTCACGCACGTGCAGGGCCACTACGACGCGATGTTCGCCGGTGCCCGCCGTCAGCCGCTGCACGCCGACCTGCACATCTGGAACCTGAAGTGGTACCGCGGCCGCCTGTCGGTCCTCGACTTCGACGACAGCGGCATCGGCGTGCCGGTGCAGGACCTCGCCATCTCGGCCTACTACCTGCGCGACAACGCTGCCCAGGAGGCCGCGCTGCTGGAGGGCTATCAGGAGTTGCGCCCGCTGCCGGCGTTCACCGCCGAGCAGTACGAGGCCATGGTGGCCAGTCGCAACCTGGTGCTGTTGAACGACGTGATCACCACCACCAACGCCGAGTTCATCGAGATGCTGCCGCGCTACGTGCCCAACTCGATCGCCAAGTTGCGGGCCTACCTCGACACCGGTGAGTTCCGTCACGACGTTCCCGGCCTGATTCCCGCCCCCTGACTCTTGGAGCCTCGATGATCGCCCAGACCCCCGAGCCGCCGTACACCGCGGTGATCTTCACGTCACTGCGTACCGACGGCGATCACGGCTACGCCGAGGCCGCCGCGGCGATGGTGGCGATGGCCGCCGAGCAGCCCGGCTACCTGGGCGTGGAATGCGCCCGCGACGGACTGGGCATCACCGTCAGCTACTGGTGCTCGCCCGCCGATGCCGCAGCCTGGAAGCAGGTCGCCGAGCACCTCCTGGTGCAGCGCACCGGCCAGACCACGTGGTACTCGGACTATCGAGTGCGGGTGGCAACCGTCGAGCGCGAGTACGGCCCACCCGCCTGACGGACGTCGGTCAGACGGCAACAGTCGCGCGGGTGACGACGTCTCGGACGGCTGTGGCGGCGCCCGGCCGGAACTTCGCCTGTGCCATTCGAGCCAATGGCAGCCCACACCACGTGAACCATCGACCCGGCCGCGACATCGCGAACAGTTCGAAGGTGACGGCACCGTCCGCGTCGAGCGTGACCAGGAAACGCTCCTCTCCGCGTTCGGCATGTCCGCGAACGGTGCCGTAGTCCAATCCGAATCGCTGCTGCCCGTCGCTCGTCGTCTCGTCGATGGTGGTGACGATCCGGCAGCAGTAGCTCCACCACACTCCGAGCACTCGTGCGCTGTAGCCGACCGTCTCGCCGGTGCGGATGGATGCGAGCGGCAGCGCCGGCATCGTCCACGGCTGGCGGAACTTCGCCCAGGTGCGCAATGCGTCACAAGCGGCCTCGAAGTCGGCAGGGCCGTGCCCGACGACCTCACGATGGCGGTCGACGAACCAGCGGCGCTCGCTGCCCACCCGTGCGAGCAGCCCCGGTCGATAGCTCAACGGCGTCTCGCGGTGCCGCTCGACCATCTCGGCGAGGGCTGTGGGCGAGGGGCGGTGCAGGGTGAGCACAGTGTTCTCCTTGAAGCATGAGGGTCAGGTGTTGGTTCGGCCCCGTCGCCCCACCGGGACGGGCCGGTGGGTGGCCGAGGGCGGCGAGGCCGAGCAGCACGACGGCAATGGCGTTCACGGCGCCGTGTTGAGCGACCATCGCGGTCAACGTGCGCGTGAGCGGAGCGGTGAAGGCGGCAGGTCCGAGCGGTGCAACCGCCCAGCCCAGCGCCAGCGTCATCGGATACGTCCAGGCGACTGCAGAGAGGATGTACGCCGTTCGCTGC
>JBAVTH010000581.1:0-1530 GCA_049696035.1 Ilumatobacteraceae bacterium
GAGCTGGCACGGCGCACTGGCATCCCCCAGCAGACGGTGGCACGCGAGGTGGCCCGCCTCGAGCGGGCCGGAGTGCTGATCACCGAGCAGGTCGGCACAGCCAAGACCATCCGCCCCGCCCCGGATCTGCCATATGGGCCGGTGTTGCGGCAGTTGCTGGCCTACGCCGGCGGAGTGATCCCGATGCTGGCGCGTGCGTTCGGCGACAACCCGGCGATCAGCGAGGTGTTCATCTTCGGTTCGTGGGCTGCCCGTTACCGCGACGAGGCCGGTGCGCCGCCCAACGATGTCGACGTGGCGGTCGTCTCCGACTCGCTCACGCGTTTCGATCTCGCCGAGGTGCGCCTCGACCTCGAGAACGAGTCGAAGCTGTCGATCGACCTCTTCGTGTTCGAACCCGACAACGAGCGGTTGCCCGAGCTGCGCACCGGCAGCGTGCCGGTGTTCGAACGGGTGTCGCCGGTAGAACATGGAGCGATGGACGCCAGCAGAGTGCGTAGGCTTCGGACATGACGATGAACGTGAACGTTTCCGACGACGTCGTGCGCCGTCTAGAAGCGGTTGCCCATGCGCGGGGGGTCACGGTCGAGGAACTCGCTGCGGAAGTGCTCACCGAGAACGCCCCGCACGTCGATGCTGAGCCCCGACGGCGACACTTGTCGTTCGCAGGGATTGGGGCGAGCGAACAGGGCATCAGCCATCAAGTCGACGAACTGCTCGCCGACGGGTTCGGTCGCGACTGACCTGTGCTGATCGTCGACACCGGTCCCCTTGTCGCCGCTGCCGATCGCACCGACCGCCATCATCACTCCTGCCTCGACCTCCTCGAGACCGCGACCGGACCTTTGGTCACAACAGCAATGGTCGTCGCTGAGGCGGTGTATCTGCTCACCCGCGAGCTCGGGGCACACGCTGAAGCATCGTTCTACGACGCAATCGTCGATGGCACGCTCACCGTTGAGCCGCTCGTGGCGTCCGATTGGCAGCGCATCCGCGAGCTGGTCGATCGGTACCACGACCTGCCGCTCGGCGGCACGGACGCAAGCCTGATCGCTATCGCGGAACGTCTGGGCGCGACACGGATCGCCACTCTCGACCGCGCTCATTTCAGCGTCGTTCGGCCAGCTCACTGCGAAGCGTTCGAACTCGCGCCACTGCTCTGATCCAGGCGGGTCAGCCGATGTCGAGGTCGGCGAACCGCGTGTCGGCCAGCTGGGCCGCGTAGGCGAGACACGCCCGCACATCGTCGCCGTCGAGAGCGGGGAACTCAACCAGCACGGCCTCCGTGGTCCACCCCTCGGCGAGATAGCCCAGAACCGTTGACACCCAGACGCGGTGTCCACGGATCGTTGGCCGGCCGAAGCAGACGTCAGCATCCGCGACGATGCGCTCGAGCAGTTCAGCGGCCACAGCGACAGGATGCCACGATGGAACGTCCAGCAGGTCGCAGTTCCATCGCTCTCACATAGCCACTCCGCGCAGACCTGCCATGCAGTCATTCATCCACAGCGTGCTGTGGATGTCCGTTGG
>JBAVTH010000582.1:0-8162 GCA_049696035.1 Ilumatobacteraceae bacterium
GTCCTGGGTCACACGTGCCGGTCGGCCGGCGTCGGTGGTGGCAGCGGCCGGAGTGCGGGCGCCGGAGCGAGGGCCTTGTCCCTGTCGGTTGGCCTGGCCTGCGCTCTGGCCGGAGCGCGAGCCCTGGTTGCCGCCCTGCCGGTGGCTGCCGGCGCGCTGGCCGTTGCCCTGGCGAGGGGCGGGGCCGCGCTCGGCCATCGGCTGCATCTGGGCATGGGTGACTCTGCGCGCCGGCTGTGCCGGCCCGGCGAGGTCCTCCAGCAGCGGGTGCGCCGAGTGGACGGCTTCGGTGACGATCGGCTTGATGCCGGCGGCGCGGGTCATCGAACGAACGTCCTTGCGCTGGTCGGGGGTCATGACCGTGACGACCAAGCCCTCGGCGCCGGCACGGGCGGTGCGGCCCGAACGGTGCAGGAAGGCCTTGTGCTCGGCGGGCGGATCGACGTGCACGACGAGGCGCACATCGTCGACGTGGATGCCGCGCGCGGCGATGTCGGTGGCCACCAGCACACGGACCTGACCGGACGAGAAGTCGGCGAGGTTGCGTTCGCGGGCGTTCTGCGACAGGTTGCCGTGCAGTTCCACCGCCGGGATGCCCGACTGGCCAAGCTGCTTGACCAGCTTCTTGGCGCCGTGCTTGGTGCGGGTGAACAGCAGCGAGCGATCGCCGCCGGCAGCGAGGCGCGTGACCACGCCCAGCTTGTCGACCAGTGCGGTCTCCACCAGGTGATGGGTCATCTCCTCGACCGGCGAATCGGCCGGATCGAGCGCATGGTTGACGGGGTTGACGAGGTAGCGATCGATCAGCACCTTCACGTCGTTGTCCAACGTGGCGCTGAACAGCATTCGCTGACCGGTCTTGGGGGTGCGGTCCATGATGCGCTTGACACCGGGCAGGAAGCCCATGTCGGCCATGTGGTCGGCTTCGTCGAGCACGGTGACCTCGACGCGGTCGAGCCGGCAGTGACCCTGCTGCATGAGGTCCTCGAGGCGCCCGGGGCAGGCGACGACGATGTCGACGCCGTTGCGCAAGGCGGCCGTCTGATTGCCGAAGCCGACGCCTCCGTAGATGACGGTGTGACGCAGGTTCATGGCCTTGGCGAGGGGAGCGATGGTGGCGGCGACCTGGTTGGCCAGCTCGCGAGTGGGCACGAGCACCAGCCCGCGGGGCGAGCCGGGCCGGGCCTTCTCGCCGCTCTTGGCGAGCGCGGCGACGAGCGGGATCGCGAACGCGATGGTCTTGCCGCTGCCGGTCTTGCCGCGGCCCAGGAGGTCCTTGCCGGCGAGCGAGTCGAGCAGCGTGACGGCCTGGATCGGAAATGGTGCCGTGATGCCGTCCGCAACGAGGGCGTTGACGATCGGGGTGGGCACGCCCAGGGACGCGAACGAACGCGCGGGCTGAGGGGTATTCATGGGTAGTGGTGGTCTCTCTGTGTAGGGGTGGCCGTGGATGCACTCACACCGCGTTGGGCTTGCCAACAACCGCTGCACTCGACCTCTGCGACAACGGTGTCGCAGCTCGTGGCATGCTACCGGGCACGGCCGCCGAACGGGCCGATGGTGGTGTGTCGCGTGTAACGTCCGCGCTCATGCAGATCACGTTGGAGGGCAAGGTCGCACTGGTCACCGGTGCGTCGAGGGGCATCGGCAAGGCGATCGCGGCCACCATGGCTGCATCAGGAGCGAACGTCATGCTGACGTCGCGCAAGCTCGACGGCTTGCAGGCCGCGGCGGCCGAGATCATCGCCGCGACCCCCGGCGCCGAGGTCGAGGTGTTCGCCGGGAACGCGGGTGACGTCGCAACGGCCGCCGACTGCGTGCGGGCGACGATCGAGCGCTTCGGCGGGCTCGACATCCTCGTCAACAACGCCGCCACCAACCCGTACTACGGGCCGACGCTCGGCGTCGACGAAGGTCGCTTCGACAAGACGTTCGGCGTCAACTTGCGTGGGCCGTTGTTCTGGTGCCAGGCCGCGTGGGATCAGGCGATGAAGGACACACATGGCGTGATGATCAACATCGCGTCCGTCGGGGGCCTCCGTGCCGAAGGCGGCCTCGGTGTGTACAACCTCACCAAGGCCGCACTGATCCACCTCACACGTCAGCTCGCGGGTGAGCTCGGCCCCACACGGGTGGTCGGCATCGCCCCCGGCCTGGTGCAGACCGACTTCGCCGCATTCCTCGTGGAGAACTTCGGCGACAAGCTGGCGGCGCAACTGCCGCTGCGCCGTTTGGGCGACCCGCAGGACATCGCCAACCTTGCCGTGTTCCTGGCCTCCGACGCCGCGTCGTGGATCACCGGCGAGACCTACGTGATCGACGGCGGCGCCGGCGTGCGCAGCACCGGCTGACGCCGTTCTTCGCCACCGCTTTCTGTGTCGGTGTTACGGTCGGAGCCGTGCGTGTCGTTCGCTCCATCGTCCTGCTCGTGGGGTTGGGCTGGGTTTCCGTGTCGTGCACGCCGTTGTCGCCCAGCAAGGAACGTGCGAGCGATGTGTACGCAGCGGTGATCCGCTGGTTCGCCGCTCAGCACGACCCCGCGGTGGCGCTGAAGGTGTTCGTGGAACCGCGGGGTGAGGGCTCGTCGATCAACGTCGATGTGCAGGCCGAGGTTGTCACCGCGGTCGAGGATGTGGCCGTCGTCCGCTTCATCGACACGCGCGACGAAGCTCTGGAAGACGACAGCAGCGGCCTGTTGGTCGTGCGCGACGAAGGCGTGCTCATCGCCTTCGGCCCGGTGCAGAACGACGCGGCCGCCGTCACGCTGGAGGTCGACCAGTACCTCAGCGAGACGATGCTCCGTACGTTCCGTTTCGACTTCAGCCACCAAAGCGACGGGTGGGTGATCAAGGGCCGAACTTCGTTCGACGAAGCCGTCACTCCCGACGAGGGATAGTCGTCGCAGCGGTTTCCAGCTGACCGACCACCGAGCGCGCGGCGGCCAGCATGTCGTCGACGAGGCCGGCGGACGGGGGTTCGCCGGCGAGCACGGCCTCGGCGAGTGCCTGCAACTGCTGCCATCGTTCGGGAGGTGACAGGGCCCCCTGGGCCAGTGCCGACCGCACCGCCGCGTGAGCGGTGACGATCGCCAGCCGGCTTGCCCCCTGCTGACCCTGCAGCGTCGCCTCGTCGAGCAAGGTGCGCGGCAGCAGCGTCGAGGGCGAGTACTGGAGCCGGCCGAGGAGCAGGGCACCCGCGCTGTGCCGCAACGACAGCTTGCGTTGCGATGCGTAGGAGACGCCGCTGATCAGCAGCACCGCCGAGACGGCGAGGAAGCCGACCTTCGGGGTGGGGTCGAGCATCACCGCCAGCACCGCGCCGGTGACGTTGCAGAGCTGGAACAGGAGCTCGTTGTACGAGATCGCGCGACCGCGGGCGATGTCGGGTACCTGCCCGTACAGGGCATCCATCGTACGCGTCGCCACACTGCTGCCGAGCCCGATGGAGAACGCCACTGCGACGATGCCGAGATCACCCGCCGCGAGCACGCTGAGCAGGGTGACCGAACCCGGTAGCAGCAGCACGAAGGCGACGACCTGGTCGGCGCCCAGTCGGCGGTGGAGCGCACCGGTGATCGCAGTGCCAAGGTACGACCCGAAGCCGGCGGCGACGAGCGCGACGACGAAGATCCAGCTCCCGATGCCGCCGCGTTTGATGGCAAGCGCGAGCAGGTATGCGAGCGCGCCGTTGGATGCACGCATACCGCACACTGCGATGCCGGCGCGGCGAACCGAGTGCGGGACCTTGGTGCGGATGCTCGCGGAGTGCACCTCTGCCCGCACGGACACGGCGGGTATTCCGTGCGCGGCCACGGCGGTGGCGACGAACGCGAACGCGGCGAGCACGGGGACCACTTCGGCACCGAACAGGGTGAGCGCGGCACCGCCGACTGCCGTGCCGATGCCGCCGGTGACCGTACCCACTCTGCTGAGATGGCCGCTCGCGTCGGCCAACTGATCGGCCTCGGGAACCAGATGGGGGAGCAGGGCGGTGCGCGCGAGGGCGTAGGCCTTGCGGCTCAGGAGCACCACGAACACGAGCGGATAGAACGTCGGGGACTTCAGCGAGCCGGCCAGCAACACCCCGGCGATGGCACGTGACAGCAGGCTGCCGACCATGATCGATCGGTACCCCGCCCGTGCTCGTTCGAGGATCGGACCCGCCACCGGGGCAATGACTGCGAGCGGTGCGACGGCGAGCAGCAGGTAGAGCAGGATGCGGTCGCGCGATGCCTCCAACGACACGCTGAAGAACAGCGATCCGAGCAACGAGATGGTGATGAGGCCGTCAGCCATGTTCGCGAGTGCGTGCGTGAGCGTGAGCTGCCGGATCCTCGGCTCGCCGGTGATGGCTGCTCGCGCACGCGACACCCATCGCCCGTGTGCGGCAACTGGTACCTCTGATGACACGCTGCAAGTATGACCGCGCCAAAACTTCCTGTCGTGACTCGCGCAGCGTCTGTTCCCGGCGTCGACCTGCACCTGCTCGAAGCGTGGATGGATGGTCGCGGTCTGGGCTCGGGTGCGCTCACCGGACCGGATCTGATCGCCGGCGGGACGCAGAACGTCCTGCTCCGCTTCAGCCGGTCGGGACGCACCTACGTTTTGCGGCGCCCACCAGTCCACAAGCGGACGAACTCCGACGAGACGATGCGACGTGAGGCGCGTGTCCTGGCGGCGCTCAGCGGCAGCGCTGTGCCGCACCCGGCCCTCATCGCCGCCGAGCCGGACGCCGAGGTGCTCGGCGCCGCCTTCTACCTGATGGAACCCGTGGACGGCTTCAACCCCACACTCGGCCTGCCGGCGGCGTTCGCGTCCGATCGTTCGTGGCAGCTCGAGATGGGACTGGCGATGGCCGACGCCATTGCCGCGTTGGCCGCGGTCGACCACGAGGCGGTGGGCCTTGCCGACCTCGGTAGGTTCGAGGGGTGGGCAGGCCGGCAGGTCGGTCGGTGGCGCCGGCAGCTCGACGGCTACTGCGAGCTGGCGGGCTATCCGGGACCCGACATCCCCGGCGTCGATGACGTGGGGGAGTGGCTGGGGGCGAACCTCCCCACCGAGGTGCAGCCGGGCCTCATGCACGGCGATTTCCACTTCGGCAACGTGTTGATCGCCGGCGATCGACCGGCGGTGGCAGCGATGGTGGACTGGGAGCTGGTCACCATCGGTGACCCGCTGCTCGACCTCGGTCACCTCCTCGCAACGTGGCCGGCGCAGGAGGGTGTGACGGTGAGCGTGGACGCCCCGGGTCTTCCCACGCCCGACGAGGTCGTGGCCCGCTACGCATCGCACACCAGTCGCCCGCTCGACGACCTGTTGTGGTTCCGTGTGCTTGCCTGCTACCGACTGGGCCTGATCCTCGAAGGCACGCATGCGAGGGCCTGTGCCGGCCTCGCGCCGAAGGCCACCGGCGATCTCCTGCACTCCCACACGGTCAGCTTGTTCCGGCAGGCACTCGGCTTGCTCGGCTGAACGCTGCCCGATCGTGGGTCAGCGCGGCAGGCCGTCGATGTTGATCGAGGCACCGGTGGTGTAGCTGCTCGCGGCGCCGGCCAGGTAGAGCGCCGCACCGACGATCTCGTGCGGCTCGCCACCGCGGCCGAGCGCGAACGACTGCTTCGCGCGGGCATCGAACGCGCCGAGGTCCCACGCCTTGGAGATGTCGGTGAGGAACGGGCCGGGAACGATGCAGTTGACGCGAACCTTCGGCCCGAAGGCGGCGGCGAAGCTGAGCGTGAGCGAGTTGATGCCTGCCTTGGCCGCTGCGTAGGGCGCCTCGGTGGGGCTCGGTCGTTGGCTGGCAATGGAGGAGACGTTGATGATCGAGCCGCCGTCGGCTGCCGCCATGCGCGTGCCGATGATGGACGACAGGCGGAACGGACCCTTCAGGTTGACCCCGATCACCTTGTCGAACAGCTCCTCGCTGACGGTCTCGAGGTCGGGGTACAGCGGCGACATGCCCGCGTTGTTGACCAGGATGTCGACGCGCCCGAACTCCGCGTAGGCGGCGTCGGCCAAGCGATCGGCGTCGGCCCAGCTGCCCGCGTGGTACGTGATCGGCAGTGCCCGGCGGCCGAGCGCGCACACCTCGGCGGCGACCGCCTCGCAGTTGTCCAGCTTGCGGCTGGCGATCACCACGTCGGCGCCGTGCTCGGCGAACGCCAGCACCATCTCGCGGCCGAGGCCGCGCGACCCGCCGGTGACGACGGCGACCTTTCCTGTCAGCTCGAACAAGTCCTGCGGCATGTGCGGAACATACAGTGGCCCCTCCTGGGGAGTGTTACCGAAAGGGGAGGCCGGCATGGCCATCGACTTCACGCTGAGTCCGGAGCTGGAAGAGATCCGACTGCGGGTGCGGGCGTTCGTCAACGACGTCGTCAAGCCGGCGGAGGCTGAGCTCGACAAGCTGCGCGACGAGGACCGTGCCGACTACATCGGCAAGCTGATCGCGCTGCGCAAGCAGGCGTTGGCCGCAGGGCTGTGGATGCCGCACATGCCCAAGGAATGGGGTGGCATGGGGTTGGGTCATGTGCAGTTGGCGATGGTGCAGGCCGAGGCGGCGAAGGCCAGCATGGGTCCGTGGGTGCTGAACTGCCAGGCACCCGACGAGGGCAACATGCACACGTTGTTGCACTGGGGCACGCCCGAGCAGAAGGAGAAGTACCTCAAGCCGCTGTGCGACGGCACTGCGATGAGCTGCTTCGCGATGACCGAGCCGGAGGTCGCCGGCAGCGACCCGACCTTGATCAAGACCACCGCCGTGCAGGACGGCGACGAGTGGGTGGCCAACGGCCACAAGTGGTTCATCTCCAACGCTCGTCGCGCCAAGTTCGCGATCTTGGTCTGTCGCACGGAGGACAACCCCGATCTCCCCCAGGCCGCCAACTCCGCGTTCATCGTCGATCTCCCCAGCGAGGGCTGGAACCGGGTGCGCGAGGTGGAGACGATGCACGGCGCCACCGGCCACAGCGAGATCGTCATCGAAGACCTGCGCATTCCCGCCGAGAACATGCTGGGCGGCCGCGGGCAAGGCCACATGCTCGGCCAGTACCGGCTCGGGCCGGCTCGCCTGGCGCACTGCATGCGCTGGATCTCCCAGGCCGAGACGGCGCTCGACATGATGGTGGATCGTTCGCTGGTCCGCTACTCGCACGGCAGCGTGCTGGCCGAGAAGCAGGGCATCCAGTGGATGATCGCCGACAGCAGCATGGAGATCTACCAGGCGAAGCTGATGGTGCTGCACGCGGCGTATCTCATCGACAGCGGCGCCGATTTCAAGAGCGAGGTCTCGATGGCCAAGCACTTCGTCGCCAACATGCTCGGCCGCGTCATCGACCGCAGCATCCAAGTGCATGGTGCGCTGGGCTACAGCACCGATACCCCGCTCGCGCACATGTTCCAGCACGCCCGCTGGGCGCGTTTCGCCGACGGCGCCGACGAGATCCACCAGATGCGGATCGCGCAGCGAACCATCGGCGCCTACCGCGACCACGGCAGCACCCGAACGGCAACCGGCAACCTGCCGATCTGATCGTTCCCGGGCGTCTTGCGCCGTCATCACCGCCTGCACGGCCAACCGACTCGCGCCCAACTCCTCGTTCATGTCATGGCTGGAGCGGACGGTGTTCGGAGGATGACACGGCGGAGAAGGCGGTCACAATCCGCCGGCGCTGACCCTGGCGCTCGGCGTGCGAGAGGCCTATGGTGGTGTCCAGCCGGGCGGCGCGACCTGAGGAGCTGCCCATGAACCGGCGTCTGTCCCGTACCCTTGGCGTTGTCGTCGGTGGATGTGGGCTTGTCGTGCCGTGGGTGGCACGCACCGCATCGGCGATCACGACGCCGACCGACACGGTCTTCATCAACGAGCTCCACTACGACAACGCCGGCGCCGACTCGGGTGAATCGGTCGAGGTCGCCGGCCCGTCGGGCACCGACCTCGCCGGGTGGTCGCTGGTGCTCTACAACGGTGCGGGCGGTGCGCCGTATTCCACCACCGCGCTCACCGGCGTCGTGCCCGACCAACTCGGCGGCTGGGGAACGATCGCAGTCGCGTATCCGGTGAACGGCATTCAGAACGGTGCGCCAGACGGGCTAGCGCTCGTTGATGCCACCGGCACGGTGCACCAGTTCCTCAGCTACGAGGGTTCGTTCACGGCCGTTGGC
>JBAVTH010000583.1:0-8113 GCA_049696035.1 Ilumatobacteraceae bacterium
GCACCGACGCAACGCCCACGTCAACGGTCACCACCACCACGGTCGTGACGCCCACCGGTCCCGTTCGCGTGCTGGTCGCCGGCGACAGCACCGCGATGCAGCTGGCCACCGCCCTGCTCGACTATGCCGCGGCCCATCCCGACGAAGTGCTGGCCGGCAGTGCCGCATATCCCGGTTGCGGCCTGTCGGCGGGCGACGATGGCCGCCTGCACGAGTTCACCAACGATCGAGGCGAGCAGGAGCTGCTGTCGCTGGCAGGGTGCGTCGACTCCTGGCGGTCGATCCCCGACCGAGTGGCCTCGGACGAGCAGATCGACGTGGTGCTGGTGGACATCGGTGCGTGGGATTCGGTCGACATCCACCTCTCCGACGGCACGGTGGTCTCGGTGGCCGACCCGGTGGGACGTGCACTCATCGATGATGCCTACCGAACCTTCGTCGACGCTGTCGAGCGAGCGGGCGCCTCGGTGGTGTGGGTGACACCCGCGGACGTCGACCTGAAGTGGGATGCCGTCGACTCACCCATCGACGACCCCGCCCGCTGGGTCGCCCTGCGGCAGATCATCGACTCGCTGCCGGTGGAGCAAGTCGATCTGCCCGGCTGGCTGGCCAGCCACGAGCTCACCGGCCCCAACGGGCGGCCCGACGGGGTGCACCTCACCCCCGAAGCGAACACCCTGTTCGTCGCCGAGGCCGTCGTACCGACCGTGATCGAGGCGCGGGCCTTGCACGCGACCTGAACCCAGTGGCGTCGAGAGGCGGCCGCGCTCCGGTGGAGACGGCGGGTCAGCGCGGCGTCTTGCGCGCCGAGGCTGCGCTGCGGCCCGCGCCTGCCTTCTTCGTGCCGCCCGCACCGGTCTTCTTCCTGCTGACGCGTGGGCGTGCAGCGGCGCGCCCTACCTCCAGCACCTCTTCGAAACCCTCGGCGATGCAGGCGACCAGCACCTCCGTGTCGGGCACGGCCGCATGGTCGATCACCATGCCGAGGGTGCAGCGATCGAGGTGCGACAGGAGCGCTGCGCTGAACGCGGCACCCGACGGCGGCGCGAAGGCGAACTGCTGTTCCACCGTGGCGCCGGCGAGGTGAGCAGGACGGTCCATGCCGGGCACGTTGGTGGCCACGAAGTCGATCGCCTTGAGCATCGATCCGAGCACGGCGGTGGTCATCGCCTCGGGCATCAGGTTCAGCGCGCCGGCGACCACGTCGGTGAACTTCAGGCCCGGCTCCTTGCGCCACGACCTTGCCATCTCGCCCAGTTGCTGCATGCGCTCGGTGGGGTCGACGACATCGATCGGCAAGGCGAAGCGGGCCGGCGTGAAGCGGTTGTTCCCGATCGAGTCGGCCTTGGTGCGCAAGTTGATCGGCATCGTCACCCGCAACTGAGCCACGTCCGCCCCATGGCGCTGGTGGTAGCGGCGCATGCCGCCGGCAATCGCGGCCAGGAACGCGTCGTTCGTCGTGCCGCCTGCGGCGTGACCCGCATCCTTCAACTCGGTGAGTGACAGCTCGATCGACGCCAAGCGTCGCGACATGCCGCGGCTGCGCATCACCGGCGACAACGGCTCCTTCGCCGGGCGCACCAGCTTCACGATGGACTGCGCCGTGCCTGCCACCGTGTTGGCCACGCGCATCGGGTGCAGCATCATCTCGTTCATCGCGCCGGGCATGGCCGTGGCAGTGCGCTCGACGAGGTGCGCAGCATCGACGGCCTGCTCGGCCATGGTGTCGATGGCCATCCGCAGGCCACTCGGTCGCTGCTCGGCGCCGACGAGATGGCGGTGCGCCGGGTGCGAGTCGTCGTGGTGCTCGTCGAACGCGATCCGGGCCATCCGAATGGCGCCCACGCCGTCGGTGAGGCAGTGGTGGATCTTCTGGATCAAGGCGGCCCGCCCATCGGCCAGGCCCTCGACCAGAGTGAACTCCCACAGCGGACGCGCTCGGTCGAACGCCGTCATCGCGATCGGCCCGGCAAGATCGAGCACGGATTGCAGGTCACCCGGGGCTGGGGCAACGGTTCTGCGCAGGTGGTAGTCGAGGTCGAAGTCGTGATCCTCCACCCACCGTGGCGTACCGATGCCGAGCGACGGCTCCATCACCTTCTGGCGCAGCCGCGGGATCTCCCAGGTGATCTGCTCGATGCGCGATCGCAAGCGATCCCACTCCGGGGCCTTGCTGAGGATCGCAAGGCCGACGATCGTGGTGCGCAGACTCGGGTCTCGCTCGATGCGCCACATCGTGGTATCGGACTGGTTCATGCGGCTGTCGAAGTGTTCGCTCATCCTGGTCACCCCTCCCCCACACAAGTGCCCCGATGCGACCACACGCACAAGGGCACAAGGTCCGCAGGCGCCAGCGCCGGCTCAGCCAACGGTCGACCCCCGACGACCGAGCGCCGCCACCAGCTGCGGAACGGCGTCGCGGACGTCGCCGACGATGCCGAAGTGGGCCAGCCGGAACACCACCGCGTCCGGATCACGATTGATGGCCACGATCGTGCCCGAGTCCTGCATGCCGACCGCGTGCTGGAGGGCCCCGGAGACGCCGCACGCCACGTACAAGCGCGGCCGAACGGTGGCGCCGGTCTGGCCGACCTGCTGCGATCGGGCGGCGAGGCCGGCTTCCACGGCACCTCGCGAGGCGGCGACACTGCCGCCGACCGCTGCTGCGAGATCCTCGACGAGATGCCAGCTGGCCGCATCGCACCCGGCGCCGCCGGCGATCACCACCTCGGCATCGCGCAGATCGACATCGGCGCGACTGGTGCGGCGCTCGATCACCTCCACGCGGCGGTCCTCGGCCGTCAGCGCCACTTCCAACTGCTCCACGTGCGGGCGACGGAGGTCGGCGCGCACTTCGAACACCCCAGGCCGCACGGTGGCCATTTGCGGTCGGGCGACCGGGCACAGGCAGGTGGCCAGCACGCCCCCGGCCATCGCGGGTCGCACCATGTGCAACAGCCCCTCGTACGTCGCTCCCTGGCGGGTCCAGTCATCCACGTACAGCCCCGTGCAGTCGGCCGCCAATCCGGTGTCCAGCATCGACGCCACTCGTGGGGCCAGGTCGCGCCCGGTCGTGGTGGCGGCGAACACGATCGCATTCGGCCGGTGTCGCCTGGCCGCATCGACGATCACCCGCGCAAACGGTTCGGCGAGGTAGTTCGCCAGCACGGGGTCGTGCGCCGTGTACACGACGTCCGCACCATGACGACCGGCCACGGCCGCGGCAGGGCCCACTGCGTCCTCCGAGCCGGCCAGCACCACGGCGCCGACGCCTCCACCCAGCGCCGGGGCCAGCTCCGTCGCCTTCGACAGCAGCTCCAGCGAGGCGCGGTCGAGTGTCCCGTCGCTCAGCTGGCACACCACCCAGACGGCGGCATCTCCGAGGTGTGGCGCACCATCAACGGTCGCCGCCGACGCCGCCTCGGGCGCCATCGGAACAGCAACCGGCTCGTCGGCGACCACACTCCCTTGGACGAACGCGCCGCGCCGAACCAGCTCGTTGACCAACTCGTCGTACCCGAAGCCGTCGTCACCGACGAAGCGGCAGCCTCGGTCGGGCCACGGCGACGGGGTCATCTTGGCGACCTTGGTGGGCGAGGCCGTCAGCCCGACCGTGCCCGGCTCGATGCCCAGGTCGGCGGCCGTCACGCGTTCGATCACGGCGGCAGCCCCACGTCGACGCTGCAGCATCGTGGGATAGCGGGGTGCGAAGCCGGTCTCACCGATGGTGGCGAGTGCCGGCAGGGGAAGGCGAAGACGTTCGTATCCGCCCTCGACCACACGACGCGCGATCAGGGAGCCCGACTCGGTCGAGAGCGCTTCGCAGCCCGTCGCCTGCGGCCAACCCAGTCGGGTGGCCACCGACGGGCCGACCTGACCGGTCTCGCCATCCAACGCCGAGCTGCCACAGAGCACGAGATCCACGCCGCCGATCCACCTCACTGCCGCCGCCAGCGCGTTGGCGGTCGCCCACGTGTCGGAGCCGGCGAAGGCGTGGTCGCACAGCAACAGCGCCCGGCTCGCTCCGGCGGCCACTGCCGTGCGCAACGTCTCCTCGGCCTGCGGTGGCCCCATCGACACCGCGTACACCTCGTCGGCCAGTTGCACCGCGGCCTCGATCGCATGCAGATCAGCAGGGTTGGTGATGGGTGGCGCCGACGTCCGATCGATCGTGCCGTCAGCGCGCACGCCCACGCCGCCGAGCCGCAGATCAGGGACCTGTTTGACCAGCACGACCGCTCTCATCGAGACCCTCCGCCATCATCGTCGGCGTACGCCGCTGACAGCAGTAGGGCACATCGTCGGTGACCTTGTCCCCTCGCCCTGCTCGGCGAACGGAGCTACGGTCACCTTGTGAGTTCCGTCGGCAGCAACGCCTCGGCATCCCCGAACGTTCAACACGAGCGCCGGTGCCTCGACCCGCGCGTCGGGTTGCAGGCGTTGCTCGACGTGCTCGTCACCACCGGTTACCGAGTGGTCGGGCCGGTGCTCCGCGACGGCGTGCTGCAGTACGACGACATCGCCGATGAGGCCGAGATGCCCACCGGCTGCACCGTCGAGCAGTCCCCCGGCCGCTGGCGCGTCACGAACAGCTCAGAAGCGACACGGTTCTCATGGACGCCTGGCGCCGACTCGTGGAAGCGATTCGTGTTCCCCGCTCGCGCCGAAGTGCTGCGCATTCGCCGCACTGATGGATCCTGGGTCACCACGCGTCCCCCGGCGCCGGACCGCCCGTTGGCCCTCATCGGCGCCCGCGACTGCGAGGTGCGAGCGCTCGGCATCCTCGACCGCGTGATGCTCGACCCGGATCATCCCGACACCCGCTACGCCGAACGGCGCCACGACGCGTTCGTGGTCGCGGTCACCTGCGGGGCACCGAGCAGCACCTGTTGGTGCACGTCGATGGGCGGCGGCCCCGAGCCGCGCGACGGCTTCGACATCCGGCTGACCGAACTGAGCGGCGAGGGGCCGGAGCCCCACCGACTGCTCGCCGAAGCCGCGACCCCCCGTGGTGCGCTGGTCGTGCAGCAGCTGCCCGGATGGGCCGTCACCGACGCCGACGACGACGCCGCGCAGGAGGTCGTCAGCCGTTCGGTGGCGCTGATGCCGCAGCGGCTGCCGGGCGCCGAGCTCCCTCGGCTGCTCGCCGGCGCCGATCAGCACCCTCACTGGGACGTCGTCGCCGAACGCTGCCTGTCCTGCGGCAACTGCACGCTGGTGTGCCCCACCTGCTTCTGCAGCACGTTCACCGACCACACCCCGCTCGGGACCGACGACGCCGTGCGCGTCCAGACGTGGGCCTCATGCTTCGAACTGGAGCACTCCCACCTCGGCGGCCGGCCGGTGCGAGCAACCACTGCGGCCAGATACCGCCAGTGGCTGACCCACAAGCTCTCCACGTGGAACGAGCAGTTCGGCACACACGGCTGTGTCGGGTGCGGCCGATGCACCACGTGGTGCCCCGCCGGCATCGACATCGTCGACGAGGCGAACGTGCTGAGGGGAGGCCTCGAATGACACTCGGCTCCGACGTCCACACCAGTCTCGCCGCCCATCGCTTCGCCGACGGTCTGGCCCCCGAGCTCGTCGACGCGCTGGCCACGATGGCGCACTTCGCCGAACACCCGTCCGGCGCCTGGATCGCCACGCAGGGCGCCCCGGCCGACCGGTTCCACTTGATGCTCGAGGGGCGCTGCGCGATCGAGGTCGCAGCTGCCGGGCGCGACCCGCTGGTGATCGCCACCGTGCACCCCGGCGAGGTGGTGGGCTGGTCGTGGATGCTCGCTCCTCACGTGTGGCACTTCGACGTGCTGGCGCTCGACCACACGCGCACCATCGCGATCGACGGGGCCGAGCTGCGCGCTGCCTGTCGCGCGAATCACGAACTGGGATTCGAGATCACTCATCGCCTCGCCAGGGTCATCGCCTCGCGGCTCGAGGCCACCCGCCTACAACTGGTCGACGTGTATGGACATCAACGCTGAACCCCGCCCACCTGCCGCGCAACGGCCGGCCGAGCCCATGGAGCCCATTCCTCATCGCGTCCTGTCACGCGTCGTCGAGGCGCCGAAGGTGGTCAGCCTGCGCATCAAGTCGGTCGGCCACGAGCTACCGATCTCACGCCCGGGGCAGTTCATGATGCTGTGGATGTTCGGCATCGGCGAGGTGCCCATCTCCGTCAGCAACGTCGAGGCCGACGGCTCACTGGACTTCACGGTGCAGGCCGTCGGCGCCACCAGCACCGCCATCACCGCAGCAAAGATCGGCGACATCGTCGGCCTCCGGGGGCCCTTCGGAACGGAGTGGCCGATGGCCGAAGCCGAGGGCCGCGACGTGCTCGTGATGGCCGGCGGCCTGGGCCTGGCACCACTGCGCATGGCGATCGACGGGCTCGTTCGTGGCCACCCGGCCCCGCGCAGCCTCACCCTGCTGGTCGGCGCCCGCTCGCCGTCGAACCTGCTCTTCGCCGACGACCTCACGCGGTGGGCAGGTACCGGAACGACGGTCCGCACCGCGGTCGACTCCGCCGACCGTTCCTGGCCGGGCGCCGTCGGCGTGGTCACCACCCTGCTCGAACGCGAGCCGGTTCGCGCCGACCTCGCGTTCGTCTGCGGCCCGGAGATGATGATGGCCGCGTCGGTACGGGCACTGCTGCTCACGGGGATGCCGGCCGAGCACATCTACGTGTCGCTCGAACGCAACATGCACTGCGGCATCGCCCACTGCGGCCGCTGCCAGCTGGGCCCGCTGCTGCTGTGCCGCGACGGTGCCGTGGTGAGATGGGATCGGGCAGCCGATCTGGTGGCGGTGCGCGGACGATGAGCGCTCCCACTCTCGCCGTCTGGAAGTTCGCCTCGTGCGACGGGTGCCAGCTGACGGTGCTCGACTGCGAGGACGAACTGCTGCAGATCGCCGCCGCCCTCGACATCCGCATGTTCCTCGAAGCCGGCCCGTCCGAGCTGCTCGACCACTACGACATCTCTCTCGTCGAGGGGTCGATCACCTCCTCCCACGATGCTCAACGGATCGTCGACATTCGTGCCCGCTCAGGTCTGCTCGTCACCATCGGAGCGTGCGCTACTGCCGGCGGCGTGCAGGCTCTCCGCAACGGCGCCGACATCGACGAGTTCCGGAGCATCGTCTACGCGCGGCCCGACTGGCTCGATACCTTGGCGACGAGCACGCCCATCGCCGCGCACGTGACCGTCGATCTCGAGCTGCACGGTTGCCCCATCAGCAAGCAGGAGCTGCTCGCCACCATCACCGCGCTGCTGGCCCGGCGCCGGCCGCCGGTCACCTCGCACTCGGTGTGCGTGGAGTGCAAGCGCGCCGGCAATGCGTGCGTGCTGGTCGCACACGGCACGCCCTGCCTCGGCCCGGTCACCCATGGCGGGTGCGACGCGCTGTGCCCGTCGTTCGATCGCGGGTGCTTCGGCTGCTTCGGCCCGTCGGAGTCCGCCAACGTCGACGGCCTCCGCGGCGCGCTGAAGGCGGTCGGCACCACCGACGAGGCGATGGTGCGCCTCCTCAGCACGTTCAACACCGGAGCACCGGCGTTTCGCGATGCAGCAGCCCGCTACTCGTCGGGCACCAGCACCGACGACGGCACCCGAGGAGCGCCCACCACATGAGCCACGACCACCGCACACGGAGCTTCCAGGTGGAGGCACTCACTCGCGTCGAGGGCGAGGGAGGCCTGATCGTCGAGATCCACGAGGGCGAGGTGTGCGACGTGCGCCTGCGCATCTTCGAACCGCCGCGCTTCTTCGAGGCCTTCCTTCGTGGCCGCGCCTTCACCGAGCCGCCGGACATCACCGCCCGCATCTGCGGAATCTGCCCGGTCGCGTACCAGACCAGTTCGTGCCAGGCCATCGAGGCCGCATGCGGCGTCACGCTCGATGCTCCGTTGCGCGATCTGCGCCACCTCCTGTACTGCGGCGAGTGGATCGAGAGCCATGTGCTGCACATCCACCTGCTGCACGCTCCCGACTTCCTCGGCTACCCCAGCGGCATCGCGATGGCGGCGGATCACCTGGCCGAGGTGGAGCGCGGACTGCGGCTCAAGAAGATCGGCAACCGGATCGTCGAAGTGGTGGGCGGCAGGGCGGTGCAC
>JBAVTH010000584.1:0-3355 GCA_049696035.1 Ilumatobacteraceae bacterium
CTCCAGCCTCCGCTCGATCTCCCGATGGACGCGGGGCTCGATCACACCCGTGACGGTAGCCCGCGGGCGGCCCAGATCGCGCGGCCGCCACCGGCGCAAGAAGCGCGGCCGCCGGCGGCACAGCGCTGCGTGCCCCGGCGCGGCGATGTGGAACGATGCATTCCGTCGCATCGGTGACGACGGTCTCGCACGAGGAAGGCATCGCATGACATCCACACCCAGCCGCTTCCCCGGTGTGCTCGTCCCGCTGGTCACCCCGTTCCGCGACGACGGCGCGCTGGCACCAGAGCTGCTGGCCGGGCTGGTCGAGTTCGTGCTCGCCGACGGTGTGGCCGGCCTCGTCGTTGCCGGCACCACGGGCGAGGGCTACGCGCTCGACATGGACGAGCGGGCGACGGTGCTGCGCGAGGTGCTCGCAGTCGTCGGCGGCCGAGTGCCGGTGCTGGCCGGTGTCGGTGGCACGGCGACCAGGGAAGCGATCGCGCAGGCGACGCTGGCGGTCGAGGGCGGGGCGCAGGGCCTGATGCTGGCGGCGCCGGCGTACTGCCTGCCGACCGGTGAGGAGCTCGGTCGCCACGTGCTGAGGGTGCTGGACGCCGCGCCGCTTCCCGCCGTGCTCTACGACTACCCGGCACGCACCGGTGTGCAGTTCGACACCGCTGCGCTCGACCTCGTTGCTGCTCACCCGCTGATCGCCGGCATCAAGGAAGCGAGCGGCGACCTGTCGCGAATCGAGTGGCTGCAGCAGCGCTACGGCGCCGACATCGCGATCGTCTCCGGCAGCGACACCCTGGCGATGCACTACTTCGAGGCCGGCAGCGACTGTTGGATCGCAGGCTTCGGCAATGCGTTGCCCGCCGAGCACGTGGCGATGTTGGCGGCCGCTGCACGCGGTGACATGGCGGCCGGATGGGCCGTGCAGGAGCGTCTGCTGCCGATCCTCACCGACGTGGAGAGCGGCCACTACGTGGCACGCACGCGGTGGTCGTTGATCGCACGTGGGGTCCCGGTCGGCCCGCCGCGAGCCCCTTTGCAGCCGCTGGGCCCGGCCGACGCCCAAGCGATGCACGCGCACCTGGCGGCACTCGGCCACCTGCCCACATGAGCACCCGTCAGGTCCAGGCGGCCGATGTCCTGGTGATCGGCGGTGGCATCATCGGGAGATCGGTGGCTTCGTCCGCGGCGCGACGCGGCATGACGGTGGTGGTCGTCGAACCGGGTGGCGGCACCTTCGGCACGTCCTCCGCCAACGCCGGCCACCTGGTGCCCAGCCATGTCGTGCCGTTCGCCGCACCCGGCATGGTGCGTGCTGGTCTCCACAGCCTGCTCGCCCGCGACGGTTCGTTCGCCATCGCGCCACGGTCGGCCCTCGGGCTCGCGCCATGGCTGTGGCGGTTCATGCGCGCGAGCACCTCCTCCAACGTCGCGCGTGGTGTGCCGGTGCTGCGGTACCTGCTGCACTCGACGGTCGCCGAGCTCGGTCGCTTGCAGGCCGCGGGCGCCCTGCTGGATCACTCGCCCGGGGGCATCCTGCAGGTCTGCAGCAGCCAGGCCGGGCTGAAGGCACTGCACCGCGAGGCCGACGAATGGGGCGACTGGGGCGTGAGGAGCGAACTGCTCGATGCCACCGAGTTGCGGGCAGCGGAGCCGATGGTGAACGAGCGCGCGCTTGGTGCAGTGCGGCTGGTGGACGATGCCCGCTTCGACCCGGCCCTGTTGCTCGCGGCCGTGGCCGCGGAAGGCGATCGTCACGGCGTCGAGTCCGTCGTGGCGCGAGTCGCCCGCATCGAAGCACGCGGCGATCTTCGGGCGCGGGTGCACACATCGGTCGGCGTCTTCGACGTGCGCCGGGTGGTCGTGGCGGCCGGCGTGTGGACGCCGGCGCTGTGCCGTCCGCTGGGCGTGCACCTGCCCATCGTGGCGGCTCGTGGCAACAGCGTGACCCTCCCTGGGGTGCCCGCGCCGCACGGTCCGATGCTGTTGCACGAACAGCGGCTCGCCCTGAGCCCGCTGGCGCAGGGCCTGCGCCTCACCACCGGCTTCAAGCTCACCAGCCCCACGGATCGCGACGTCGACTCCGGGCGCTGCGCGGAGGCCGTGCGACGGGCGGGCGAAGTGCTCGATCTGCCCGCAGGCACGCAGTCGGCGAACGAGTGGACCGGTCTGCGGCCGGCCACTCCCGATGGGTTGCCGGTGATCGGCCCGCTCCTCGCGGCGCCGTCGGTGCTCGTCGCCGCCGGCCACGGCATGCTCGGCTCGACCAGCGGGCCGGGAACTGGCGAGGTCGTCGCCGCGATGCTTGCCGGCGAGCCGCCGCCGTTCGACATGTCGGTGGTGTCACCGGCACGGTTCGCACGAAAGGGGAGTGGACGATGAGGGCTCGCAGAGTGCTGCACTGCGTCGAGTCGCACACGGAGGGAATGCCGACGCGAGTTGTCGTCGGCGGGGTAGCGCCGATCCCGGGCCACACGATGGAGGCGCGCCGCCAGTGGTTCATGGCCAACTCGGATGGGCTGCGCACGCTGCTGATGCACGAGCCCCGTGGCCATTCGGCCATGAGCGGGGCCATCCTGCAGCCGCCCACGCGGGCCGATGCCGACTGGGGTGTGCTGTACATCGAGGTCACCGGTTGCCTGCCGATGTGCGGTCACGGCACGATCGGGGTCGCCACCGTGCTCGTCGAGACCGGAATGGTCGAGGTCACCGAGCCCATCACGACCATCCGCCTCGACACACCCGCCGGGCTGGTCGTGGCCGACGTTGCTGTCGACGACGGCCGCGCGATGGCCGTCACCATCCGCAACGTCGCGTCGTTCGTGACTGCGTTCGACCACTCGGTGGCGGTGCCCGACCTCGGCGAGGTGCGCTACGACATGGCGTTCGGCGGCAACTTCTACGCGATCGTCGAGCTCGCCGAGATCGGGGTGCCGTACGGAAGGGAACATGCCCGTGCGCTGCTCGACGGAGGAATGGCGATCCTCCACGCGATCAATTCCACCGATCCGCCCGTACACCCGTCCGAGCCGGGAATCCACGGCTGCCACCACGTGCAGCTGGTCGCGCCCGGCAGCGACGCTCGGCGGTCGCGTCACGCGATGGTGATCGCCCCCGGCTACTTCGATCGTTCACCGTGCGGCACCGGCACCAGCGCACGGGTCGCCCAGCTCCACGCTCGGGGCCTGTTGCCCTTGCACACCGACTTCGTCAACGAGTCGCTGCTCGGCACCCACTTCACCGGCCGGGCGGTGGAGGCCACCGAGGTATCCGGCATCGCTGCGGTCGTGCCCACCATCACCGGGAGCGCGTGGGTGACAGGCACCTCGCAGCAGTTCCTCGACGAGCGTGACCCGTTCCC
>JBAVTH010000585.1:0-1872 GCA_049696035.1 Ilumatobacteraceae bacterium
ATCCGCACCACGAGCGCGCGTCCCTCGGTCATGTGCCGCAGATAGGGAACGATGCGGGCGCCCGGCCCCCAGGTGACGTTGGTCTCGGTCGAATCCGCGAGCGTGGTGCCGAAGGCCTCCCCGCTGGCGGCGGCGAAGCAGGCCCAGCCATGAGTCGAGGGCGCGGTGTCGCCGCTGGGCAGTCTGCGAAGCACCTCGGCCGCACACCGTTCGAACGCGTCCTGTTCGTCGGTGGGCGCGCTCTCAAGGCCGTCGCGCACTTCGTTGAGGCCATGGCGGAGCCGAACACGCCAGTTGCGGCGGGCGGCCGGATCGTTGGGCGCCGCTTCGATGTAGACGCTGAGCGTGAGCTCGTCGCGGTGCGAGCGGATGAACGTGAGCAGGTCGTCTGGGAAGTACATGAGCCCCCTCCGGCAGTGGACGGCTGGCTGACTCAGGCAATTCCGTTCGATGCGCGGGTGCGCACCATAAGTGGAGACCCTATTGCGTGTGGGGGAAGACCCGTAGGCTTGCCGAAGCCTGCGGGCGTCGCGGGTCCCTCTGACGGCCGACAGCCGAAGGGCCCGGCCAGTCGAAAACTGGCCGGGCCCTTCGATGAACAGCGAGATCCGCGGCGTCGCTACTGCACGACGAGCGTCGGAGCGCGCTTGTTCTGGTTCACGCCGGTGCTGCCAAGGCGGCCGCCGCCGTTGTTGCCCCAGCAGTACATCACGGAGCTCAATCCGCTGCCGGTCCTGCCGCAGGCGTGATCCGAGCCCGCGTCGAGCGCCGTGAACGTCAGGTTGCCGACCACGAGCACGGGCGTGAGACTCTGATTCGTCGCCTCGTTGCTGCCCAGCTGACCGGAGCCGTTGTCGCCCCAGCACTGCGTGAATGACGCGGTCGATCCGCAGGAGAAGAACCCGCCCGCCGTGATCCGTGACCAGGTCGTCAGGCTTCCGGCGACGGCGACAGTGATCGGGCTCTGGGTCGTCGTGCCGTCGCCCAGACCGCCACTTCCGTTGTAGCCCCAGCAGCGCGCGATATTGCCGCCGTTGGAACTGATCCCGCAGGTGTGGTACGAACCGGCCGAGATCGAGGTCCAGGTGTACGTGCCCAGTGCATGGACCTGAGTCGGGACGTTCTGGCTGGTGAAGACGCCGACGGCCGTGCCCAATTGACCATTGCCGCCATTGCCCCAGCAGTACGCCAGGCTGTTCAGGGCGACGGCGCAGGTGTGCGTGTAGCCCGCGGAGACGGAGACGGCTCGCGTGGTCGTCTGCAGCGGATCGGAGACCCGCACCGGGATCGACGAGTTCGCGCTCGCCGTGTTGCCCAGTTGGCCGCTCGTTCCATTCCCCCAGCAGTACACCTGGCGGTCGATCGCCGCCGCCACCGCCGCGGTCGTGATCCCGCAGGTATGGTAGGCGCCGGCGTCGATCGACGAGAAGTTCAACCCCCCGATGACCGGAACCGGCGTGGCCGCGTCGACCAACGTGTTGTTGCCCAGCTGTCCGTAGCCGTTGTACCCCCAGCAATAGGCGGTGGCGCCGACCAGCCCGCAGGTGTGGGCCGCCCCGCCGGTGATCGTCGTGAAGACGAGGTTCGTCGTGACGCGGGCCGGGATACTGTCCGAGTTCGTCGCGCCGGTCGTAGAGCCCAGCTGCCCGTTGTAGTTCTCGCCCCAGCAGTACGTGCCGGATTCGGACGACACGGCGCAGGTGTGGCCGCCGTTGGTGGCGGCACTCACCGCGCCGTTGAACGTCACGTTGATGTTGAACTCGGTGCTGGCACCCGGCGTGATGCCGGCGGACGACGCCGCGAGCGTGTAGTTCACCCCCGGCTTGTCGATCCGGACGTTCGCGAAGGACGCGATGCCACCCACCGCGGCGA
>JBAVTH010000586.1:0-6090 GCA_049696035.1 Ilumatobacteraceae bacterium
AGGGTGAGCTGGTGCTGTGCGACTTCGGCGGCACGATGAACGGCTACTGCAGCGACATCACCCGCTGCGTGTTCACGGGCACGCCGTCGGCCGAGATCGCCGAGGCCTATGCGGTGCTGCATGCAGCGCAGGCGGCCGGTGTCGCGGCCGGAGTGGTCGGGGCGGCCTGCCAGGATGTGGACAGGGCGTCGCGCCAGATCATCGCCGATGCGGGCTATGGCGAGTACTTCATCCACCGCACCGGCCACGGCATCGGCATGGAGGCTCATGAGGATCCCTACATGGTGGAGGGCAACACCCTGCCCATCGCCCCCGGCCACGCGTTCAGTGTGGAGCCGGGCATCTACGTGCCGGGCCGGTGGGGCATGCGCCTGGAGGACATCGTGGTCGCCACCACCGCCGGCCCGCTCAGCATGAACTTCGCCGACCATGCGCTGGTCACGCTGAGCTGACACCGGCCCGAGCGCCACCTACGGTGAGCAATCACTTCACCACCCACTGCTGTCAGAATCGAAAGCGGTACTTGACCACAAGTTCGGGGAGTAGCGTTCGAACAGCGGGCTCATCTGACGGAGATTCCAACCATGACGAAGCTCGCCAAGAAGGTTCGGATTGCCACGGCCATTGTCGATGCCAGCCGCGGTGTCAGTTGTCGGTTCCCAACCTGGATTGACCTGGGGTGGCCTCGCAACGGCTCCAGGGGCCAAGAGCGCGGAGAGTTGCCCGACCGGCAAGGTCGCTTCTCCTGGGTTACCAAGAAGGGGTGAATTGGTGAGATCCGGGTCGCAGCGCAGATGGGGTCGCGAGCGGCGGTTGGTCTGCGCAGCGGCAGCCCTGTTGCTGGCGGCGTGCTCGCGAGATCAAGCAGGGACATCTACGACGACGCCGACTGGAGTGTTCCAGCCAGTGAGTCAGGCACAACTGTTTGCCGCCATGGTTGGAATGTCGACTGGCGACGAGTCGAGGGTTGTCGATCTCTCGATGATCGTCGAGCAGGAGTCGTTGAAGGGTGACTGTATGCGGGAAGCGGGCTTTGAATACTCCGATGCCTCACCTGAGATGATCTCAGATTTCGCCGTCGAGACTTCCGTTCATGATCCGGAGTTCGCGAAGAAGTTCGGACTGGGAATCGGTGTGTCGTCCTTTGTGGGCTCCGTGCGGAACCCCAATGAACCAGGTGTGGTCATGGGATATCGAGCGCCACGAGGCGTTCTTGAACCTTGCGGTGATGAAAGGACACCGCCATCGGTCCGTCGCAGCGGACCGGTTGAAGCTGAGGGCAGCCTGATCCGGGAGACGCCGGGGAGGGTGGAAGCAGCCCTGACAACGCCGGGAAGGGCCAGCACCGTCAGATGGTCTTGGTCCGGCAAGCGAGGCGGAAAGGTGTACGTGAGGAACCAGCGGCTGAACGACTACTTCTTCAGGGGCAAGTAGCTAACCGACCTAGGTTCATCGCGTAGGGCCCTCAAACCCTTGACGGGTTCCTCGCTTCCTTAGTAGCTTTCACGCATGAGATCGACCTTTCTTTGTATGGCATCCATGACATTGCTGGCAGCCTGCACTCAGCCACCAGATCGAATAGCCGGTGGCCAGACCTCATCTTCTGTAGAGGTCTCCAGTCTTCAAGACGGTCGCACGACAGAGCGGGTCGACACAGTAGTCGCAGAAGGCGATCCGTGGGCTGATGCTGTTCGCGCCGCCGAAGTCCCGATTGCAGTTGCATATGGGCTTCCAGATGACCTGGAGAAGGCGACTGCAATTCTAGCTGACTCATACGAACGTAAGCGTGCGAAGTGTATGAGAAGCGCCGGATTCGATTTTCTTCCCGAACTCGCCGGCGACGCCGCAGCAGCCGAAGCTAACGCGAGTGCACAGAATGCATTGACGCCGGATGAGCGGCTCGCCCATATTGCAATGTACGATTCATGCACCTCAACTGCTGCCGAGCAGACTTTCTTGGCCAATGCGCTAGGGATTGCCGACGGCCCAGCAGGCTCGGAGGGTCAGTTGCCGGCCGAACTCAGCACCGCGGACACCCGAGCTGCGGAGATATTGATCATTCTGAAGAATCGCGATCTCATCCAAAGACTCGCGGCTAGCCTGGACCGCGGTGATGCATGACTACCAAGCGCAGACTCAGCTCGCTGGCCGCTGCCGTTGTAGCGATTCTGGTTGGCGTCCATCCGGAGGCGGTGGCCATCACACCGTGTTCGAACTGGCACGAACAGTACCTCCCCTACAATTCTCAGCCGCTGGACATCGCCCCAAGAGTCTATCTTGGCCACGTCGTCGGGACCGGCGCTCCACTGTGGGTTGGTTGCTACAATCGCCCGAATCATGTGAACTATGGAGGTGCTGTCGGTCAAGACTACAACTTCCTCCAGGCACCTCCCGGATATGCTGGACCATGCTCGGCGATGAAGGTCCGGGTCATGAATGGTTCCTACCAATGGGGTCCGACAGGCACATCCAACACTGCGAACACCTGGGCTCAGTCGCTCAAGTCGGGCAACGTGCTACTTATCAACGTCGAGATGGTGAGTCTGTGGGGTAGTGCCGATACTAACTACTCCTACCTGAACGACCCGAGCTGTCCGGCATATTGACAGGAATTGATGCCGCGAGGGAGTGTCGGACGCTCCCTTGTCAAGCCGCGATGTTGATGGGTTGTTCTCGGCGCCGTGATTCGTCGTTCCACATTCGTCGGATGACGTGTGTCTGACTCTTCCGCGGAGATCCGGTTGGAAATGATCCGGGTCATGGGGTCTCCTCGGGGTGGTTGGTGGTGCGGCGATTGTAGGTGAGGCGCTGTTCGTGGGCTCGCCGGAGGCCCTCGGTGCGTGCTTGGCGGATGCTGTCGCCGCGGCCTTCGTGTTCGTCGTTGGGGGTGACGTAGCCGATTGACGAAGTGATCAGCCTTGCAGGATCCCGCGGGCGCTCCGCCCGGGATGGCCCTGGCTGACTCGTTGTGTCAGGGGACCACGGGTTTTCGATCGGCCAAGATCGAGTGGTTCCGCACGCATGTGGCCCAGTGGCTGAATGAGAACGTGACCGCCGTCGCGTCGGCACGGGAGTACGGGAAGCTAATGGTGCAGAAGGCGCTCGAACTCGCATCGTGACAAAGGGAGGCTGAGGAAGGCTGAAGTTCTGCCTCGGCCGCTCAGCATGCACTTCACCGACCATGCACTCGTGATAGTCGGCTGAGTCGCAGGCCGGCGGACACGGCGCGCGACACTCGCGCGATGCTCGATCTGAAGATCACTGGTGGTTCCGTCGTCGATGGCACGGGTGCAGCGGGCCGCCGCGCCGATGTGGGTGTGCGCGACGGTCGCATCGTCACCGTCGGCATCGTCGACGAGGTAGCGGCTCGCACGATCGACGCCACCGACCTCGTCGTCGCGCCAGGGTTCATCGACATCCACACGCACTACGACGCGCAGGCGTTCTGGGACGGCACGCTCAGCCCATCGCCGCTGCACGGCGTCACCACGGTGATGGCCGGCAACTGTGGCTTCACGATCGCGCCGCTCGTTGGCGTGGGTGGCGGTGCAGTCGACCCGGCCGACGCCGACTACCTGATGCGCATGCTCGCCCGCGTGGAAGGCATGCCGCTGGAGAGCCTGCAGCAGGGCGTGCCGTGGAACTGGACGACGAGCGCCGAGTACTTCGACCTGCTCGACGGCACCCTGATGCCCAACGCCGGCTTCCTCGTCGGCCACTCGGCGTTGCGCCGGGTCGTGATGCACGACGCGGCATCGCAGCGTGAGGCCACCACCGACGAGATCGAGCAGATGAAGACGCTGCTGCGCGCCGGCCTCGCCGCGGGTGGCATGGGCTTCAGCAGCACCTGGTCGCCCAGTCACAACGACCACCTGGGTCATCCGGTGCCGTCTCGCTGCTCCAACGAGGCCGAGCTGATCGCGCTGTGCGCGGTCGTCAGCGAGTTCCCGGGTACCCAGCTGGAGTTCATCCCCGCGGTGGGCGAGTTCAGCGACGACACCTTCCGCCTGATGGGCAGGATGAGCGCTGCAGCGAATCGTCCGCTGAACTGGAACCTGCTGCAGGTCTACGCGCAGAACTGGGACCTCGTGCAGCACCAGCTGGCCGGCTACGACATCGCCGCCGCCGAGGGCGGCCGTGTGCTCGCGCTCACGCTGCCCGACACCTTCCGCCTGCGGCTGAACTTCACCAGCGGCTTCATCCTCGACATCCTCCAGGGTTGGGATGCACTGATGGCGCTGCCGGTGCAGGAGAAGCTGCGCCAGCTGCGCGACCCTGCGACGAGGGCGGAATGGAACCGTCTCGCGCAGAGCACGGAGGGCGTGCAGCGCTCGATCGCCAACTGGGGCGGCTACCGCCTGCTGGAGACCTTCAGCGAGCGGTGGAAGCCGCACGAGGGCCGCATCATCGGCGAGATCGCGCAGGAGCTGGGCACGAACCCGTGGGACCTGCTGTGCGACATCGTCATCGACGACGGCCTGCGCACGGTGATCGCCAACCAGGATCGTGGCCAGGACGACGCCACCTGGGCCAAGCGGGTGGAGGTGTGGCGCGACCATCGCGCCATCGTCGGTGCCAGCGATGCCGGCGCCCACCTCGACATGATCGACAGCTTCAGCTTCAGCACCACCCTGCTGGCACGAGCGGTGCGCGAACACGGCCTGCTGCCGCTGGAGGAAGCCGTCTACCGGCTCAGCGGCGCCCAGGCCGAGCTGTACGGGCTGCACGAGCGCGGCCGCATCGCCGAGGGCATGTGCGCCGACCTGCAGGTCTTCGACCCGGCCACCGTCGGCCCCGGCCCGGTGGCGATGAAGTTCGACCTACCCGGTGGTGCCGGCCGCGTGTACGGCGAGGCCGAAGGCATTCTTCACGTGATCGTCAACGGCGTGCCTGCCGTGGAGCACGGCGAGCTGCTGCCCGCCCGCCCCGGGCACCTGCTGCGCAGCGGGCACGACACGCACACGGTGTCGGTGCGCTGACCCGCGGCCGGTCAGGCGACAGGAACCACCAGGCGCGCCGGATCGGCGGTGGGGTTGAACATGGTGAGGTTCACCGCGACGTCACCGTCGTCCATTCGTGCAACCAGGCCGCTGTCGAGCGCGCAGTACACGGCCACGCCGCCGGCGAGTGGCACATCCACGCAGATCGCCGCCTGCTCGGCGATGGTCTCCACGTGCGAGATGGTGGGGGCGATCATCGCCCGCGAGTCGCGCCGCAGCCTGGTGGCCGCCTCGGAGGAGTAGAAGTCGATGGTGACGCCGATGTCGCTGACCCGTGCGGCATCCAGGGTGGTGGTGCACGGGACCGTGCCGTCCTCGGTGCACGTAGCGGCCGCCGCCGCCGTCTGGATGAAGCGCACGTTGCCGATGGTGACGCTGCGGCTGCCCGCGTCGAGGGTGACCACGGCCTGGTTGGTGATGTTGCCGAACTTGGTGAGCACGCTGTAGGCGGCAGTGGCCGGGCCGGTGGGAACGGTGTCCAGCTTCAGCAGCACGGCATCGATGGCGGCGTCGCCGGTGGTGCTGCCGGCAGGGAACGGATCGTCGTTGAAATGAGGCCGCTTGCCGGTGAAGCACCCGGTGAGCAACAACGCGGACAGGGCGAGGACGGACAGGCCACGACGAGACATCGCCGGTGAGCGTAGGGGTTACGGGCGGGGAAGCGGTGCCATGGGAGACGGGCGAACCGGCCCCCGCCGGCGCCCCAGACGAATCAGGCGACCGATGACGACGAAGCTCACGGCCGTCGTCATCGCCGCCAGCAGCGCACGGGCCAGCGGCGACGCGGCGTCGGTGCCGGCCAGCACGGCGTGCACCGCTGCGAGGCACCAGGCCGGGTAGCTCAGCAGGTGCACGGCCCGCCACCATCGTCGCCGCAGGCGCAGCGATGGCCACGAGGCCACCTGCACCGCCACCAGCAGCCACATCGCCACCACACCCCAGGCGACCGCGGCGGGCCGCCACCTGGAGGCGCCGGGCACCAGCAGGTCGGCAAGTCCGAACCGCACCCAGTTGTCGGCGACCAGCGCCCCCAGGTGCACTGCCAGCAGCAGCACCGTCAGCCGGGCGAGGTGCCGATGCAGTTCTGTGA
>JBAVTH010000587.1:0-2463 GCA_049696035.1 Ilumatobacteraceae bacterium
GTGACCAAGGCGGTACGCCCCGCCAACAGATCGGCAACGAACGGGCTGCCGGTACGGATTCCCTCCGTCATCAGTGCTCGACGCCTTCGCCGAGGTAGCTCGCCTCGAGCACGCTCCGGTTCGCGGCGAGCTCGGCGGCGGTGCCTTCCAGCTTCACCTCGCCATGGTTCAAGACGTAACCGCGGTCCGCCACCTGCAGGGCCATGTGAACGTGTTGCTCCACGATCAGCACACCGCAGCCGGTCTGGTCGGCGATGTCGCGAACGATCGGCAACAGCCGCCCGACGATGATCGGGGCGAGCCCCAAACTCATCTCGTCGACCAGTAGACACTTCGGCTCCGAGACCAGCGCGCGGGCGACCGCAAGCATCTGCTGTTCACCACCCGACAGAAGGCCGGCGAGGCGGCTGCCCAGCGGCTTGAGCGCCGGCAACAACTCCATCGCCCGATCATGCGCTGCGCGGCGCGATGCCCGATTGCCGATGAGCCCGAGCCGGATGTTCTCGTCAACTGTCAGGTCGAAGAACAGCGAACGGTCTTCAGGAACATGCGCCAACCCCCGTCGCGGCACTTTGTGGGGCCGAGTGCCATCGACCACCTCGCCGAGCACCTCCACCCTGCCCTGCAGCGGCGCGAGCAACCCCGACAGGGTGAGCAGCGTGGTCGTCTTGCCGGCACCGTTGGGGCCCAGGAGGGCGACCACCTCGCCCCGTCCGACCGTGAGGTTGAGGTCGCGCACCACCGGTACCCCGCCGTATCCCGCGTGCAGGCCCTGAACGTTGATCAACCACTCGGTCATCTCGCTGGCCCCCGCTGTTCCGACTGGCTGTCGTCAGGTTGGCCGTGGGCTGACGTGGCGGACTCCCCGAGATAGGCGGCGATCACGGCAGGGTTGGCACGTACCTCGGTAGGAGTGCCCTGCGCGATGATCCGGCCGAAGTCGAGGACGTAGATGTAGTCGCAGACGTTGAGTACCAGGCCCATGTCGTGGTCGATGAGGAACAGGCCCATGTCGTGGGCGAGGCACTCGCGGAGATGCTTGCCGAGCAGCTGGCTTTCCACCGTATCGAGGCCCGCAGCAGGTTCGTCGAGCAGGACGAGCTTGGGCCGTGCGGCCAACGCGCGCGCCACGCTGACGAGCTTGCGCTGGCCATGGCTGAGGTCGCTGGGCATGGTGTCGGCGAGTGGCGCCAAGCGCAGGGTGTCGAGCGCCCACTCGACCTGTGCGTGGTGACGGCGCTCGTGACGGCGAGGCATCACAGCATCCGACAACAAGGAGTACCACCTCGGTCGCTCGGCCGCGGCCAGCAGGTTGTCACGGACGCTGAGGTCTTCGAACAGCTCGAGCGATTGGAAGGTGCGGCTCAAACCCATCAGGGCTCGCTTGTCCGGTCCCTTACCCGCGAGATCATGGCCGCCGAACCTGACGGTGCCCTGGGTGATCGCCGTGAACCCGGTGATCGCATCAATGAAGGTCGTCTTGCCAGCGCCGTTCGGGCCGATCAGGCCCACCAACATTCCGGCGTGACAATCGAGTTCGATCGAGTCGTTGGCATGCAAGCCGCCGTAGCTGACGGTCAACCCACGAGCTTCCAGCAATGCCATGTGGTCCCACCCCTGATGTCTTTCGAACGAGCCGACGGCTTGGGAGTTGCCGCGGCTGCGGGCTTACAAGAACTAACCGGGTGATTGTTTATCAGACCCGCAGTACGGCCACGTTCGGCCCTTCAGCGACCTCCGGCGACGGCGAGCGTCTGGCCGGTGATCCAGGCCGACGCGTCAGAGGCGAGGAAGAGTGCGACGGCGCCGAGGTCCGTGGGGGTCCCCAGCCGGCCGAGCGGAATCTTGGTCGCGTAGCGCTGAACTGTCTCCTCGTTGACGCCGAGCGCCTTCATCATGATCTCGGTCGGCACCGCGCCGGGTGCGATGCCGTTGACGCGAATGAGCGGCGCGAGTTCGAGCGCGAACGTTTCGGTCAGTGAGTTCACCGCTCGCTTGGCCGCGGCGTAGTGGCCACTGCCCGGCGTGCCGACGAACGACGCCATCGAGGTGATGTTGATGATCGACCCACCCCGGTTGCCGACCATCATGTGCGGCACTGCGGCCAGCGTGCACTGGTACACGGCCGTCATGTTCAGGTCCATCGTGTGCTGCCACTCGGCGGGGTCGAGTTCCGTGAGCGGGGCACGGACCGGCGAGCCGCCGGCATTGTTCACCCACGTGTCGAGTGAACCGAACTCGTCGACCGCGGCTTGCGCCAACGCGGCGACTGCGTGCTTGTCGGTGACGTCGGTCGTGACGGCCAGCGCGCGACCGCCCGCTGCACGAATGTCCGCCACGACGCGTTCGATCTCATCGGTGCGGCGGGCCGCGCAAACGACGGCCGCGCCGGCGTCGGCGAGCACCGAGGCGATGCCCTCGCCAATACCGCGTCCCGCGCCGGTGATCACTGCGGTCCTGCCC
>JBAVTH010000588.1:0-2039 GCA_049696035.1 Ilumatobacteraceae bacterium
CCGTCGGGTTCCGGGAGGATCTCGTGAGTGCACGTCGTCGCGGGTGTCGTCGACGTCACGCAGTCCGTGTTCAAGGGTGCGCGGAAGATCACGAGCCCCTTCCAGGCAGAGCTCGTGGTTGCGACGACCTTGCCCGTTGTCGTGTCGGTGAACTGGGCGATGAACCCGCCGTCGCCCATCTGTTGGCGTGCGGTCCCGATGTATTCGAGGCCGCTGTCGCCCTCCACGTAGTCCTTCGACACCAGGGCGATGATGAGCGGGTACGAGGCGGTGAACGAGATCGTCTCGGCGTTGAACGAACGAACCGTGGTGATCGGCACGCTGTCCTCGCCGACCTTCTCGCCGTTCACGTACAGCGAGAACCAGTTGTCGGCCCACACCTGCGCGGTGAACGTCTCGAGCGCGCCGGCCGCCGAGTCGCTGACGGTCGACGGGCTCGCAGTCGTCGTGGGTTCGATGGTCGTTGTGGGTTCGACGGTATTCGGCGGCGCGGCGGTGGTCTCGGGGCCCGTCGTCGCCGCTCCCGCTGGCGCCGTGGTGGTGTTGGACGCCGACGAGCCGCTGCACCCGATGAGCAGCACCGACAGCGCAAGGGCGCCGATGCCGGCGGCTCGAGAGTTCATGTGGACATCCTTCGGTCGGCCGGACGTAGCGATGACGCCGCGGCCGTTGCTTGGCACGCGCCAAGATATCGTTGCACTTTGGCGCCTAGGGTTTGCCCGACACTTCGAGCCGGGAACCCGACGGCCGCCGAGTTCAGCGCTGCCAGGCCGTTGCGATGGCGGCGACGTGGCGGTGGTCGGTGCCGCAGAAGCCGCCGACGACGTGCAGGCTCGGCAGTTGATCGCGTAGCGCCACGTACCGGCGCGCCAGGTCGTCGGGGTCGCCCTCGTCGAGCTCGACCATCTCGTCGAGTTCGGCATGGCTGAGTGCCGATGCGTTGGCCCGGATGCCACCGATCCGGTGTGCCCATGGTGCTTCTGCATCGAGCACATGGTCGAAGTGCGTCGGGTGCGCGCAGTTGATCATGTAGTGCAGCGGGTAGGCGCCGGTCACCGCATCGGTGGCCTCGATCGCTTCACCGAGGGGCATGCCGGTCGGCAGGCGCCCGTCGGTCTCGAGCGTGAACGACACGACGGCGGGCACGCCGGCTGCGCTGGCGGCGAGCGCGACCCCTGCGGCTTCACCGACGTACCCCATGGTGAGCGCGGTGATCACGTCGACGCCGGCGTCGGCCATCCGGCTGACCTGGAAGCTGTGGTAGTCGGCGGCGGTCTCGGGTGTCATGGAGTCTTCGACGCGGTAGCCGTCGCCGCGTGGGCCGACGGGGCCGTCGATCAGGAACGGCTGGTTGCCGCTCCACGTCGCGCGCACGTCGGCGACCACCTGCACGCATGCATCGATGTGGGAACCGAGCGCGTCGAGGTCGTGGCCGACCACGGCTGCCCAGTCGGGGTTTGCTCGCCACGTGGCCGCGTCCAGCACTGGTGCGGCACCGGTCGACGAAGCGATCTCGGCGTAGTGCTGCAGGTACTCGGTGAGCAAGGCCCGGCCCGTCTCGGTCGCCGCCAAGGGGTACGCGGCGAACGCCGGGAGGTCGACGCCGCGTTGGAACAGCAGCCAGGTCTCGAGGCCGGCATCGGTGACGACGGTGGTGCCCTTCGCGGGCCATGGGGTACGTGCGGTGATGGTCATGGCACCATGAGATGCCAACGGCGCGCCGGCTGCTTGTGGATTCGCTGAGGGTTGCCTGAGGCTCAGCCCGCTTCCCGAGCGCGGCGGTCGAGGGCGGCGGCGGCGAGCCGGACCGCGTCGTACAGCCCCAAGGTGGCACCTGTTGCCCACCACTTCTCGAAGCTGTCCTCGTCGACCGAGCGGCGGAGGCGCTCGATGACCACTGGTAGACGTTCGGCTTGCAGTCCGTAGCTGACTCGCCGGGCGTCCCCGAAGGTGGCTGCCGCCAACTGGACCGCGGTCATGACGTCACCGCTGGCGTGCAGCGGCTCGACGACCTCTCGGAGCGCGTTCAACGCATGGAC
>JBAVTH010000589.1:0-6107 GCA_049696035.1 Ilumatobacteraceae bacterium
CGGCCCTCAGCGGAACGGGCGGTCGCGGCGCGCCGGCAACGGCCGCGACCACCAGCGACCACTGAAGCGCCAGGTGGGTGTGCGCAACGGGTTCTCGAGATCGGCGGAGATGACGGGCTTGGGCCACATGGCCTCGACGGCGGCCACGATGGCGACGGCCTCCTCGTCGGTGGGCGCCGGGGAGATCTCGGTGTTCACAGCGGGACGTTCCCGTGCTTGCGGCGGGGCAGCTCTTCGCGCTTCGTGCGCAGCATGCGCAGACCGGCGACGATCTTCTGCCGGGTCTCGGCCGGGTCGATGACGTCGTCGATGTAGCCGCGCTCGGCGGCGTTGTACGGGTTGGCGTACTTCTCGGTGTACTCGGCCACCAGCTCGGCACGGCGGGCGACCGGGTCGGCGGCCTGCTGCAGCTCGCGGCGGTAGACGATCTCGACGGCGCCTTGCGGGCCCATCACGGCCAGCTCGGCGGTGGGCCACGCGTAGGCGAGGTCGGCGCCGATCGACTTCGAGTTCATCACCACGTAGGCGCCGCCGTAGGCCTTGCGGGTGATGATCTGGATGCGTGGCACGGTGGCCTCGCAGTAGGCGTAGAGCAGCTTGGCGCCGTGGCGGATGATGCCGCCGTACTCCTGATCGACACCGGGCAGGAAGCCGGGGACGTCGACGAAGGTGAGCAACGGGATGTTGAACGCATCGCAGGTGCGCACGAAGCGAGCGGCCTTCTCGGAGGACTCGATGTCGAGCACGCCGGCCAGCATCAGCGGCTGGTTGCCGACGATGCCCACCGGATTGCCGTCGACGCGGCTGAAGCCGCAGACGATGCTGCGCGCCCAGTGCGGGAAGTACTCGAAGAACTCGCCGTCGTCGACGACTTCCTTGATGACCTTCTTCATGTCGTAGGGCTGGTTGGGCGAAGGCGGCAGGATGGTGCGCAGCGTCTCGCACAGGCGGTCCGGGTCGTCGCCGGTCTCGACCGTCGGTGGCTCCTCCAGGTTGTTGGAGGGCAGGAAGCTCATCAGGAAGCGCACGTCCTCCAGGCAGGCGCGCTCGTCGGGGCTCACGAACGTGGCGACGCCGCTCTTGCTGGCGTGGCTCATCGCGCCACCCAGTTCCTCGAGCGTGACTTCCTCGCCCGTCACCGTCTTGACCACGTCGGGGCCGGTGATGAACATGTGGCTGCTCTCGCGCACCATGAAGATGAAGTCGGTCATCGCCGGGCTGTAGACCGCGCCACCGGCGCACGGCCCGAGGATGACGGAGATCTGCGGGATGACGCCGCTGCTGAGCACGTTGCGATGGAAGATGCCGCCGTAGCTGGCGAGGCTGACCACGCCCTCCTGGATGCGGGCGCCGGCGCCGTCGTTGAGGCCGATGACGGGGGCGCCAACCTTGAGCGCTAGGTCCATCATCTTGTGGATCTTCTCGGCGAACACCTCGCCGAGCGCGCCGCCGAAGACGGTGAAGTCCTGGCTGAACACGAACACCTTGCGGCCGTCGATGGTGCCCCAGCCGGTGATGACGCCGTCGGTGAACGGGCGCTCCTCCAGCCCTGCCGCATGGGCACGGTGACGGGCGAGCATGTCGAGCTCCTGGAAGCTGCCCGGATCCAGCAGCACGTCGATGCGTTCGCGGGCGAGCAGCTTGCCCTTCTCGTGCTGACGCTCGACGGAGCGGGGCGAGCCGGCGTGGAGGGCCTGCTCGCGTCGTTCGTGGAGGTCGCGGAGCTTGTCGGCCATCGGGTCGGCCACGTTCGGGTCAAGGGTCACGTCGGCCAACCCTAATGGGCGGGCATCGCTCCGGTCACACGCGTCACGGTCCGCGCACGCACGGGGCTGCGGCATGATGGGCTCATGGCATTGCCGATCTCGCCACCGCTGGCCCCGATGCTGGCCAAGCTGTCCGACGACATCCCGGCCGGCGACGGCTGGCTGTACGAACCGAAGTGGGACGGCTTTCGCTGCATCGTGTTCCGCGACGGCGAGTCCATCGAGCTCGCCAGCCGCAACGAACGGCCCTTCACCCGCTACTTCCCCGAGCTGGTCGCGCCGCTGCTGGCCGAGCTACCGCAGCAGTGCGTCGTCGATGGTGAGATCGTCGTGCCCGCCACCGACGACAGCGGGCTCGACTTCGATGCGCTGCTGCAGCGCATCCACCCTGCCGAGTCTCGAGTGCGCCGGCTGGCGGCGGAGACGCCCGCCTCGTTCGTCGCTTTCGACCTGTTGGCCCTCGGCGACCGCGACCTGATGGCCGAGTCGCTGTCGGTGCGGCACGCGCTGCTCGCCGACGTGCTGCGCGACGCGTCGGCGCCGATCTACCTGTGCCCCTCCACCACCGATGCCACCGTTGCCCGGCAGTGGTTCACCGAGTTCGAAGGGGGCGGGCTCGACGGGGTGATCGGCAAGCGGCTCACCGACCCCTACACACCGGACAAACGCACGCTGGTGAAGGTGAAGCACCGCCGGACCGCCGAGTGCGTGATCGCCGGCTATCGCATCCACAAGGACGGCAAGGGGGTGGGCTCGCTGCTGCTCGGCCTCTACGACGGTGAGGGAAAGCTGCACCACGTCGGGGTTGCGGCTTCCTTCACTGCCAAGCGGCGAACCGAGCTGCTGGCCGAACTGGAACCGCTCACCCACGACGCGACGATCGAGCACCCGTGGCGTGAGTGGGCCGAGTGGCAGCACGCCGCCGCCGACCCCGGCCAGCGCCTGCCGGGCGCCGGCAGCCGCTGGAACGCCGGCAAGGACCTCACCTGGGTGCCGCTGCGCATCGAACGAGTGGCGGAGGTGACGTTCGGCCAGCTCCAGGAAGGCCGGTTCCGGCACGGCTCGCAGTTCCTCCACTGGCGGCTCGATCGTGAGCCGTCGTCGTGCACCTACGACCAGCTCGACGTTGCGACACCGGTGCCGTTCGCCAGCATCGTCGGCGGCACCGGCTGAGCCGCCCCGGCTGAGCCGCCCCCGGCTCAGCCGGAAACCGTGGTGCTGGTCTCGGCGGCGGGCCCGCCGCCGCCGACGAACACGTCTTCCCTGGCCACCTCGACGCCGTTCGAGCTCACGATCACCGTCCAGGTGCCACTGGCCAGCAGTGTGAAACCATCGCTCTTCTCCAGCACTGCGGCGGTGAGGCCGACGAGCGGGATGTTGTCGATCGACATGCCGTTGACCGCGGAGTTGACCGGCGGGATGAAGTCGACCTTGAGGCCGGTGAGGCCGGCGGGCGGCGCGACCACCTGGATGCGCACGTCGTTGGCGCCCACCCGCTCGCTGAACGACACCTGCACCTCGGCGCCGGTGGTGGGGTTCACGAAGCGGTGCAACGAGCCGAGCTGCAACGAGCCGTTGCCGTCACCGCCGGCGAGCCCAGGCGGAGCGAGTGCCAGCAGCCACGAGGTGAGCGCCAGCACGAGCACACCGATGAGCGCCTCGATGCCCAGCGCTCGGCGTAGCCGGGTTGCCAGCGGCGCGGTCATGGTGTCGACTCGCGCGACGCGCTGGCTGATGAACTGCCGGGCTGCGACGCCGACGAAGACCATCACCGACACGAACAGGGCCTTGACGATGACGACCAAGCCGTGGCTGGTGTCGAACGCACCGCGATCCAGCTGGAACATCTGGATGAGCCCGGTGATCACCGTGGCCGCGAGTGCGGGCGTGGCGAGCCGGGAGAAGCCGCGAACGGCGTGCACCAGGTCTTCCTCGCCCGGGCCGGCGAGCACCACGCGCGACAGCAGCACCAGCCCACCGAGCCACACCGCCATCGCCAGTGCATGCACCACCCCTGTTGCGTTCTCGATGAGGCTGAACCCGCCGCGGCTGAACGCCATCGTGACGACGGCGATGCCCGGTGGCACCAGAGCGGGCAACTGGCTGCTGGGATCGATGGTTCGTTCGGGCCGCATCACGGCGTAGGCCGTCGCGGCGACGAACACCAGTCGCAGCAGCGCAGCCTTGCCGGGTGTGGAGTCGAGCAGGTCGCCCCACCCGGTGGGCAGCAAGGCGCTCCCGATTCCGGAGCCCGTCTGGTAGGCGGCCAGGGCGCCGGCGAAGAGGTAGGTGGAGATCAGGCTGAAGATCCAGGTGGTGCGCAGGAACCGCACGGTGAGGATGTACTCGACGCCTTCGGGCCAGGCGATCGCGATGAGCACCAGCGACCCGAAGAGCACGGCCAGGCCGAAGTTGCTGAACAGACGGAAGAGGCCCAGTGGCCCTTGGCTCCCCGAGCCCGTCGTCGTGTCGGTCGCGCTGCCACCCGCCGGTGCGGCCGTGCCGGTGGACGCGGGTGCCGCCGCCGTGGCCGGCGCGGTGGTGTCGCCGGGGACTGCCACGGTGGTGGGCGGCGTGGTGGTGGCCACCGGATCGTTGGCGACCGTGAAGGTGAAGCTGTTGGAGCCGGCCGACTGCAGGTTCGGGTCCGTGACCACCCAGGCCACCGTGCACTCGCCCTTCGGCGCCGCCGAGATGAGCGAGGCCGAAAGTGTGACCTGGTCGGCCAGCACCACGGTGGTGCCGAGCGGGATCACGTTGCCGCTGCAGGTCATGCTGAGCGTGTTCTTCGGGCCCAGCTGCTGGGCGAAGGTGACTTCGATGCTGGTCGGTGAGGTGTCGAGGGTGGCGCCTGCGGCCGGGTTGGAGCTGACCACCGAGTTGTCGGCGGCGAGCGCAGTCGGTGCCCACAGCGACCCGATGACGACGACCGCGAGCCCGACGGCCAGGCCGCCGGACGCACCGAACGTGAGGAGGGGGCGCAGCCATCCGCGGGCTGAGCGTACGAACTGCCGGAAAGTGTTCATGGAAGTGCAACAAAGCTAGCCACCAGCAGCCACCGAACGGGTCCACCCTGCTGTGGAGTGCCGGCTGCCGGCGCCTGCGGCCCCTCGCTGTGGCACCCCCTGGGTAGAGTCGCAGCGATGGCCACGCAGTCGCTCTACCGCCGCTACCGCCCCCGACGCTTCAGTGAGGTGAAGGGGCAGGAACACGTCGTGCGTTCGCTGCGCAACGCCGTCATCAACCACCGTGAAGGGCAGGCCTACCTGTTCTCCGGCCCGCGTGGCACGGGCAAGACCACTTCGGCTCGCATCCTGGCCAAGGTGCTCAACTGCGAGAACCCGCAAGACGGCGAGCCGTGCTGCGAGTGCGCGTCGTGCCTTGCGGTCGAGCGCGGTACCAGCTACGACGTGCACGAGCTCGATGCGGCCAGCAACAACGGTGTCGATGCCATGCGCGATCTCATCGAGAAGGCGTCGCTGGGTACGCCCGGGCGCCACAAGGTGTACATCCTCGACGAGGTCCACATGCTCTCCAAGGCGGCAGAGGCCGCCCTGCTCAAGACGCTGGAGGAGCCGCCCCCGCACGTGGTGTTCGTGCTCGCCACCACCGACCCGCAGAAGGTCAGCGAGACCATTCGCAGCCGCACGCAGCACCTGCAGTTCCACCTGCTGCCGATGGACGTGATGGAGTCGCACATCCGCTGGTTGGCCGGCGACGCCGGCATCGATCTCAGCGACGATGCCCTGCAGTCGGTGCTGCGCCAAGGCGGCGGGTCCGCGCGCGACACCGTGTCGGCGCTGGAGCTGGTCGCCTCCGGCGGCGGTGAGCCACTCGACATCACCCCGCTCGACGAGTTCATCGAGGCGTTCATCGAGCACGATCCCGGCCGCGCACTCACGGTGGTCGCGCTGGCCGTGCAGCAGGGTCGCGACCCGCGCACGCTCACCGACGACATCGTGCGTCACCTGCGCGACTGCTTCCTCTCGCTGATGGCCCCCGAGCTGGTGCAGCTGCCGGTGCAGCGCGCCGAGGAGGTTTCGTCGCTGGCGCAGCGCCTGGGCGCCGCGGCCACCGTACGGGCGATGGAGCGGTTGGGCGAGATGCTGGTCGAGATGCGCCACGCGCCGGATCCACGGCTGCTGCTGGAGGTGGCGCTGGTGCAGCTCACCCACGAGGCGGCCAGCAACGACATGTCGGTGCTGCTCGATCGCATCGATCGCCTCGAACACCAGTTGGCCTCCGCAGCGGTGGCACCGCCCCCCGCTCGCCCGGCACCCATCGACCCCTCCACCGGTCGGGCCGCGTTGGGCGGCCGCGCCCGTCGCGAGCCGGCTCCAC
>JBAVTH010000590.1:0-3213 GCA_049696035.1 Ilumatobacteraceae bacterium
GGCCGGGACCGTCGAACAATGCGCCGGAACTGGTGCCCTCACCGACGACCTGATGGAGACCGATCGACGGGATCTCGATGAACGCGACAGCCGTGCCAGACGCGAGCAGCTTGCCATCCGCGTCGGTGGGCCCGATGGGGGCGACGCCTCTCGCGAGCTGCGAGCGGAAGTCGTCGAACGCGCGACCCTGCGCGGCGGTCTGCTGCAGCGAACTGATCAGAACGAGCTGCAGCACGAGCGTTGCCGTCATCACCAGCAACAGCACCAGCGCGGCTCGCACCAGTTGCAGGCGGGCGCTCAGCGGTGGCAGGTCGGCTCGGGCGACCCTGGTGGCGCGGGTCGCCCGCGCCCGGCGCCGCGTGGCGACGGGCTGGCTGCGTTCGAGCGTCGCGGTCATCGTCATCGCGACTTGGGCGGGAGCACCCTGACCTGGCGGCCGAGAAGAAGTGTCATCCGGCCGAAGACCAGCAGGAGCACGGCCCACACCACGATCGGTGTCGGCGACGATCCGGTCGACACGATCGAGCCGCTGCCCGCGGAACCCGCACCCGAGAGGACGAATGCAGTGGTGGTTGTCGATGTCGACGAGGCGGCGACGGTCGAGGTGGTGGAGCTGCCGCCCACTGTCGTGGTGGTGCGCACCGTCGTGGTGGTGCCGGCGACCGTGGTCGTGGTCGCGGCCGTCGTGGTGGTGGTCGTCGTCGTGGTCGTCGTGGTGCCCGACCCGGCGGCGACGGTCCAGGCGAAGCCCAGCGGATCGGAGGCGCTGGCAGCGATCGTGAGCTGCACGTTCCAGTACTTGTCGAGCTGGGCTCCGGCGTTCTTGGTGCAGGCGAAGCCCAGGTTGTATGTGCCGGCCGGAACGGTGGTGAGGCCCCCGGTCGCCCACGCGAAGGAGATCGTCGGAAGGCTGATCAGCAGGCCGGTGGTGACTGCCGTGGTCTTGTTGACCCAGGTGGAGCCGAGGCTCGTCCACAGCGGCTGACGGAACGCGGCGCCTTCGCCCGTCGGCGTCGGGCCCGTGAGCCCGAAGGTGAGGGTTGTCGGATCGACGCTCGCGGGCACCATGTAGCTCTGCACGCGGTAGCCGCCGGTCGCCGAGTCGCCAGGGCATGCAGCGGCAGATGGCGGGTTGAGGAAGAAGGCCGTCGAGCTGCCACCGCTGGTGATCGGCACCAACGGGTTGCTGCCGCCTTGGTTCACCGTGATGGCGCCACCGTCCACCGCCGCTGCGGCAGCATGCTGCCCGCCACTGACGAATGCACCGAAGCTCACCACCAACATCAGCGAGGAGAGGGCCGCGCCGCCTCGTGCAACGTTGCGGGCGACTCGGCGTCGCACGGAAAGGGATTGGATCATTTCGACTCCTTGGAACGAGGTGTGCTGGAACGGCCGCGACGTTGCAGGACGAGCCACGCCAGCGCCGCTGCTGCGATCGACCCTGCGATGAACACGACCCACACGGTCGTACGACGCTCGGGCTCTGAGGGCGCCGGCGGGGCGCCGACGAGATGCCAGGACAGACCGCCGGAACCGGCGGTGACCACGATCTCGGCATCCCAGTAGGTCGCGGTCGCTCCGAAGTAGGTGCAGGCGTACCCGATGCGGTAGTTGCCACTGGGGAGCGCTTGGCCGGCGACCACTACGAAGTCGAACCGCGGAAGCGCACCGATCAGGCCGGGCTGGCCGGCGACACCGTTGGCTTGGGTGAGGAGGTTGACGTACGACCGCGCGTTGTCGTCGGCGCCGAACAGGGCGTACTGGCTGGCACCATCGGGCCCGATCACGCCATAGGAGAGCTTCCCGACGTCGGCGTCAGCGGGCACCATGAAGGTCTGCACCCTCCAGTTGTCGTGCATGCTGTCGCCCGGGCAGGCAGTGCCCGCGGGCAAGCGGAACGTGAAGGCGGTGTCCTCGTCGCCACGGCTCAGGTCCGTCGTGGGGTCGTCCGCATCGGCCACCAGCGCATCACCGCTTCGCGTCGGAGAGACTGGCGCTGCAGTTGCCTGCGCCGAAGCGAGCGAGCACGAGACGACGAACAACGCCGCCAACGCGCGGCACACGGGGCGCGCGGTGCCATGAGGAGAACGCGCCATCTCAGCCCTCGCCCTCTTCGCCGGCTTCCGTCGCATCGAGGTCGCCGATGAGCTTCCGTCGCGGGCGTTTGGTGATCTCCAGCACTCCCAGCGCCGAGCTCAGCGCCATCGCTCCCAGACCGGGCACGGCGAAGCGGCTCTTCGCCAACGCCACGAACGGCGTCAGCACCAACGGCGCCGTCGCCTTGGGGATGTCCGCCTCGTCGACCGCTGCCGGCACCGTGGTGGTCGACGCCTCCGTGACGACCGGTTCCGTCACCGCCGGAACGGTTGCGGCGGGGGTGGCCTGCGTCGCGGTCGGAGGGTTGCTGCGCGGTGTCGAGCGCGTCGTCTGCTGCGTCAGCGGTGGTGCGGCGGTGACCACCGGCGCGGTCGTGGTGGTCACGACGGCGGTCGTGGTGGTCTCCTCCACAGGGGCCGTGATCGTTCGGATCTGGCCGGCCGCCGACATCGCCTGCACCTGCAGGTCGGTGGGCAGCGGGGCATACCCGCGTGGCAGCTGTCCCAGCTCGAGGCCGGGTACCTGGCCGGGCCCGGCCGCATACTCCACGAATGCCGCATAGTCGCTGCGGGCCGGCGCGTCGAGGCTGAGGGGAGCGACGGCGGCGTAGGTGATGGTGGTGAGTGGGTAGGCGCCCGGCGCGCTCGCCGAGGGTGCCGGCTCGCGCACTGCAGGAACCGATCCGGCCGCCATCGCGGCGACACCGCTGGTCATGCTCTCGGTGTCCGGCCGGACGAAGGCGCGGCCGGCACCGTCGTCGCCGGCGCGGCTGAGCCTGGCCATCTGCAAACCGAACTGCATCGCCGACGGCGTATCCGTCAGCGTGAGCATCGAACGAGTGCCGAGGTACTGCGGCACATCTCGCGTCCACACATCACCGGAGCCGAGCGCGTTCGGGTTGTCGATGATCTTGGCGCCGTCGAACGCTATGCGGCCGATGCGTGCCGCATCGGCGAAGTTGCGCGCGTACGGCATCCAGTCCGTGCCGCACAGAACGGGTGGGACGATCGAGTTGTTCGTGCCTCTCGGCGGCGCCTGGTAGCAGTAGGGGTCGCCCTTGGGGAACGAGTTGGGCACCGGGTCGCCGAAGGGCAGCCCGGAGGCGTTGTTCGCCGC
>JBAVTH010000591.1:0-4990 GCA_049696035.1 Ilumatobacteraceae bacterium
GCATGGGGCCCACCAGCGGTGCGAGCCGCTCGAAGCGCTGGCGGGCGGCCTGCCTGCTGACGCCCAGCAGCCGCCCGATCCGGCCCCAGTCGTAGCCCTCGGCGCGAGCCAGGCGCACGGCCCGCACCAGCAGCCAATCCGTCTCATCGGCGAGCGCCTTCACCGACGCCAGCGCCAGCCGCGGGTTGGCGCCACCCGCATCGTGCAACAACTGTCCGAGATCGTGCATCGGTTCCTTCACTTGCTCGTGTCCGGTGGGGAAGCCGCCGCGGCACCGTACCGACCTTCGGCCCTGCACACGCCCGGCAGACATCCGTACCGTGAGTGCATGGCCCTGAACACCGACGCCGCCAACGAGCTGGAGGCACGAGCCCAGGCGATCGTGCAGGACGGCGCGCTGGGGTACGACCAGAAGGTGCGCCGGCTCGCCGCGCTGGCCACCGATGCACTCCCCTACCCGATCATCTCCGAGGCGTGCGAGGAGGCGCTCGCCGCCCGGGTGATCTGCGACATGTACGAGGGGAACGCGCCGTTCACCGCCCGCTACATCCTCCCCGACTACGAGAAGGCCGTCCGCCAGGGCCTGGCGTACCTGGAGATGCCACCGCCGACAGACCTCGACGACGCGCTCTCGTTCCTGCAGATCATGTACTCGCAGGTGCCCAGCGTGACCACCTACCCCGTGTACCTGGGCGACCTCGACAAGGTGCTGGCGCCGTTCGTCGACGACGACCTCACCGACGCCATGCTCGACGCCAGGCTGCGACGCTTCTGGATCGCCATCGACCGGATGCTGCCCGATGCGTTCGTGCACCTCGATCTCGGCCCGCACGACAGCCGCATCACGCGCTCCATCCTGCGAGTCGAGCGGTCGCTGCGCCAGGCCGTCCCCAACATCACCCTCAAGGTCGACCCGGAGATCACGCCCGACGACCTGATCGACGACGCGGTGCGCACCGTGTTCGAGACCGGCAAGCCGCACTTCGTCAACCATCCGATGATGGTCGGCGACCACGGCCAGCAGTACGCGGCGGTCAGCTGCTACAACTCGCTGAAGATCGGCGGCGGCGCCCACACGCTGGTGCGCATGAACCTGAAGGAGGTGGCGCTGCGCCACGAAGGCAGCACCGAGTCGTTCCTCGCCGCCACCCTCCCTCACTTCGTGGAGCTGACCGCCGAGCTGGCCGAGGCCCGCATCCGCAGCCTCGTGGAGCAGCAGCACTTCTTCGACAGCCACTGGCTGGCGGCGGAGGGACTGATCGACATCGACCGCTTCTCGGCGATGTTCGGCATCTTCGGGCTGGCCGAGTGCGTGAACCTGCTGATGGCGGCCGACGGCCACGCCGACGCCCGCTACGGGCACGACGTGGCGGCCGATGCACTGAGCCGGCGCATCGTCGAGCGCGTCGCCGAGCTGGTGGCAGCACGCCCGATGCCGTACTGCGCCGGCGGTGATGGCCGCTGCTACCTGCACAGCCAGAGCGGCATCGACCTCGACAACGAGGTCACGGCCGGCACCCGCATCCCCGTCGGCGACGAGCCGGGCATGCTCCAGCACATCACCACCTGCGCGCCGCACCACCGCTTCTTCGCCAGCGGCATCAGCGACATCTTCCACGTCGACGAGACCGCGGTGCGCAACCCGCAGGCGGTGGTCGACATCATCCGCGGCGCGTTCGCGCAGGGCATGCGCGACTTCACGTTCAACCTCGACGGCAACGAGTTCGTCCGCATCACCGGCTACCTGGTGCGCAAGAGCGATCTGGCCGCGATCGCAGCCGGCGACGGCGCCCGTCACAGCAGCGACTACCTCGCCGCCGGCAGCGAGAACGCCTACCACCTCACCCAGCGAGCGGTGAAGCGCATCGGCTGCCACGAGCGCGACCCGCGCTGACCGCCCGCCGGCACGACGGACACACCGGGCATGAAGCGACGCACCCGATGAAGGGCATGGTGGCGGACACGATCGCGTTCAGCAACGTCGACGGCCCGGGCAACCGCTTCGTCGTGTTCCTCCAGGGCTGCAACTTCGACTGCGTGGCCTGCCACAACCCGCAGACCATCCCGGCCGCCACCGGCGAGCACTTCGCGATCGACCTCGACGAGTTGCTCGCCGCCATCCGTCGGGCCGCGCCGTTCCTCAGCGGGGTCACCGTCTCCGGTGGCGAGGCAACCCAACAGGCGCCGTTCGTGCACGCTCTGTTCACCGCGATCAAAGCCGACACCGAGCTGGCCCGCCTCACCTGCTTCGTCGACTCGAACGGCGCATGCGGCCCCGAGACGTGGGCACAGCTGGCACCGGTGATGGACGGGGCGATGATCGACCTCAAGTGCCTCGACCCGTTGATCCACCAGCAGATGACCGGGCAGCCCAACGGCGAGGTGCTGGCCGGCATCCAGCAGCTGCACGGCCTCGGCGTGCTCTACGAGGTGCGGCTGCTGATCCTCGCCGGGGTCAACGACCGGCCCGAGCTGGTGCGCCGCACCGGGCAGTGGCTGGCAGCCGTCGACCCGACGATGAGGCTGAAGGTGATCGGGTTCCGCGCCCACGGTGCCCGCCCGCACACGCCGCCGCTGGCCGAACCGGCGCCGGCGGCGCTGCAGGAGATCGTCTCCCAGCTGCAGGCCATCGCCGCGTTCGACATCTGCGTCATCTGAATTCGCGATCCTCCGCGATCGTGCGCTTGTGCCACGCCAGACTGAGCAGTCCTCATGAGCGACCGTGTCCAACTCCGTCCGTGGCAGCGCGCCGCGTTCGACAAGTTCGCGGCCAGCGAGCGGTCCGATTTCCTGACGGTGGCCACGCCCGGGGCCGGCAAGACGACGTTCGCACTCGCGTGCGCGCGATGGGCCCTCGCCAACGAGCGGCGGCGCCTGGTCGTGGTGGCTCCCACCACCCACCTCAAGACGCAGTGGGTGCAAGCCGCGCATCGCATGGGGCTGCACCTCGACCACCAGTGGTCGCCCGCCGACGGGGTGGCGAAGGACGTGCACGGCATCGTCACCACCTACCAGCAGGTGTCCACCGCGGATACCGCCAAGAAGCTGCGCGGCCTGTCGAACGATGCCTTCGTCATCCTCGACGAGGTGCACCACGCCGGTGACGAGCGGGCGTGGGGCGACGGAGTGCGCACCGCCTTCGAGCTGGCCAACCGACGCCTGTGCCTCAGCGGCACGCCGTTCCGCAGCGACACCGCCAGCATCCCGTTCGTGCGCTACGAGGAGACCGGTGTCGGCGGCGAGGCACAGCCCGACTTCACGTACGGCTACGCCGATGCGCTGCGCGACGGCGGCGTCGTGCGCCCGGTCTACTTCCCCCGTTTCGACGGGTTGATGGAGTGGAGCGCCCCCGACGGCAGCATCGTCAGCGCCAACTTCCACGACGATCTCGACCGCACCGGCTCCTCGCATCGCCTGCGCGCCGCACTCAGCCTGGAAGGCGACTGGCTGGCCGTGGTGATGGGTCAGGCCAACGATCGCCTGCAGGAGATCCGCCGCACCCAGCCCGACGCGGGAGCGCTCGCCATCTGCATGGACCAGGACCACGCCCGCGACATCGCGCGCCTGATCCGCACGCGCTTCGGCGTGGAGCCCGAGATCGTGGTCAGCGACGACCCCGATGCCAGCAGCAAGATCGCCCGCTTCGCCAGCAGCACCCGGCCGTGGCTGGTGGCCGTGCGCATGGTCAGCGAAGGAGTCGACATCCCGCGGTTGCGAGTGGGCGTGTACGCCAGCACGGTCGTCACGGAGTTGTTCTTCCGCCAGGCCGTCGGCCGGTTCGTGCGCTGGACACGCGGCCTGCCCGGCCAGAAGGCGTACGTGTACCTGCCCGACGATCCGCGCCTGCGGCAGCACGCGTTCCAGATCGCCGAATCCCGCCGCCACGTGCTGAAGCCGCCGGCCGACCGCGACGACGAGTTCTCCCAGGCCGATCTGGAGCGCGAGGCGATGAAGGAGCTCGATCTGCTGCCCGAGCAGCTGTCGCTGTTCAGCGTGCTGTCGTCCACCGCCACCGGCATGTCGGTGCATGCGTTCACCGAGGACGGCATCACCCACTTCGACGACGAGCCCGAGATCCCCGAGCCCGACGAGTCGGTGGCGCTCGACGATGCGCTGGAGCTGCCCGAGGTGCCCACCGACGCCGGCTTCCCGCTCACCGGTTCGAAGAGCGTGGCCGAACGCAAGGAGGAGCTGCGCGAGAAGAACATGGAGCTGGCCAAGCACCTCGTCGACTACACCGGTTGGGGCCACGCCCGCGTGCAGATGGAGCTGAACCGGCTGGCCAACATCACCTCGGTGGGCAGCGCCACCAACACCGAGCTCGAGCGTCGCCTGCGTCGCGGCGAGAGCTGGCTGCGCCGCCGATAGCCGCCGCTAGCCTTGCCGGCATGCCCGCTGTCGGAGAGCACCACCCTGCTTTCGAGGAGTACTGCGAGTGCATCTTCGAGCTGCAGGAAGACGATGTCGCGGTCATCCAGGCGCGCATCGCCGAGCGCCTGCAGGTCAGCCGCCCGGCCGTCAGCGAGATGATCCGCCGGCTCGACACCGAGGGCCTGATCACCACCGACGGCGCCATCCGGCTCACTGCCGACGGCCAACGGCTGGCGCAGCGCGTCGTGCGCCGGCATCGTCTGGCCGAGCGCTTCCTCACCGACATGCTCGGCCTGTCGTGGGCCGATGCGCATCACGAGGCCGGCAAGTGGGAGCACGTGATGAGCGACGCGGTCGAGGCCGCGATGGATCGCGTGCTGGGCAACCCCACCACCTGCCCGCACGGCAACCCGATCCCGGGCTCGTTGTACGCGGCGACGGCGATGGTGCCGCTGTCGCAGATCGCGGTGGGCGCGTCGTTCACAGTGGCCCGCATCCCCGAGGAACTCGAGTTCGCCGATGGCGTGCTCGACTTCCTGGAGGAGGCCAGCATCCTGCCCGGCCACACCGGCGTGATCACCGGCACCGGCCCCGACGGCACGGTCACGATCGAGATCGA
>JBAVTH010000592.1:0-1624 GCA_049696035.1 Ilumatobacteraceae bacterium
GTGCCGACCAACGCATCGCGGACGGAGGCACCGGCGGCTGACGATTGCTCGCGTTCGGCTGACGCTTGCTCACGTTCGGATGGGCCGTTCAAGATCGTGTCCCTGGACGTGGTGTAGGAGGAAGACACCAGCTTTGGCGGCCGGCTGAGGGTTATCCCCAGCTGGTCACGGCGAGAGGCTGGTCATCGTCGGCACATGAGGTTGGGTCGGGTTTGCGAAGCACCAACGCAACCTGAGGACACCGACGATGACCGACGAGAGACAAGCATTATTGGAGCTGATCGAGAAGCGCGCCGATGGGGATTTCGTGCGCGAGCTGCTGGCGCTCGCGGCCGGCCGGCTGATGGATGCCGAGGTCGAGGCGCTGACCGGGGCAGCCTACGGGGAGCGCTCGGCAGAGCGCACCAACCAGCGCAACGGCTACCGGGAGCGGGCCTGGGAGACACGCGCCGGCCGCATCGACCTGAAGATCCCGAAGCTCAGGCAGGGTGCCTACTTCCCATCGATCCTGGAGCCACGCCGGACCGCTGAGAAGGCGCTGATCGCCGTCATCCAGGAAGCGTACGTTCAGGGCATCTCGACGCGCTCGGTCGACGATCTCGTCAAGGCGATGGGCATGTCCGGCATCTCCAAAAGCCAGGTGTCGCGGCTGTGCGAGGAGATCGACACGCGCGTCCAGGCCTTCCTCAAGCGGCCGATCGAGGGCGAGTGGCGCTACGTGTGGATCGACGCCACCTACGTGCGCGTGCGGCAGGGCGGCCGGATCGTGCACGTGGCCGTGATAATCGCCACCGGCGCCAACACCGACGGGCGCCGCGAGGTGCTCGGCCTGGCCGTCGGACCTTCCGAAGCCGAGCCGTTCTGGAAGACCTTCCTGCGCTCGTTGACCGATCGCGGCCTGCGTGGTGTGCAGCTGGTCATCGCCGACGACCACAAGGGGCTGCGTGCCGCGGCCTCGAAGGTGCTGCATGCGACGCTGCAGCGCTGCCGTGTGCACTTCATGCGCAACTGCCTGGGCTCGGTGCCGTCGGGGCAACGTTCGATGGTGGCGGCCATGCTGCGAACGATCTTCGCCCAGGACACCCGCGAGGCAGCCCACGAGCAGTGGCGTAAGGTCGCCGACAGCTTGCGCAAACGCTTCCCGAAGCTCGCCGGGATCATGGATAGCGCCGAGCACGATGTGCTCGCACATCGCGCCTTCCCGAGCGCGCACTGGGCACAGATCGCCTCGACCAATCCGCTCGAGCGCCTCAATGCCGAGATCAAGCGGCGCACCAACGTCGTCGGCATCTTCCCCAACGAGGACGCCATCGTCCGCCTCGTCGGCGCCATCCTGCTCGAGCAGAACGACGAATGGAGCGTCCAGCGCCGCTACATGCCTCTGGAAACCCTCAACGCCACCGGCGATACTGACCTCGTCAGCCTGCCCGCCATGGTCGACTGACCGCTGCCCGGCCCACTTCAGGCCGACGGCCTCCTACACCACCCCTCGGGACGTGATCGGAGGTCTCGAGCGCATGCGCCGGCGTGATCTGCGAGATTGTCTCGCGCCGGAGCGCCAGAACGTCGTTTCCACGGTCCTGCGTCGTCAGGGCGCGCCAGCGGCGCAGCCACAGCCCGAGAC
>JBAVTH010000593.1:0-5540 GCA_049696035.1 Ilumatobacteraceae bacterium
CCTCTGTGGCGCTGGGCCATGGCGGGTTCGCCGCCGACACGGCACCGGCGGATGCGCTGGTCGCCGTACGCGCCGCCGGCGGTGAGTGGATCGTGGCCGAGACGTTGCAGCAGGCGCGCAAGGGCGCCGGCACAGCGCCCGGCCGGCGCACCACCGAGCCGCTGCGGTGGCCGATCGAAGTGCCGCCGGGCGAATGGGTCCGCACGCTGCAGACCACGTGGGTGGAACCTGCATATCTGGAACCGGACGCCGCATGGTGCCTGCCCGGGGGTGAGCCGATCGGCCCACTGACCAACGGGGGAGCGTTCGGTGGCAAGGCGGGCGAGCCGGTACCGGAGGTCGCGGTGGCGGCGAGGCGGCTGGCCGCAGAGCACGACAGGGCAGTGGTCGCGCGCTACAGCCGTGAGGACGTGGTGCGCCGCACCCCCAAGCGCCCTCCACTGGCCGCCGGGGTGCGCGCGGACGGCACGGGTGTCGTACGGGTGGCGCGCACTTCCGGCATTGCTGCCGCAATCGCGCGCGTCGCTCCCGGCTTGGTGGTGCAAGAGGTCGACGTACCCGGGCCGCCCACGTCGGCAGCACTGCGGGCTGCTGGTTGGGCGGAGGCGCTGGTGCTGATCGCTCCCGCGGATGGGTGGGTGATGGCACCGAACGGAGCACGTGCCCGAGCCGACATCACCGACGAGCTGGTGGTGGTGGAGGTTGCGTGTGGAGCGGTGCTCGACGAGGTGGTGCTGCGCAGCTACTGCATCGGTGCGGTGCACATGGCGTTGGGCTGGGTGCGCAGCGAGGGCATCGTCGTCGGTGCCGACGGGGTGCCGCGCGACCTCACCATCCGGAGCTTCGGCGTGTTGCGCGCGATCGACACACCTGCCGTCGAGGTGACCATCCAGCCATCCGACAGCGCGCCCGTGAACGGCTCCGACGCGGTGTTCGCCGCAGTTGCGCTGGCCGCGTGGCGACATGCCGGCTTTCCGCAACGGTGGCCTACGATGCGGTCATGACGAAACCCCTCGGCCCCTACACCCCTGCAGTCCGCGCCGGCGACTGGATCATCGTCAGCGGCCAGCTCGGCCTGAAGGACGGCGCCATCGTCGACGGCGGCGTGTTCGCGCAGACTGCGCAAGCCGTCGAGAACCTGAAGGGGCAGCTTGCCTCGATGGGCGCCACCGTCGCCGACGTGGCGAAGACACTGTGCTTCCTCACCGACATGGAGACGTTCGCCACGTTCAACGAGGCCTACGTGGCCGGCTTCGGCGACAGCCGGCCCGCCCGCAGCACCATCGGCGTGGCCGCACTGCCGGCCGGCGGCGCGGTGGAGATCGAGGCCTGGGCTTTCAAGCCACTCACCGCCGAGTAGTAGGCTGACTACGTGCCTGGTGCCATTGCCATCGTCGTCGCCCTGCTCATCTTCCCCGTGATCGCCATCATGGGTTCGGTCACGATCGCCGGCTTGCTGGGCTTCCTGCTCAACCGCGACGGCGAGCAGCGCAACGCAGGCAGCGAGCTGCTCGACACCAACTACTGACCCCTCCGCTGTTCTGCGAAGGGGTGGATAGCCTGAGGGCGTTGCAGTCTCCACAGGCTGCAGCCACGACCCCGGGCCGCTTGTAACGGTGCCGGGGTCACTTCGCGTCGTGCCCCCGCCCGACGACCTCGGCGAACTGGCAGACTGGCGACCATGCATCAGCACGACGCCTCCATGGAGGTGCTCACTCAAGCCATCGTCCGCTACGCAGTGGATCGAGTGCGCATGGAGCCTCCGCTCGATGGGCCGCGCACGCTGGCCGAGCTGAAGGCGATGGCAGGTCGCACCGTCACCGAACGCGGGCTGGGAGGGTTGGAGGCGCTGCGGGTTTTCGGCGAGGTGTTGGCGCCTGCCTGCATCTCCGTCGACCACCCTCGCTTCTTGTCGTTCGTGCCTGCCGCACCGACCGAGGCGAGCATCCTGTTCGACCTGATCGTCGGCGCCTCCAGCATCTACGCAGGGTCGTGGATGGAGGGCGGGGGTGCCGTCTTCGCCGAGAACGAGGCGTTGCGCTACATCGCCGACCTTGCGGGCATGCCGGCCCAGGCCGGCGGCGTGTTCGTCAGCGGCGGTACCGCCGGCAACCTCAGCGCGCTGATTGCCGCTCGCTACCGGTGGCGGCATCGCGCAGGCGGCCAGTTCGATCGCACTCGCGGCCTCATCATCTCGTCCAAGGGGGCGCACAGCAGCATCGCCCAGGCGTGCCGCGCCATGGACACCGACGAGGTGTCGGTGACCTCCGACGAAGAAGGCCGCCTGCACGTCGAGAACCTGCGCGAGGCCGTCGCCGCGCTGGCGCCGGAGGATCGTGAGCGGGTCTTCGCGATCGTTGCCACGAGCGGCACCACCAACGCCGGCGTGATCGACGATCTCGATGCGGCTGCCGATGTGGCCGCCGAGCTCGGCGTCTGGTTCCACGTCGACGGTGCGTATGGCGGCGCCGGTCTCGCCGCGCCCAGCGTGCGTGCTCGCTACCACGGCATCGAGCGCGCCGACAGCTTCATCGTCGATCCGCACAAGTGGCTGTTCGCTCCGTTCGACTGCTGCGCTCTGCTGTACGCCGACCCGACCGTTGCGAAGGCAGCGCACACGCAGCACGCCGAGTACCTCGACGTGCTGCACAACGACGATCACCTCGATGACGGCGCCGGCTGGAACCCCAGCGACTACGCGCATCACCTGTCGCGCCGCGCACGTGGCCTTCCCTTCTGGTTCAGCCTGGCCACGTACGGTACGGCGGCCTATCGCGACGCGGTCGAGGCGTCGCTCACCGTCACGCGTGAGGCAGCACGGATGATTCGCGACGACGAGCGCCTCGAGCTGATCATGGAGCCCGAGCTCAGCGTCGTGCTGTTCCGTCGCAAGGGTTGGGGGCCCGACGAGTATCAGGCCTGGAGCGATCGCATGCTCGCCGCCGGCGCCGCCTTCGTGGTCCCCACCGCGTGGGCAGGCGAGACCGTGCTGCGAATCTGCGTCGTGAACCCCCGCACCACCGTCGACGACGTGCGATCGATCCTCGACTCGCTCGACTGATCGGAGCACCGAAATGGCCGACCTGCTCATCCGTAACGCCTTGACGGTGGCCACCGTCGATGCCACGCGCCGTGAGTTGCCCGGCGGCTGGGTGGCGATCACCGGCAACCTGATCGAAGCCGTGGGCTCGGCCGCCGAGCCGCCGCCCGTCGCCGCCCGCACCGTCGATGTAGCCGACTGCCTCGTCACCCCTGGCCTGATCAACGCGCATCACCACATCTACCAGAACCTCACCCGGGCGTACCCGCCGATGACGGACAAGCCGTTGTTCGGTTGGCTGCAGTCGCTCTACCCGCTGTGGCGGGCGATCGACGAGGAGTCGGTGTATGCGAGCGCGTTCGTCGGCTTGGCCGAGCTGGCCCTCAGCGGTTGCAGCACCAGCAGCGACCACCTGTACGTGCACCCACGCGGCGCCGGCGACCTGCTGGGCGCCGAGATCGCGGCCGCCCGCGAGCTGGGTGTGCGGTTCCACCCGACGCACGGTTCGATGAGCCTCAGCCACAAGGACGGCGGACTGCCGCCCGACGACGTCGTCACCGACGACGACGAGATCCTGGCGGCCGGCGAGGCGGCCGTCGCACGGCACCACGACCGCAGCCATGGAGCGATGGTGCGGGTGGCGCTGGCGCCGTGCAGCCCGTTCAGCGTGACCGAGCAGCTGATGGTGCAGAGTGCTCAGCTGGCCGAGCGGCTCGACGTCCGGCTGCACACTCACTTCGCGGAGAACTCCGAGGACGATGCGTTCTCTCTCGCCACCTTCGGCTGCCGACCGATGGAGTACCTCGAACGCACCGGCTGGTGCACCGACCGCACGTGGGTGGCGCACTGCGTCATGCCCGACGACGACGAGCAGCGCCGGCTCGGCGCCGCCGGCATCGGTGTGGCCCACTGCCCCAGCAGCAACCTCATCCTGTCGTCGGGCATCGCACCGATCGTCGCGATGCGGGCGGCAGGAGTGAAGGTCGGGCTCGGTGTGGACGGCTCCTCGTCGGCCGACTGCGCTTCGCTGTGGATGGAGGCCCGCCAGGCGATGCTGCTGGCCAAGCTGCGCGACGGCGCGCACGCCGGCACGGCTCGGATGGCATTGGAGATGGCGACGCTCGGCGGCGCCGGTTGCCTCGGTCGCGAGGGTGAGCTCGGTGTGATCGCGCCTGGCGCCGTCGCCGACATCGCGGTCTGGAAGCTCACCGGCCCTGCGTTCGCGGGCGCGTTGGCCGACCCGGTCGAGGCCTGGTTGCGGTGCGGGCCCGTGAGCGCCTGGCACACCATCGTCAACGGTGCGTTCGTGGTGCGCGACGGCGAGATCGTGCATCCCGACCTGTCGCACGTGCTGCGCAGCCATGCTCGCCATGCGGCGCGCATTCAGCAGCTCGACACATGATCGCCGCCTTCTTCGTCGCGTTCGGCACGGTGTTCCTCGCGGAGCTGCCCGACAAGACCATGGTCGCGTCGCTGGTGCTGACCACCAGGTTCCGCCGGCCACTGGCGGTCTGGGTCGGTGTCTCGTCGGCGTTCGTCCTGCACGTGGTGCTCGCCGTCAGCATCGGCTCGTTGCTGCGCCGGCTGCCGACGATGCCGGTACGGCTCGCGGTCGCCGTGCTGTTCCTCGTCGGCGGCACCGTGCTGCTCCGCGGAGACGGCGACGACGATGTCGCCGCCAACGACGGCCCTTCCGAGGTGTCGTTCCGCAGGGTGGCGCTGACGGCGGCATCGGTCGTCGGTCTCGCCGAGTTCGGTGACCTCACCCAGTTGGCCACGGCCGGCATCGCCACCCGCTACTCCGCGCCGATTGCGGTGGCCCTCGGGGCCTGGTGCGCGCTCGCGACGGTGGCGGCGCTGGCAGTGACCGCCGGCAGATGGATCGTGCAGCACGTGCCCTTGCAGCTGGTGCAGCGCATCGCCGGGGCCGTGTTCATCGTCTTCGGTGTGCTCAGCGCGATCTCCGCGTTCGCCTGAGCCGGCCACCTCGTCCACCCGGCTGGTCCCGGCAGGTCGGTGCGCCGGCCTGGTCGCACGGCTTCCGGAAGCAGAATCCGGGCGGCACTCCCTCGGGCGTGCTTCCCGAAGCATCCGTGGATGGCGGCGATCCGGTGGTTGGTTGACCATCGATCTGGGTACCGTGCTGCGCATGAACGACAAGAACGACAAGCCCGATCAGTACCTGGTGGGAGTGTCACTGCCCGATGCGTTGCGCGCGCAGGAGTTCCTGACGGCGGCGACCGGGCTGGCGGTCAAGGGGTCGCTGAAGCTGCGCGATGCCGTCATCGTCACCAAGGACGACAGCGGCCACACCGCGGTGCGGGAGACGATCGACCCCCAGCCCGGTCGCTCGGCGCTGTCGGGCGGGGTGTGGACCGGGCTGTTGGGGCTGATGTTCGGCGGTCCGGTCGGCTGGCTGGTCGGCGGCGCCGTCGGCGCCGGAATCGGGGCTGGTGCGGCGAAGATCATCGACCTCGGCGTGCCCGACGAGTGGGTGCAG
>JBAVTH010000594.1:0-2273 GCA_049696035.1 Ilumatobacteraceae bacterium
TACGAGTACAGCCGCAGCGGCAACCCCACGCGCACCGCCTACGAGACCCAGGTGGCCGCACTGGAAGGCGCGGCACACGGCCTCGCCTTCGCCAGTGGCCTCGCCGCCGAGGACAACGTGCTGCGCCTGCTTGCTACCGGCGAGCGGGTGCTGCTGGGCAACGACGCGTACGGCGGCACGTACCGGCTGATCAGCAAGGTGCACACGCAGCTGCCGTGGAGCGCGGTCGACCTGCTCGACATCGACGGCTTGGCTGCCGCCTGGCCGGCCGACACCAAGCTGATCTGGCTGGGGACACCCACCAACCCGCTGCTGCGCTGCTTCGACATCGAGGCCATCGCCGCACTGGCCCACTCGCACGGGGCAATGGTCGTGGTCGACAACACGTTCGCCACGCCTTACCTGCAGCAGCCGCTCTCGCTGGGCGCCGACGTCGTGGTGCACTCCGCAACCAAGTACCTCGGCGGCCACAGCGATGTCGTCGGCGGTTTCCTCGCGCTGAACGACGAGGGCCTCACCCAACGGCTGCGCTTCACCCAGAACGCCGCCGGTGCAGTACCGGCGCCGTTCGACTGCTACCTCGCACTGCGCGGCGTGAAGACGCTGGCGATCCGCATGGAACGTCATTGCGCGAACGCCCGCGCCGTCGTCGACTTGCTGATCGGCCACCCGGCCGTCGAGCGGGTGCTGTACCCGCAGCTGCCCGATCATCCTGGCCATCAAGCGGCCAGCAAGCAGATGCGCGACTTCGGCGGCATGGTCAGCTTCACGTTGCGCGCCGGTCGCGACGCGGCATTGCGCGTGGCCGCCGCCACCGAGCTGTTCACCCTCGGTGAGAGCCTTGGTGCGGTGGAGAGCCTGATCGAGCACCCGGGGCAGATGACCCACGCCTCGGCCGCCGGCTCACCGCTGGAGGTGCCCGACAACCTCGTGCGGCTGTCGGTGGGCATCGAGACCGCCGCCGACCTGGTGGCCGATCTCGAACAGGCACTGTCCCACGCCTGAGCAGGTCACATCGCGCCCGCGGGCGCGAAACCATGCCGGCGATGTCGGTCCCAGCCCCCGCGGGCGCGAAACCATGCCACCGATGTCGTACATCGCGCCCGCGGGAGCGGCGGGTACCGGTTACGGCAGAGCGTGCAGGCCCCACACCGGGTTGGCGTTGACCACCCACCCGTCCTGGCAGGTGGCATGCACCGTGGCGAACTGCATGCCGTCCTTGGCGGCGGTGAGCGTGTACTCCCCCGGCGGCACGTTCGGCCACAGGACGCCACCGTCGATCGACGTGGTCAGCTGGGCGGCGTCGGGCAGCACGTCCTGGTTGAAGTAGATCGGCGTCGCCAGCGCCGGCTCGATGGCAACGGTCGCACCCTCGACACCGTGGGGGTGGAAGTCGATGAACTCGTCGAACGTCATACCCACCATGCGGGCGTCGCCGACGGTGGTGACGATGACGCAGGAGCCACCATCGAACGGGTCCTTCCCGGTGAAGCCGCCGACGAGCGCCTTGAGGCCGTCGTAGATCGCCAGCGAGGGGGTCTGGAAGTTGACACCGTCCAACTCGAGGCCGTCATGGGCGGCGTCGAGGGTGAACGTCTGGGTGTGGATGCCGAAGTGGTCGGCGGCCTCGATGTAGAGGGTGACGGTGGCACCTGGCGGCAGCTCGAGTTCGTAGCTGCCGTCGGCCGCGGTGGTGGCGTGCAGGCCGGGCAGCTCCTCCACCGAGATGATGGCGCCGGCGATCGGGTCGGGTGTGTTGAACGTGTACGCTGTGCCCCGGATGTGCGCCACCGGAGGCAACGTGCGGGCCACCCTTTTGGGCGCAGCCGTGGTCGGGGCGTCGGTGACGACGACATCGGTGGCGGGTGCCTGGGACTCTGCAAGATCGGTGGCCACGGCGTCGGTGGCCGTGGGCGACTGGGTGGACGCCGTCGAGCTGTCATCCGAACACGAGCCGAGCGCGGCCACCACCACGGCGACGATCATCAGGAGACGGGCAGGTTGTGGACGGCGCGGCATTCTGCGGACCATATCTGCGGGCCCGGTCAGGTCGCGAACCGCACGCCGGCGAGCGCCGCGGCCACACGGCCGCCGCTGCGCAGCGCGCCCTCCATGAAGCCGCTGAACCCGTCGGCGTGCTCGCCGGCCAGCCACAGGCGGCCGTGAGCGGTGTGCAACGCGGGCTGAGCGGCGCGCCACTGGCCGGGCCCGAAGCACGAGTAGGCACCGAGGCTGTAGGGGTCGTTGGTCCAGTCCGTGACCACCCGCTCGCC
>JBAVTH010000595.1:0-2854 GCA_049696035.1 Ilumatobacteraceae bacterium
TCGTCGGGGCCTATGCGGCGCTGCGCCGCGACAAGTGGTTCGACCGCATCATGTCGAACCAGTTGCTGGTGCTGGTAGCGATGCCCGAGTTCGTCGTCGGCGCGCTGCTCACCGTGCTGTTCGCCACCAACCTGTGGCACCTCGTGCCCTCGGTGAGCCGCATCCGCCCCGGCGAGCCGCCGTGGTCCGACCTCGACGGCGTGGTGCTGCCCGCGCTCACGCTGGTGCTGGCCGTCACCCCCCACGTCGGCCGCACGATGCGGGCGGCGATGATCGACGTGCTGGAGAGCGACTACGTGGAGATGGCCCGCCTCAAGGGGCTGCCCGAGCGCAACGTGCTGTGGCGCCACGCGTTCCCCAACGCGCTGGGCCCCACGCTGCAGGTGATCGCGCTCAACATCGCCTACCTCGCCGGCGGGGTGGTGATCGTCGAGTCGCTGTTCAACTTCCGCGGCATCGGCATCGCCCTGCGCGACGCGATCCCGGAGGCCAACGCGCCGATCGTGCAGTTCATCGCGATGTTCATCGCCACGATCTACGTGATCAGCAACCTCCTCGCCGACCTGGCCACGATCCTGGTCACCCCCCGCCTGCGCACGAGGCTGCAGTGAGCACCGACGCCGCCACAGGCAACGGCAACCGCACGGGCACCGACACCGACACCGGCAACGGCAACGGCACCGACGCACCCGCCGTCAACAAGCAGCCCGGGCTGGTGCGCAGCGCGCTGCGGCTGTGGCGCACCCGCATCGGGGTGGCGCTCGTGCTGCTGCTCGTCGGCATCGCCATCGTCGGGCCCTGGGTCGCGCCCTACGGCCCGGCCGAGTTCGTCGGCACGGCCAACGTGCGCCACGTGTCGGGCACCTGGTTGGGCACCGACTACTTCGGCCAGGACGTGTGGTCGCGGTTCCTCCACGGCGGCCGGTCGATCCTGTTCCTCGCCACCGTGGCCACGCTGATCGGCCTTTTCTTCGGCGCCGCGATCGGTCTCGTCGCCGCCTACAACCGTGGCCGCATCGACGATGCGCTGATGCGGTTCATGGACATCGTGCTCGCCTTCCCGCAGCTGCTGCTGGCGTTGGTGGCGCTCACCACCGTGGGCCCCAAGCCGTGGCTGATCATCGCCATCGTCGGCTTCACCACCATCCCGCGCATCGCCCGCATCACCCGCGGCGCCACCGTGCCCGTGGTGGAACGCGACTTCATCGGCGCCGCCGAAGCACTCGGCGAATCGCGGTTCCGCATCATCACCCGCGAGCTGCTGCCCAACGTCACCGGCCCGCTGCTGGTGGAGGCCAACCTGCGCCTCACCTACTCGATCGGCATCATCGCCGGCCTCGGCTTCCTCGGCTTCGCTACCGAACGCAACGCGGCCGACTGGGGCCTGATGGTGCAGGAGAACCGGGTGGCGCTGTCGGTGCAGCCGTGGGGCACGGTGCTGCCCGCGATCGCGATCGCTCTGCTCACCATCGGCACCGGGCTGATCAGCGACGGCCTCGCCCGCACCGTGGCCGGCATCGACCGCGGGAGGCCCGACGCATGAGCGAGCGAGAGGTGGCGCTCAGCGTTCGCGGCCTGCGCCTCGACGTGGCCCAGAGCGGGCACGACATCGTCGACGAGGTGACGCTCACCATCGCCCGCGGCGAAGTGCTGGGCCTGGTCGGCGAGTCCGGTTCCGGCAAGACCACGGTCGGGCTGGCCGTGCTCGGGCACTCCCGCAAGGGCGTCGCGATCAACACCGGCACGATCACGATCGAGGGCAGCAACATCCTCGAACTGCGCGGCAACGACCTGCGCCACGCCCGTGGCCGATTGGTGAGCTACGTGCCGCAGGACCCGGGCACGGCGCTGAACCCCGCCTTGCGGATCGGCCGCCAGGTGATGGAGGTGCTGCAGACGCACGGCTACGGCGCCGACAAAGCCGAGCGCATGGCACGGCTGCAGGAGGTGTTCAGTGAGGTGCTGCTGCCCTCCACCCCGACGTTCCTGCGCCGCTACCCGCACCAGCTCTCCGGCGGCCAGCAGCAACGCGTCGGGCTGGCGATGGCGTTCGCCCCGCGGCCGGCGGTGATCGTGCTCGACGAGCCGACGACGGGCCTCGACGTGAGCACGCAGGCCCACGTGCTGGAGACGGTGCGCACACTGGCCGCTGGGCACGGGGTGGCCGCGCTGTACGTCACCCACGACCTCGCCGTGGTGGCCACGCTCGCCGATCGGGTGGCGGTGATGTACGCCGGGCGCGTGGTCGAGCAGGGCACCACCGCCGAGATCTTCGCCAACCCGGCGCACCCGTACACCCGCTACCTCGTGGCCGCCGCGCCGGAGATGGGCAGCGACCGCGAACTCGTCGGCCTCGGCGGCCGGGCGCCGTCACCGGGCCGACGACCGGTGGGCTGCGCGTTCGCGCTGCGCTGCGAGGTGGCCACTGACGAGTGCCACCAGTCGTTCCCGGAGGTCACCGCCGTGGGCGGCGACGGTTCGCACGAGGTGCGCTGCTTCCACGCGTTCACGGTGCCCGAGCGCACCGCCCGTCGAACTGCTGCCGGGGTGAGGGACCAGGCCGGCAACGACGCCGCGCTCAGCCTGCGCGCGATCACCGCCGGCTACACGGGGCTCGATGTCGTGCACGACGTCTCCTTCGACATCGCCCGCGGCGAGTGCGTGGCACTGGTCGGCGAGTCGGGTTCCGGCAAGAGCACGCTGTCGCGATCGATCGGTGGGCTGCACCGCGAATGGACCGGCGAGATGCTGCTCGACGGCACGCCGCTGGCGAAGTCGTCGCGCGACCGGCCGGTGCAGCAACGGCTCTCCATCCAGTACGTGTTCCAGAACCCCTACAGCTCCCTGCACCCCC
>JBAVTH010000596.1:0-2398 GCA_049696035.1 Ilumatobacteraceae bacterium
GGACGCACCAACGGCCGCAACAACCAGGCATCGGATCCACAGCTGCCGAGCCGACTTGAAGACTTCCCGGTTGGTTCGCACGCCAACCGTCAGATGTTCGTGTACCAGCCGTTGTTCGTGATGTCCCACGAATTCGGGCACAGCTTGGAGGAGACCTGACCGATCTGCTTCCAGGTCGACGCGGCATACCATCCTCCGTTGCAGAAGGCGGCCGCCTTGTGGCGGCAGTCGGGATCGTAGATCGACACCAGATCCGAGTACGCGGTGTCGGCCGCATTGGAGCGCCACCCGGTCCCGTTGCACGTGTACGCGAACGCTGACGTCGTCGACTGGGTCACGGCGCCTACGACGCCGAGGCCCGACAACATTGAAGTCGCCAGGATCAGTCTGAACTTTCGATGCTTCATTGGTTGCTCCCTTCGTGGTCGGCATCAGTAGCCGACGTCCGATTCATGGCCGGTTGGCTCAATTGATTACTGGAACTGACAGTCCCGGGGACCGATACGCGGAAGGACGTGGTGACATCCGACTCGCGTTGCGATTGTGCGAACGCCTGTAAGCATCGGCGTGCTTCGGTCATAACGCAGCGTGAGAACCGTCGCACGCTCGACCCGATCTGACGTCTCGAGGGGTCGAAGGTTCGTCGCTGCATCTGACGCGCGCAACACTGAAGCTCGGGCGGTCAGGCGGCCGCGTTCGTGGCGACGGGCGTTGGTCTGGGTCACTTCGCTGGCTGTTCTAGGTCTGGTTGCGGTCGCGTGGTTCGTGGGTGCACACACTCAGTCACCGTCACAGGCGGCGGCGGATGCGACCCCGCCGGAACCGTCTGTTCTTACCGCACATGTAGAGCTTCGAGTGTTGTCGACAACGGTGATCGCGCGAGGTGACGTAGCGGCCGTGACGTCAGTGGTAGTTGGGCTCCCGTCGTCGGTAACGATCGATCCAGTTGTCACTGGAGTGTTCGTGGAGGCTGGAGACGACGTTCTTGAAGGACAGAGGCTGGTCGAGGTATCGGGTCGGCCAGTGTTTGCTTTCGCTGGAGCGGTGCCTGCATTCCGCGAGATGATGCCGGGAGCATCCGGGGTCGACGTGCGCCAACTGCAGGACGGGCTGGTGAGGCTGGGCTGTCCGGCAGAGACGGACGGTGTGTTTGGACCGGCAACCAAGCTGTGCGTCGCGGCGCTGTACCTGGATCTCGGGTACGAGCCGTTACCGAGCTCACCGACGGAAGCGGCGGACCTCGCGGCGGCTCGGGCGACGGCGTCGGACACGCAGGCCGCAATCGCCGCCGCCGAGTCTTCGCTCGACGCGGCTGGCGAGGGTGCCGCGGAGTCGACGGTGCTCGACGCGAAGGCCGCCGTCGACGCAGCACGTCGGCTTCTGGACGATGCCATTGCAGCGAGGCTGACAGGTGTCGCGCGCGCCCAAAACGATCTCGCTTTGGTCGCGGCTGAACGTGATCGGCTGGCGTCGGATCCTGTGGCTGGTCAGGCCGAGCTAGACGCGGCGTCCATAGCGGTGTCCAACGCTGAACTGACCCTGCTCGACGTGCAACGATCGGCCGACACCGCTGTGGCGGACGCGTCGGCAAGATTGGGAGTGGCCGGGGCCAGGTACAACGAAGCGATCGCAGAGCCCGACACCACGGCACAGGTGAAGGAACTGGCCCGCGTAGTCGCAGCGCATGAGTCTGCTGTCGCTGCCATGGAAGAGTTGGAACGTACCAGCGGGCCGACTGTACCGGTCGGTGAGGTCGTGTTCATGCCTGAGCTCCCAGCGCTCGTCGAGGCATCGGTCGACGCCGTAGGTCCCGTCGACCTTGCGACGACGCAATCGACGACCGGACTAATGACGCTGACGATAGGCCGGCTGCAGGTGAACAGCCGAGCGAGCGTCGCCGACGCGAAGCTGCTGAGCGAAGGGCTGGACGTCGAAGTACTTGACGAGACATCGGATACGGCCTACAAAGCCAGGTTGTCGAGCATCGACCCGACGCCAACAACGGGACCGGACGGGGCGCCGAGCGTCGCGTTGGTGCTGGAACCCATCGAGCCGCTGCCGGCTGCGCTCGCCGGCGCGAATCTACATGTCACGTTCGCGACTGCTACCACCGAGGCACCAGTCTTGGTCGTACCACTCGCAGCGATGTCCGCGGGTGCCGACGGCCGGGCACGAGTCGACAAACTTGCGGTCGATGGCAGGCCAATCGAGGTGACCGTAACCCCAGGACTGTCCGCGGATGGGTTTGTCGAGGTCTCACCAGACGCGCCCGGCGCCCTTGCCGCCGGGGACGAGGTGATCATCGGATGACGGCCACCCGCGGAGACGCACATCCGGCAGTGGTCGAGTTGCGAGGGGCGACGCGCACGTTCACGGGGAACCCACCCATCCATGCTCT
>JBAVTH010000597.1:0-1769 GCA_049696035.1 Ilumatobacteraceae bacterium
ATCGCCGCTGTGAACAACCCCGACGGCATGGCCGGCGGCCGCCCCGCACTTCCGTTCCGTCGACCTCGGGGTGAGGACACCGCAGGGGGCGCGGACGGCAAGGTGGCCCCGAAGCTCGCCGTCGCCGGCGGCTCGCCGGCCGATGCCGGCACGAATCAGGGAGGTGCCTGACATGGCATTGCTGGAGACCACTGGCCTCACCGTGTCCTTCGGGGGCTTGCTCGCGGTCAACGACCTCGACCTCACCGTGGAACCGGGCTCGCTCGTCGGGTTGATCGGGCCGAACGGTGCGGGGAAGACCACCTGCATCGATGCGCTGACGGGGTTCGTTCCCAGCAGTGGTCGCATCTGCTTCGACGGCAAGGAGATCAACGAGGCGTCGGCGCACCGTCGTGCTCGCGCCGGCCTCGCTCGCACCTGGCAGTCGCTCGAACTCTTCGACGATCTGACGGTTCGGGAGAACCTGCAGGTGCCGGCCGAGCGACAGTCGGTGGGCAGCTTCTTCGCGGACCTTGTCCGGCCGCATCGGCAGCGCGATCACAGCGGTGTCGACTTCGCGCTCGAGGTTCTCGACCTCGGCCATCTCGCCGACCGCATGCCGAATGAGATCAGCCAGGGGCAACGCAAGCTGGTGAGCACCGCGAGGGCGCTCGCCGCGCACCCGAAGCTGGTCTGCATGGACGAACCTGCGGCCGGGCTGGACACCGCGGAGAGCCAGGAGCTCGGCACACGGCTGCGGTCGATCGTGGACGCGGGAATCACCATGCTGCTCGTGGATCACGACATGGGACTCGTGCTCAACGTGTGCGACTACGTCTACGTGATTGAGTTCGGCGTCAAGATCGCTGAGGGAACGCCAGCAGCTGTCGTGCGCGACGGGCGGGTGATCGAGGCCTACCTCGGCTCGGCGGCCCAGCACATCGAGCAGCCGGGCGATCCTGCCGACACGGCCGATGCCCCCACCGCCCAGCCAGGAGCAGATGACTGATGCCCGTGCTCGCACTTCGCAACCTGTCCACCGGCTACCAGGGTGTTCCCGTGGTGCGCGACCTCGACCTCCACGTCGAGGCAGGCGAGATCGTTGCACTCCTCGGCCCGAACGGTGCCGGAAAGACCTCCACCCTGCTCGCCGTGTCCGGCATCAACCCGATCCTGGGCGGCGACATCGAGGTGCTCGGCACCTCCATCCGCGGCGTCCGACCGCACCGCATCGCACGCTCTGGCCTGGCGCACGTCACCGAGGACAGGAGCCTCTTCTTCTCACTGACCGTCGAGGAGAACCTTCGGCTCGGCTCGGCCGGGTCATCGGCCGCGATCGACGCCGCCATCGGCTACTTCCCTGCGCTGGAACGCCTGCTCCACCGTCGCGCAGGGCTGCTCAGTGGCGGCGAACAACAGATGCTCGCGATGGCAAGGGCCCTCGCGCTGGAGCCGAAGGTGCTCCTCGTGGACGAGATGAGCCTGGGGCTGGCTCCGATCATCGCCGAACGCCTGCTGCCCGTGCTCCGCCGAATCGCTGATGAGCTCGGCGCTGGGGTACTGATCGTCGAGCAACATGTGCACCTCGCACTCGAGGTCGCTGATCGCGCCTACGTGCTGAGCCACGGTTCGCTCACGATGGAAGGTGACGCTGCACATCTTGCGGCAAACCGGCACCTCATCGAATCGAGCTACCTCGGCGGGGCCACGGACTGACCGGCCGCGGTGGCGCCCGCTCGGCCACTCAGCCGGCCGGGGCCGAGGTCGGGTCGAGCGTGAGCTCACCGACC
>JBAVTH010000598.1:0-10846 GCA_049696035.1 Ilumatobacteraceae bacterium
GCTACATCACCTACATGTCGGGTGCCACCAACCTGGTCACCGGCGACACCAACGCTGTCGACGACATCTTCCTCTATGACCGCATCACCGCCGCCACCACAAGGGTCAACGTCGCCACTGGCGGCGCCCAGGTCGTCGGCGACCACTCGACTGCCCCGTCGGTCAGCAACGACGGCCGCTACATCACCTTCCAAACCGGCGCGGCCAACCTGGTTCCGGGCGACGCCAATGGCACCAACGACATCTTCTTGCATGACCTCGTCACGGGCACAACCACCCGGATCAACCTGGCCCCCAATGGCACGGAGGCCGTGGGCGGCGGCTCGTACTCCTCGGCGATCAGCGCCGACGGCCGCTACATCACGTACGAATCGGGTGCCACCAACCTGGTGACCGCCGACACGAACAACTCGGTCGACGTGTTCCTCATCGACCGCAGCACCGGCATCACGAGCCGCGTCAGCGTCACCAGCGGCGGCGGACAGGTCGGCGGCGCCTCCTACCGGCCGAGGATCAGCGCGGACGGTCGCTGCATCTCGTTCGCCTCGCAGTCGGGCGACCTCGTCAGCGGCGACACGAACACCTCGACCGACGTGTTCGTCCGCGACCAGGGGACGAGCTGACGAACGGCCCGAGTGAGGGCCGGCGCGTTCAGAACACCCGGCGTAGCACGCGCAGGCTGCCGGTGGCGCTGACCGGCTCGAAGCGGCCGCTCTCCACCGCCGGACGAAAGATGCGTTCGTAGGGCGGGCGGCCACCGTCGGCGGGGTCGGGGAACACGTCGTGGATGGCCAGCGTGCCGCCCACGGCCACGTGCGGTGTCCAGCCCTCGTAGTCGAGCCGGGCCGGCTCGTCGCCGTGGCCGCCGTCGATGAACAGGAACGCGAGCGGGGAGGCCCAGTGCGCTGCCACCGCTGCCGACTGGCCGACCACGGCGAACACGACGTCCTCCAGCCCCGCGTCGTGGATCGTGTCGCGGAACGTCGGCAACGTATCCATCTTCCCCGTCCGCGGGTCGACCACGCTGGTGTCGTGGTGCTCCCAACCGGCCTGGTTCTCCTCGCTCCCCCGGTGGTGATCGACGGCGAACACCACCGTGCCGGCGGCCCGAGCGGCGCCGCCGAGCCACACCGTCGAGCGACCGCAGTAGGAACCGACCTCGAGGAACGGCAGGCCGGGTACCGCACTGCCGGCGGCGCACGCGGCGTCGTAGAGCGCATCGCCCTCCTCGGGCGGCATGAACCCCTTGGCGGCCAACGCGTGCGCCCTCAGCACAGGCGCGAGGCTCACCACTGGTCCCAGTGGATGATGCTGTCGGCGGGCGGGCGCGCGGCCGGCTTGAAGTCGGTGCCCGCCGTGTACGCCAGGGGGCTGAGGCACACCTGCTGCACGCTGTCGAACGGGATGCCGACGATTTCGGCGATCTGCTGTTCCATCATCAGGTGGATCGTGGTCCAGCAGGTGCCCAGCCCGCGAGCGCGAGCGGCGAGCATGAAGCTCCACATCGCCGGCAGCACGTTGCCGAACACCGATGCCGCCATCATCCCCGGCAACCCGTCGGCGCGGCCATGGGTGCACGCAATCACCAGCGCCGGTGCTTCGCCCATGTGCTCGCCGAGGAAGTCGGCCGACGTGGCACTGCGCGCCTGCTGTGCGTTCGCAGCGTCGGAACCCTTGTCGATGCTGCCGATGTAGATGCCGTCGAGTTGCGAGTAGATGCCGTAGCACTGCCGGTAGACCTCGCCGATCGCCGCCCGCTTGGTCGCGTCGCGTACCACGACGAACTGCATCGTCATGTTGTTCGAGCCGCTGGGCGACTGCATGGCCATCTCGATGCACTCGCGGATCAACTCGTCGGACACCGGCCGCTGCAGGTCGAGCCGCTTGCGTACGGCGCGGGTGGTGGAGAGCAACTCGTCGGGGGTCAGCGGCAGCAGGGGCATGCGGGCACCATAATCGCAGTCATGAACTGGCACGAAGGCTGGCACCGCCTCCGCACGTGGGCGGGCAACCATGTCGCGTTGATCGGGTTGAGTGTCGTGGTGGTCGCCTGGGCGCTCGGGCTGCAGCGGCTGGGCCACAGCTGGGGCGACGACTTCACGTTGTACATCCGCCAGTCGAAGAGCCTCATCGACGGCAACGTCGGCCAGGTCATCGCCGACAACCACTTCAACGTCGACAACGCAGCCAAGCCCGGCTTCAGCCCCTACGTGTACCCGTGGAGCTTCCCCATCCTGCTGGCGCCGTTCTACCGCCTCTTCGGTCTCGACTACGCACGCCTGAAGCTGGTCGAGATCGCATGCCTCGTGGCCTTCCTGTGGGGCTTCCTCGCGGTCATCCGCAGCCGCATGCAGCACTGGGTGGCGGTCGCGACGGTGGTCTCCATCGGCACCACCCTCTCGTACGTGGAGCACACCGATCACCTCCTCAGCGAGCTGCCGTACATGGCAGCCGTCACCGTCACCCTGTGGTACCTGGACAGGCTTCGACGCAACCAGGTGCTCGACGCCGCCGGCCGCAATCAGTTGGTGCTGCTGGGTGTGCTGGCGATGTGCGTCTTCAACTTCCGCCGCGAGGGCCTGGCGATCGTGGCGGCCATCGTGGTCGCCCAGCTGTTCGACCTGCGCGGCCGGTGGCGCCTCGTGTCGTGGCGTCAGGTGTTCACCCCGGTGCTGGCCTTCGCGGGCAGCGTGCTGCTGGTGCAGTTCCTGCTGCCCAGCGCGCTGGCGCCCGAGTACGACGAGTCGGGCCTCCACCAGACGTGGCTGAAGCTGCAGGGCCCGTTCCGCAGGGCCTTCGCCACGCAACTCGGCTTCGACAACCTCGGTGGCGTCGCCCTGCTCGCCGTCTTCCTGCTGGTCGTGGCCGGAGTCCTCGTCCGCATGTGGCGGGCCGCCTCCCGCGACGCACCTCTTCTCGTGTTCGCGGTCGGGTCGATGACGATCGTCGGCATGATCCCGGCCAACGACAAGCGCTACCTGCTCGCGATCACCCCGTTCGCTGTCTACTTCGCGGCCCAGGCGCTCGCCGCCGTTCCACTCCCGCGCAAGGCGGGCCACTGGCTGGCCACCGCTGTGCTGGCGCTGCTGACCGTCGCCCACCTCACCGAGTTGCCGTCCACGGTGCGGGCTGCGCACGAGGCCAACGCCAGCGGTCAGCCGGAAGGCCCCGCGGCCGAATACGTGCAGGATGCGTTCGCCGCCATCCGGCGCTACACGCATCAGGACGACGTCGTGTCGTTCTTCAAGGTCCGCACGCTGACGCTGTACACCGATCGCCGTGGCGTGCAATCCGACGACCTCGAGATCGTGCGCCAGCGAGCCGACTACATCATGCTGCTCAAGCACAGCAACCAGGGTCAGCCGTTGGTCGGCGAAGCCGACGCGGACGCCATGCACTGGCAAGCGGTGTGGCAGGACGACGACTGGGTGCTCTACCGCCTGCCGCTGTACGAATCGAGCTGACCGCTGCCAGACTCGTGCGGCATGACAGCGCTCGACGACCTCGTGACCCTGCTCGATCTGGAGGCGATCGAGGTGAACCTGTTCCGCGGGGTCTCGCCCGACGAGAACCGTCAGCGGGTGTTCGGCGGCCAGGTGGCCGGCCAGGCGTTGGTGGCGGCCACCCGCACCGTGCAGCCCGATCGTCACGTGCACTCGCTGCACGCATACTTCCTGCGCCCCGGCGACCCCACCGTGCCCATCCTGTACGAGGTCGATCGCATCCGCGACGGCAAGAGCTTCACCACCCGCCGGGTGGTCGCCATCCAGCACGGTCGCGCGATCTTCAACCTACAGACCAGCTTCCATGTCGCCGAGCACGGTCCCGATTACCAGTTGCCGATGCCGCTCGACGTGCCGTCGCCCGAGTCGCTGCCCGACTTCAAGACGCGCATGGCGCCGTACAAGGAACGCATGGGCGACTGGTACGACCGCCCGCGACCGATCGACCTGCGCCACGTCGACCACGACCCGTTCAGCCGCTGCGGCAAGCCTGCCGATGGTCAGCGCGTGTGGCTGCGCGCCGACGGCACCCTCCCCGACGACCCCACGCTCCACGCATGCATCGTCACCTACGCCAGCGACATGACCCTGCTCGACACGACGGTGCTGCCGTTCGGGATGTCGTGGGAGACTCCTGGCATGCAGATGGCCAGCCTCGATCACGCGATGTGGTTCCACCGCCCGTTCCGTGCCGACGACTGGCTGCTCTACGACCAGCAGCCCATCTCCACCGGCGGTGCCCGCGGCCTGGCCGGCGGCAACATCTTCACGTCCGACGGCACGCTTGCGATCAGCGTCGTGCAAGAGGGCCTCGTCAGGGTGGCCCAGCCATGAGGCGGGCACTCACCATGTCGGTGGCCGTGTGCCTGATGGCTGCGTGCGCGGACGACGGCAGCACGTCGGTGCCCACCGGCCCCGACGTCACGTTCGCCACCACACCCACCACGGCCGCGCCAGCGGCGACCACCGAGGTCACCGACGCGACCGCAACAACGACCGACACCGAGGCCGCCTCCACCACCGCGGCACCCGTCACCACCGTTGCGCTGGCGGCCGGCCAGGTCGCCTTCCCCGAGCTCGTGACCGACGTGGCCAACCCGGTCGACCTGGCCTGGCGGGCCGGCGACGACACCCTGTTCGTCGTGCTCCAGGAGGGTGTGATCGTGCCGGTGCGCGACGGGGTCGCCGGCCCGCAGGTGCTCGACATCAGCGGGTCCATCGCCAGCGGCGGCGAGCAGGGCCTGCTGGGCCTCGCGTTCCACCCCAGCCAACCGTTGGCCTACGTCGACTACACCGACCCTTCCGGCAACACGGTCATCGCCGAGTTCGAGGTGGCCGACGACGGCACGTTCGACGCGGCGAGCCAACGCGAAGTCCTCACCATCGATCAGCCCTACGGCAACCACAACGGCGGCGAAGTCACCTTCGGTCCCGACGGCTACCTCTACATCGGAATGGGCGACGGCGGCTCCGCCAACGACCCCGAACGACGGGCCCTCAACGTCGGCCAGCTGCTCGGCAAGATACTGCGCATCGACCCGCGCAGCAGCGGCGATCAGGCCTACACGGTGCCGCCCGACAACCCCTTCGTCGGGGTCGACGGTGCCCGCCCGGAGATCTGGTCGGTCGGGGTGCGCAACCCGTGGCGGTTCAACTTCGACTCCGCCACCGGCGACCTGTGGATCGGCGACGTCGGGCAGGGCGAGTGGGAGGAGATCGACCTCGTCCGTGCCGTCGACGGTGCCGGCCGTGGCGTCAACTTCGGATGGAGCGCGTGGGAAGGAACCCACCGCTTCAACAACGACCAGCCGGAAGACGGCGTCACGATGCCGATCTTCGAGTACCCGCACGGCGACGCAGGCTGCTCGGTCAGTGGCGGCGATGTGTACCGCGGCGCTGCTCTGCCGTCACTCGTCGGCTGGTACCTGTTCAGCGACTACTGCAGCGGCATCATCACCGCCTTGCAGGCCACCGATGGCGCCCTGACCGGCCGGCTGCAGCTCGGCCAGATCAACGGTGTCAGCGCAATCTGTTCCGGCCCCGACGGCGAGCTGTACGTGCTGTCGCTGGCCAACAGCGCGGTGTACCGCATCGTCGCCGCATAGCAGCCCGACCGGTCGGTCGGCACCACGCGACGTCAGCTCAGCCGACGCGCTCGAACGCGATCGAGCGACGCTCCAGGTCGACCTTCACCAGCTTGACCCGCAGGTCGTCGCCCGGGTCGACACCGTGAGCATGCACCTTCGCCACCACGGCCACATCGGTCAGCTGGATGCGGCTGCCGTCCTCGTCGTCGTCGAGCACGACCGCGTCGAACGTCTCGCCTTCGTGACCCTGCATGATCACCACCTCTGCCAGGTCGAGCACGGCTCGCTCGATGCGGTTCGCCACTGCCTCGGCGCGATCCATCGCCTCGGGCAGCTTCGGCAACGCTTCGGCGACATCGTCGGGAACAGCATTGCCATTCGCCACGGCCAGGGCGATCTGCACGACGTAGCGATCGGCGAGGCGCCGCAGCGGGGCCGTGGCGTGGGCGTAGGTGGCGGCCATCGCGGCGTGCCACGGTGTGGCACCGGCTTCGAATGGCGCGTAGTCCGCCCCACCGCCGGCTCTGCGGGCCGCGAGCATGAACGCCGCGTGCTTGGGGTCGTTCGCGTCGAGCGTGCGCGAGAAGTCCTTCAACGACTGCTCCGCCGGCCACTGCATCCCGAAGCCGCGAGCGGTGTGACGGAGCCGCTTGACTGCCCGCTCGTCGGGTTCGGGCATGACCCGGAACAGCCCGGTGCCGGCATCGAACATCGCCCGGGCCACGGCGAGGTTGGCCGCGAGTGACATCGCCGCGTTCTGATCCTCCGACGGGAGCCGCGGTCGGAACACCAGCTGGTAGCCGTCGTTCGCGACGCGCTCCACCTGCTGCTCGGGCGGCTCGATGGTGCCAGCGCCACGGGCGTCCGCCGCCGCATCGACACGGCGGGCGAACTCGGCGAAGTCGGCGGGCAGGTCGGCGGCCGTCACCGAGTCGTATGCCAGCTTGGCCCGGCTGCGAATGACGGCGCGCCCGGCACCGTCGAGGCGGGCCGAGCCGTCGCCGGCGACACGCACGTGGAAGACCACGGCCGGGCGCGGCCCATCGGGCAGCAGGCTGGCCGCCCCCTCCGCGAGCAGAGGTGGGTACAACCCGGCCTTGCCGTCGGGGAGGTACAGCGTGGTGCCGCGTCGCCATGCTTCGTGATCGAGCGCGTCACCCGTCTGCACGAACCACGCCACGTCTGCGATGGCGTAGTGCAGCAGCAGGTCGTCGCCGCTGCGTTCGATGGTGAACGCCTGGTCGAGGTCGGTGCTGGTTGCCGGGTCGAGCGTGATGAACGCCCAGTCGGTGCGGTCGATGTGCTGCGTCGGCGCCCGGGCAGCCGCCGCTTCACCCGCCGCCACCACCTCGGGCGGGAACGACGTGGGCACGTGGTACTGCTGACGAATGGCGGCCAGCCCCGTATCCAGCACGTGCCCCTTGTCGATCAACGACCGCATGCAAACCTCGTCTCGCCCTGCGCGGGCGCGTGTGCGCCGCCGCCGGACTGTACTGCGCGACCTGCGTCGAGTGCATCCAACCGGCCGCTGATCAAAGCTGCAGTGCCGCCAAGTTGGCGGCGAAGTGCGGCAGTACCGCACCTGAACGCCAACTCGGTTGCGGCCGGCCGGCGTGCTCGCCCCGAGTGGGGCTCAGCGGCGGGCGCCCATGAACATGCCCTTGAGCGCGTCGTAGTGCTCGATGCAGTGACCGGCGCCCATCACCACGGCCTCGAGCGGCATGTTCGACATGCGCACCGGCACCTGGGTCTCCTTCTCGATGCGTTGGGCAAGCCCGCGCAGCAGGCCACCACCACCCACGAGGTACATGCCGCGCACCAGGAAGTCCTGCGCCAGCTCGGGAGGGGCCTTCGCCAGGCAGCGCACGACCGAGGCGATGATGCTGCTGACCACGTCGTCGATCGCGAACCGGATCTCCTCCGGGGTGAGCACGACGGTCTTGGGCAGGCCGGTCATCAGATCGCGCCCACGCACCTCGGCCTGGCTCTCGTCCTCGGTCTCGGCGGCGGAGCCGATGGCCACCTTGACCTCCTCCGCCGTTCGCTCACCGATCGCGATGCCGTGCTCGCGACGCACGTAGGCCTGGATGGAGGCGTCGATGTCGAAGCTGCCGACGCGGACGGCTTCGAGCGCGACGATGCCACCGAGGCTGATGACAGCGGTCTCGCTGGTGCCGCCGCCGATGTCGATGACCATGTTGCCGATGGGCTCGTCGATGGGCAGGTCGGCGCCGATCGCTGCGGCCATCGGCTGCTCGATCAGTTGCGCGTCGGCCGCGCCGGCCCGACGGGCCGCGTCGGTGACCGCGCGACGCTCGACCTCGGTGATGGCCGACGGCACGCAGATGACCACCTTGGGCCGGGTGAACCGGCTGACACCGACACGCTGCAGCAGGAGTCGGATCATGCGCTCGGTGATCTCGAAGTCGGTGATCGCGCCACCGCGCAGCGGGCGCACGGCGACGATGTAGCCGGGTGTGCGGCCGATCATCTGCCATGCCTCGCGACCCGTGGCCAGCACCTCACCGGTCTGCCGGTTGAGGGCGATCACGGAGGGCTCGTTGAGCACGATGCCCTTGCCCTTCATGTACACGAGCGTGTTGGCGGTGCCGAGATCGATGGCGAGGTCGCGGGCCATGGCTCAGTCCTCCGGCCCATCGCGAGGGTCGGGTTCCTGCGGCCGCACGCGGTCCATCACTTCACGGCGGGCCTCCGGCGAGAGCGCGTCGATGTGCTTGCGGAAGCTGACCACACCCGGCTCCTGGCGCGACCCGGATCGCGAGATCATGAACCCCAGAGCACCGACGACCACGACGATGGCACCGATGAGCACGGCGATCACGGGCGCACCCCTTGTGCCGATGAGACCTCGTGCGGCGCGACGAGGTCGTGCGCGCCGGCACCCCAATCGGCTCCGCCCGCCCACACTTCGTGCTTCCAGATCGGGGCACTGGCCTTGAGCGCGTCGATCGCATAGCGGGCGGCTTCGAACGCCTCGGGGCGATGAGGCGCACTCACGGCTGCGATGACGGAGCTCTCCATCAGCTCCAGGCGCCCGGTGCGGTGCAGCAGGGCGACGCGGCCGGTCGCCGGCCACCTCCGACGTAGTTCGGCTTCGATCGCCGCGAAGGCAGGAACGACCTGTTCGTCGTACGCCTCGTACGTGAGATGGGTGACGTCGGCACGCAGCTCGCCGTGCTCGTCGACGGCATGATCACGCACGGTGCCGCTGAACAGCACGACGGCGCCGCACGCAGGCTGCAGGCACCATTCGTAGATGGCGGCAACGGGCAACACCTGGTCGGTGAGACCCAACCACGAGTTGCCGGTTACGGGAGATTGCACAACGAGGCATGGTAGCCGTCATCGAGGTCGCCGCCACCGAGCGGGCGTTTCCCGTCATCCGCTTCGACCGCGCGATCCCACATGCAACGCGATCGTCACTAACCTCACCGATTCGTGAACCGGAGTGAGTGGAACGACGACGAGCAGGGTCAGCCCGCTCCGCTGCCCGCTCACGAACGCGTCTGGCGTCACCCCAGCGAAGTCGGCCAACAGGCTTGGGTGCACTCCGAGCCGCCACTGGCCATCGGCCGCGGCTTGACGGCCGTCACGGGCGCCATCGGCGGGCTGCTGGCGATGGCCGTGCTGTGGACGATGCTGCCCACCCAGGCCGGGCGCGACGTCGTCGCCACCGGCCGCTCCACCGTCGCCAATCCAACCGGCGCCGGGCTGGCCGGCGAACGTGGCTCCGAGGCCGGCGGCGCCCGCGGTGGTGGCAGCGCAACCAGCGCGCCGGCCACCAGCCTGCCTCGTCCAACGGCCTCCTCTGTGGGCGTCAGCACCCCGGGCACGAAGGCGGTGGCCCAACGCGACGCTGTGGAGACGACGCTCGTCACTACCGCACAGCGGCCGTTGGCCACCTACCAGCTGCAGCAGGGCACCGACCTCACCAGGGGCGCGGTCGCGGTCGCCGTCAACGACGGCAGCCTGGTCATCACCACCGCCCAGGCCGTCACCGCCGACCTCACCGTCCAGCTCGTGCTGTCGGACGGCTCCGTCACCAGTGCCCAGGTGCTGTTCGTCGACGATCGACGAGGCCTGGCGGTGCTGGCACCGTTGTCGACCGACGGCATCGAGTCGTTCACCGTCGCCACCGAAGTGCTGCCCGGTGACCAGCTCACCTTCTTCGGTGACGAGCAGATGAGCGTTGCCGTCGGCGACGACGGCTCCATCGACGCCACGTGGGGAGCAGACGAATCCATCCGTGAGGGAACCCCGGTTGTCAACCAGCGCGGCGAGCTGGTGGCGTTGTGCTCGCATTCGGGCGGTCCCGGTCGCCTCGTCCGGCTGGACAGCCTCGACGACCTGCAGCGGGCGATGAACAGCTCGGGTGACGAGACCAAGGTCTGGATGGGCCTGGCACTCGGCCTCGACGAGCTCACCATCACCGCGGTCGACCCTGCCGGCCCGGCCGCCGCGGCGGGGCTCGTCGCCGGCGACGTGATCGTGAGCCTCGACGACGCACCCGTCGGCGACAACGGCAGCGTCGCCACCTTGCTCGCCGCCCAGCTACCGGGCGACACCGTCCGCCTCGGCATCCGCCGAGCCGATGGCAGCGAAGCCGTCGTCGCGGTCGTTCTCGGTTCCCCGAAGACCACGGTCTGAACCGCTGCGTTGCGGCGCCTCAGCGGTGCCGCAGGCGGGCACGGCGCACCACTCGCACCACGATCGCAGCGCCTGCCGCGAGCACGACGCCGAGGCCGCCGAGCGCGATCTCCTGACGCCGCTTCGGCGAGACCATCGTCCACCACTTGGCCTCTGTGCCCTCCACGTACGCCTGCTCGTTGGTGACCGACGGGCGCCAGCCGGCGGCCTTCAGCCGGTCGTTGGCCACCAGCCACGGTGAACGGGTGTAGCTGCGCAGGCCCGGCGGAATGGGTCCGCGCTGGAATCGCCAGCGCAGGTTGGTGACCACCTCGGTCAGCCGGTCGGGCAGCTTCACGCGCGGTACGGCGCCGGCCAACGCCCTCACCCGCTCCCCAGGGATCCAGCCGTCGGCGGCAACGTTGTACACGCCGTCCAGGCGTTGCTCGATGGCCAGCAGCACGGCGCTGGCAAGATCGTCGAGGTGCAGGAACTGGGCCGGCGGGTCGGCCTCGCCGGCGCGTTGGCCCATTCCGGCGGCGAGTGCGCTGGCCAGCCGGCTGGTGCCGTCGGCCGCCATCGCCACAGCCGGGCGCAGCACCGTCACCG
>JBAVTH010000599.1:0-3354 GCA_049696035.1 Ilumatobacteraceae bacterium
GCGCTGGCGGTGCGCGACGCCGGCGCGCGGCTGGCTCTGGGCAGCGATTCCCACGCCGTCATCGACTTGTTCGAGGAGGCGAGGGCCGTCGAGCTCGACGAACGGCTGGCCTGCCAGTTGCGCGGCAGCCATGACGCACCCTCACTGCTGCGGGCGGCCACCTGGCAAGGGCACCAGAGCCTCGGTTGGGGTGACGCCGGCCGCATCGAGGTGGGCATGTTGGCCGATCTGGTGTCGGTACGCCTCGACACCGTCCGAACCGCCGGAACCGACCCGTCGTCCATGCTGGAAGCGGCGGTGTTCGCCGCTGCTGCCGCCGACGTGTACCACGTGGTGGTCGGCGGCCAGGTGGTCGTTCGCGACGGGCAGCACCAGCGGTGTGATGTGGCGGCCGAACTGGGCACATCGATCGCCGCGGTGATGAGCCCGCGATGACCTCGTCATCTCCTACGACCGTGGTGGATGGCATCGGGCTGCTGGCCACCAACGACCCCTCGATCGGCGAGGGGCCACTCGGCCTGTTGCGCAATGCATCAGTCGTCCTCGAGGGGGAGCACATCGTGTCGGTCGGGCCGGCCGGACAGATCGCCGACCTCCGCGTCGACGCACAGGGCTCGTGCGTGATTCCAGGCTTCGTCGACAGCCACACCCATCTGGTCTTCGCCGGGGACCGAGGCGACGAGTTCGCTGCCCGCATGGCCGGCCGGCCCTACGAGGCCGGCGGGATCCGCGTGTCGGTGTCCGCCACGCGTGCGGCCACGGATGGGGTGTTGTCCGCCCTCACCGCCGCTCGCCGCGCCGAGGCTCGCCGCGCCGGAATCACCACCGTCGAGATCAAGTCGGGCTACGGGCTCGACGTCCACCACGAAGCCCGTTGCCTGACGATCGGCCAGCAGTTCACCCAGGACACCACGTTCCTGGGGGCGCATGTCGTGCCGGCCGAGTTCGAGGGCCGTACCGACGACTACGTGCACCACGTGTGCTCCGACATGTTGGTCGCGGCGGCGCCGCACGCGCGTTGGATCGACGCGTTCTGCGAAGTGGGTGCATTCGACGTCGACCAGTCGCGGGCGGTGCTCTCCGCCGGCAAGGCCGCCGGGCTCGGAATGCGATTGCATGCCAACCAGCTCGGCCATGGACCGGGCGTGCAACTGGCGGTGGAGATGGGGTGCGCGTCTGCCGACCACTGCACCTACTTGTCCGATGCCGACATCGCGGCACTCGCCGGAAGCGACACGGTCGCGACGTTCCTGCCGGCCACCGACTTCAGCACGCGCCAGCCCTACCCCGACGCGCGGCGGGTCATCGACGCCGGTGCGTCTGTGGCGTTGGCCACGAACTGCAACCCGGGCAGCAGCTACACGACCTCGATGTCGTTCTGCATCGCGCTGGCTGTTCGCGACATGCGGATGACGCCGGAGGAAGCGCTGCTGGCGGCGACCACCGGTGGTGCGCGAGCGTTGCGCCGGGCCGACGTCGGCCGCATTGCCCCCGGTTGTCGAGCCGATCTGGTGGTGCTCGAAGCCCCGTCCTACACACACTTCGTCTACCGGCCGGGTGTTCCGTTGATCCGTACGGTGATCGAGGCCGGTTCCCTCACGTGAGCGGCCCGCGACGGGCGTGGGCCGGCGTTCGCCCCGTGCTACCCGGCCTCGTCCTGGCATTGGCCGTGGCGATGGTCGGCTACATCGTTCATCAGCACATCGATGTCGTGTCGCCACACGTGGTGGCCGTCGCGTGTGGCATCCTCGGCGCCACCTTCGGGCGCATCGAGGATGCCTTCAAGCCCGGCTTGCGGTTCGCGGCGAAGAAGGTGCTGAGGGCGGGCATCGTGCTCCTCGGTTTTCGACTGTCGCTGGGCGAGCTCGGCAAGCTCGGGCCGCGAGCTCTCGCGGCAGTCGTGGCCGTGGTGGTCGCGACGTTCTTCGGGACGCAGTGGCTTGCTCGTCGTCTCGGGCTCAGCCGCTCGCTCGGCCTGTTGATGGCCACCGGCTACAGCATCTGTGGCGCCTCCGCGATCGCTGCGGTCGAGCCGTTCGCCGATGCGACCGAGGAAGAGGTGGCCTACTCGATCGCCCTGGTCACGTTGTGCGGCACGCTCGCCATCTTCGTGCTGCCCGGCCTGGGCACCTTGCTCGGCCTCACGGCGTCGGAGTTCGGGGCATGGGTCGGGGCTTCGGTCCACGATGTCGGGCAGGTGGTCGCGGCCGCCTCGACGCATGGCGAGGTGGCGCTCAAGCTCGCCACGCTCGTCAAGCTCACCCGGGTCGCCCTGCTCGCGCCACTGCTGGCGGGAGTTGCCATCTCTGCCCGTCATCGTCAGGGCGAGGCGGCGCTTGCCGGCGCGAAACGCCCGCCGTTGCTACCGCTGTTCATCGTGCTGTTCCTCGTCGCATCGGCGGTCACGTCCACCGGTGTGCTGTCGAAGCACGTTCTCGCCGACCTCAAGAACGCCGAGACCATCCTGCTCGGCATGGGTCTGGTCGGTCTGGGCAGCAACGTCGATCTCCGCAAGCTGAAGGCCGTCGGTGGCCGCCCGTTGGCGCTGGCGCTGGGCAGCTGGGCGCTCGTGGCCGTCGTGTCGCTGGCCGCCGTGAACCTGTCGGGCCTTTGACCGACGCAGTAGGGTGACCACCCGTGGCCCGTACCCCCGACCTCGAGCGTCGCCAGGAACTGCTCGACCGTATCGTCGAGTACCTCGCCGAGAACGGCGTCGCGCAGGCCACGCTGCGCCCGATGGCAGCAGCGTTGGACGTCAGCATCAATCGTCTGGTGCACCACTTCGGCTCCAAGGAGGAGCTGCTCACCAGCGCTCTCAGCCGGTCCATCCAGCAACAGCTGGCGGTGCAGGACGCATGGCTCGAACGCAACCCCCGGATCAGCCAGGCGGAGCTGTATCGGAAGTGGTGGCGATGGATGAACGCGGCCCCGGCCAACCTGGCTCTGGTGCGTTTGAACTACGAGGCGGCGACGCTCGACACGAAGGTCACCGGCCTGGCCGGCGAAGTGCGCGCCGATCAGATCGGCGTGTGGCGTCACGACACCGAGCAGCGGTTGGAGCTGGAGGGCATGCCGCACGAGCGTGCAGTCGATGAGGCGTCGTTGATCAAGGCGACGTTCACCGGCTTGGTGATGGACCTCTTCGCGACGGGCGATCGCAAGCGGCTGACCAAGGCGATGAACGACTTCCTGGGCCGCCTCGCCGACACGGTCGCCGCCAGCCGGTCGTGAACACCGCACCGCTGCTGCCCGGCCTGGGCGGAGCATTCGGTGACCACGCCGATGCCGTCTCCGTAGCGGGCGAGTCGGTGTCGTGGGCGCAGTTGGCCGCGATGGCCAACGGCACGGCAGCTC
>JBAVTH010000600.1:0-2549 GCA_049696035.1 Ilumatobacteraceae bacterium
GGTGAAACGAGCGCCCGTGTGGGTCCAGCGGATCGGCTGCGAATGGGTGTACCGCTTGGTGCAGGAGCCTCGTCGGATGTGGAAGCGCTACTTGGTCGGGAACACGACCTTTCTCTGGTTGACTGCGAAGGAGTGGTGGGCAACGCGATGAAACGGCTTGCGATCGTCGCGGGAGCGCGACCCAACTTCATGAAGGTCGCCCCGATCCTGCGCGCATGTCGCGCTCGGGGCCTCGACGCCTTGCTGGTCCACACCGGCCAGCACTACGACGCCAAGATGTCGGGCAGCTTCTTCGAGGTGCTCGGCCTGCCGGAGGCCGACGCCAACTTCGGCGTCGGGTCCGGGTCGCACGCGGTGCAAACGGCCGCGGTGATGACGGCGTTCGAGCAGTGGCTGGAGACGTCCGGCGTCGACTGTGTGGTGGTGGTCGGCGACGTCAACTCGACGATGGCCTGCACGATCGTTGCCTCCAAGCTCGGTCTGCCCGTGGCGCACGTCGAGGCCGGCCTGCGTTCCTTCGATCGCACGATGCCAGAGGAAGTCAATCGGGCCGTCACCGACGCGTTGGCGACGTGGCTGTTCGCGACGTCCGCCGATGCGGTTGCCAACCTGCGGGCCGAAGGCGTCGAGTCGTCGCGCATTCACCTCGTCGGCAACGTCATGGCCGACAGCCTGTTCCACTCGATCGACGCGGCGCGCCAGCGGCGGCCGTGGGAAGTCCTGTCCACGCCAGAGCGCTTCGGTCTCGTCACCCTTCACCGGCCGGCACTGGTCGACGACACAGCCAGGTTGGCGATGGTCCTGTCGACGCTGCAACGCGTCGCGCTGGAGCTGCCGTTCGTGTTCCCTGTGCATCCTCGGACGCGGGCCAACATCGAGCAGTCCGGCCTCGACCTCACCGGCCTCACGCTCATCGAGCCGCTCGACTACCTCGACTTCCTGGCGATGCAGGAGCGCGCTTCCGTCGTCGTCACCGACTCGGGCGGTGTGCAGGAGGAGACGAGCCTGCTGGGCACCTGGTGCGTCACGGTGCGCGAGAACACGGAGCGGCCCATCACCGTCAGCCACGGCACGAACACACTCGTCGGCTTCGACATGAGCCGCCTGGAGGATGCCGTCCGCCATGCGCTCGGAAAGGGTGAGGCCCGACCAGCATCGATTCCCCTGTGGGACGGCCATGCGGCGGAACGCATCGTCGACGTCCTGATGCAGGACCGGCCGACCCTCGGCTGGATCCCTCCGACCCTCGCCGACACCGACGACAACGCCCTCGAGGTCATGTTCCCACGATGAGTCACATGGAGGAACGCACCAGATGAGTGATTCGCAGTCCGTCGACGTCGGCGTGGTCATCGTCACGTTCAACAGCAGCGACCACCTCGATGGCCTTCTCCGCACACTCGAGACCTCGCTGCAGAGCGTCTCGCACCGCGTGGTCGCCGTCGACAACCTGTCGACCGACGCCTCGGTGGCGCGGTTGCGGGCAGCCGGCATCGAGGTGATCGAGATGGGCTGCAACGCGGGCTACGCCGCCGGCATCAACGTCGGGCTGCGGCGGATGAGCGATGCGCGAGCGGTCCTGGTCCTCAACCCCGACATCGAGATGGCCCCCAACTGCGTCGAGACGATGCTGGGAGTGCTGCAGGACGAACGCGTCGGCATCGTCATCCCTCAGACCCGCGACCTGGAGGGCAACCTGTCGAGCAGCCAGCGACGCGACCCGTCGTTCTGGCGGGCGCTGGGTGCAGCCGTGTTCGGCGGGTCCCACGTCAGTCGCTGGCCACGCCTGTCCGAGTTCGTCGCCGACGAGAACGCGTACCTCCACCCCGTCGATGTCGACTGGGGCGTCGGCGCAGTGATGCTGATCAGCCGCGCCTGCCTCGACCAGGTGGGGGAGTGGGACGAATCGTTCTTCCTCTACTCCGAGGAGACCGACTACTGCCAACGCGCGCGGCGTGCCGGGTTCAGGGTCCGCTACGAGCCGTCGGCCATCGTGCGACACGAGGGTGGCGGCGGCGTCTCGCAACCGACCTTGCGCAGCATGATGGTCGTCAACAAGGTCCGTTTGTATCGCCGCCAGCACGGCGTGGTTCCGTCGGTGGGGTTCTGGTTGGCGGAGATCCTCAACGAATCGACACGTGCGCTGGCGGGCAACAAGGCCGCCCGCGCCGCCGTCACTGCGTTGCTCCTTCCATCCCGACGCCCCCCGGAGATCAAGTGTTCCGCTTCGTTGCTGCCGCGCTAGCCCTCCTCGTGCTCGCCCCCGGGGCCGTCACGGCGCTGCACCTGGGGGTGATGACCTTCGCTTCGCTGTTCTTCAGGGCGCCGCGCCGAGGCGGCGAGGTACCCCCGGTGCGGTTCTTGGTGGTCATCCCCGCGTACAACGAGGAGCTCCTGCTCGGCCGCACCCTCGACGCCATCAACGCCGACCGTCGCGAGCGGGACCAGGTGCTCGTGGTGGACGACCGCAGCACGGACCGCACCGGTGAGATCGCTCGCCAGCTGGGAGCGCTCGTGCTCACGCGCACGCCCGACGAGGAGCCGGGCCG
>JBAVTH010000601.1:0-12750 GCA_049696035.1 Ilumatobacteraceae bacterium
GTGGTCGGGGTTCCAAGCCGCGACCGCCGCTGCCTCTGACAACCAACCAGCGGCGCCGCCGGGGAAGTCGCGAAACACGCCCACGAACGCGCCATAGGCGATGGGCGCCGACCGGCTGCACCCGCCCACCAGCGCGCGGTGCTCGATGGATCGACGGGTGAGCTCGTCGCCCAGCGCCAGCGCCAGCCGCGACGCACCCATCCCCTGGGCACCGTGCACGACGAGAGAGCCGCCACGACGAAGCCGGCGGACATCACCGAACTCCTCGGCGAGCAGCTGCAGCTCTGCTCGGCGGGCGATGAACGGAGGCTGCTCCATCGCTCAACTGTGCCAGAAGCGCCTACCTCAGGTTGCCGATGATCGAGAGGGCGCAGACGACTGCAGAAAAGGACGTCAGGATGCGGTACACGGGAGCGATCTCCTCGGGAGTGGCGCCGGAGACGTTCCCCGGCCACCGCATCGTCCGAAACATCACGCGACGGCACATCGGTCAGATGACGTACCTGCCGCGAGCGCCGCTGCTGCAAGGGTGCTCATCTCCGAGACTCCCGTCCCGCCCGTTCATGTCATGCCCTGACCGGGGGGGTTCTCGGCCCAGGCATGACAGGCGTCGACGAACTGAAGCGTCGACAGCTGCCGCTCGGCACTCCCCGGCTCGCGCCTCAGACGGGCGACCGTCTTGTACGGGAACGTTGCGGCTCAGACGACTTGCGCGCTGCTGTGGCACAGCGCCGCCAACTGCGTACGCGACCGGATGTCGAGCTTGCGATAGATCTGCTGCAGGTGCGCGTCCACGGTCTTCAGGCTGATGAACAGCTCGCCGGCCACCTCCTTGTTCGCCAGCCCGCGTGCGACCGCGTAGGCCACCGTGCGTTCCCTGTCGGACAGGTCGGCCAGCGGGTCGGGTTGCGCGACGACCGGCGCCTCACCGGCCGTCATCAACGCCCGAGCCAGCGCGGCCCACGGACGTGCACCCATCGCATCGAACGCGATCACTGCCTCGCCGGCGTGCTGCAATCGCTCCGCGGACCCGTCGGGCGATGACCGCGCCCATGCCAGCTGCGTGCGAGCCACCTCCCACGGCGACTCGGCCAGCAACTCGCCCGCTCGCACGAACTGATCGCTCTCGCCCAGCATGCCGCGCGCTCGCGCCGCGACACCGAGCGCCCAGGGCAGGTGGAACGGGCCGGCCTCCAGCTCGGCGATGACCGCGCGGGCGTCGGCGGTGCGACCCGCCAGCGCGAATGCCTCGGCGATGTCGCCGCGGGCGAACGTGTAGCCCGGGTGCCGGAAGCCATGGTCGACGATCGCCCGCCAGGCGTTGGCCAACAGGTCGGCGGCCTCGCCCGGACGACCGGCCGCGAGGGCGATGAGGCCCAGCCGGTGGAAGCCGTCGGCGACGAACGCCGTGATGCCGTGACGCCGCCCCTTCTCGAGGCACCGCGTGGCCCACTCAGTGGCCACCTCGGCGCCGACCACGGCTCCCGCCAGCGCGCCGATGCCCAACGCACTGCCGTCGTCGGGCACGCGCTCGACGGTGGTGAGCGCCAGCCCGAACGCGGTGAGGCAGTCACCGAGGAACAGCCGGCTCACCACCCAGCGAGCGGCCGCCGGGCCGAACTCGGAGTCGTTGTGAGCCGCCCGCACGTCGTCGAAGTAGCGCTTCGCCCATCGGTCGGCTTCTGCCCAGCGACCCTCCAGCAGCAACAGTTCGCCATAGACCGACCCGGCGGGGTCGATCACGCCGTGCTGCAGGATCTCGACGCCCTTCACTCGATCCTGGAAGCGTTGCCGCACAGGCGCCACCGCACCGTCTGCTGCCAGGCAGCGCGCCATCAGGGCATCTGCCTCCACGTCGAGGCCGGTCGGCATCTCCGCCAGAGCGGCCAGCGCCGAGTGGATGTCGAATGCAATGAAGAGGGCGATCAGCGATCCCCAGCCCATCGCCAGTTGCTCTGGGTCGGCCTCGTCGGCCGGAACCGCCCGCAGCTCGGCCAACAGGCGGGCGCCGACATCGCTGATGGTCGCGCCGGACCAGAGCTCGGACCACACCATGCTGCGCATCACCTGCACACGCGCTGCGGGGGTGCTGGCCTCGTCGAGCGCGCGCCGGAAGAACGGCACACTCGCGGCGTAGCGCTCGGCGAGCGCCAGGGCCAAACCGGCTCGACGCAGCAGCCGCGAGCGCGATGCCTGGTCGGGGGCACGCCCGGCCGCAGCGACGAACAGCGCGTGTGCATCGTCGGTACGGCCGAACGACTGCAGGGTGTCGGCGAGCTCCTCGGCGGCGACGACCGTGTCGAGGGCGATCGGCCCGGCGCCCTGCAAGCGGTGCAGCAGCACCACGTCCTGCGCAGGTGTCTCGGCGCCGGCGAAGGCCCCGGCGAGCGCGTCGTGGATCTCGGCGGCCCGCTGTGTGGAAGGTGCCGCCGCGGCCCTGAGCAGCGGATTGCGGAACCCACCCTCGGGCAGCAGCACGTTCGCAGCGACCGCAGCCGACAGATCGGAGGGCGACAGACCAATCGCCACCATCGCCTCGTCGCGGATCGAATCGGGCACGGACCCGGCCACGGCCACCACCGACAGCGCCTGCCGCGTGGGCTCGGGCAGGCGGCCGAGCTCGTGCACGCAACCCTCCCGCAAGCGCTCGGGCAGCTGCCCCAGCGCAGGGCCGTTGACGACCGCAGCGCTGTGCTGCAGGGCGAGCGGGTTGCCGCGGCACCACTGCTGCACGGCAACGTTGTACCGCTGGCCGTTCGCTTCGACCAACGCCCGGCTGGCATCGTCGTCCAGCTCGCGCAACCGCAGCCGGGGCACGCCGGCGAGCGCCGCTGGGTCGGGTAGCTCGTGAGGGTGCAGCGCAAACGCGACGACGACTCGCTCGCTGATCATGCGGCGAGCGACGAACGTGAGTGCGGCGAGGCTGGCGGCGTCGAACAGGTGGGCGTCGTCGAGCGCGAGCAGCACCGGCGTCGCCGTGGATGCGATGCTGACCAGCTCGAGCACCGCCAGCGGCACCAAGGCCTCGTTCACCGGAGCATCGGACATGCGGAGCGCGGACTGCAGGGCATCCGCGAGGTGGGCGTCGAGCGATTCCAGCTGCGGCAGGATCGGCTTGAGCAGCTGGCGGAGCACGAGGTAGCCCGACCCCTGGTCGGCTTCGTGACCGCGCACCCGCAGGACCGTGTACCCGTCGGCCTGACGGCACATCCACTCCAGCAGCGTCGACTTGCCGATTCCGGCCTCCCCCTCGAGGGCGATGGCAACGGCGCCGTCGGAGCGAGCGGTGGCCAGCAGCTGCAGCAGTTGCCGTTGCTCCAGCTCGCGCCCCACGATCCCAGCCACGGCAGCAATCTAGCGAAACGGCCCAGCGACCCCCTCGACGGATCGAGAGGGCCACTGGGCCGGAGCTCAAGGCTTGGGGATGATGCGGTACGTCAGATCAGGATCGGGACGTAGATCAGGCTCGCCACGGCCTGGTTCAGTGCCTCGAGGTCGGAGTCGGTGTTGAGCTGGGCGATCAGCAAGATGGCGGCGCCGCCATCGGGTGTGCCCAGCACCACCAGGCCGGTGGACCCGCCCGTGTCGCCGCAACCGGAGTAGACGAGGCCGGCGCCCACCAGGTAGCCGTTGTCCAGGTCTTGGACATCGCCGGCATCGGTGCAGTTCAACGAGGCCTGGTAGCTGTCGAGGACGGCCGACCAATCCTCTCCCAAGAACCCGGCCACCAGGATGCCGGTGGCGGTGTCGGTGTTGAGGAAGGCGTTGAGGTCGGGGGCGGCGACGATGGCGGCATGGTCGCCGTCGCTGAGCGTCTGACCGTAGGTCTGGCGGTCCGCCCACTCCACCGGGAGCGACAGCAGGATCTGGCCGGTGTCGTCGATGACATCTTCGTAGGTGTAGCTCTCACTGACCGGCAGGTCCACCGGCACGTCGGCGCTGGCGAGGTACTGGCTGACTTCCAGCTTCTTGTCGCCGTTCAGCTCACCGGTGAGCACCTCACCGGTGTCGAAGCGCAGCACCTCGATCGCGATCGGGGTGCTGCCGGCGGTGCGGAGCACGTCGCAGTAGTCCTTCATCGTGCCGTCCTGCCCAACCGGCAGGTTGTTCAAGCTGGTGATGATGTCGCCGGGCAGCAGGCCCGTCTTGGACGCAGCCTTGCCGGCGGCAACGGCCGACACCCAGATGCCGGCCAAGCCGAGCTCTTCGTCGACGAACGCCTTGCCGTTGATGCCGATCGACTCGAAGTCGCCGTTCTTCATCTCCTCGACCACCTGCTGGGCGAGGTGGGAGTTGATGCCGAAGAACTGGCTCGTGTTGGTCTGCGAGTCCGAGGAGTAGTGGACGGCGACCACGTCACCGTTCACATCGACGACCGGGCCACCCGAGTTGCCGGGTTGGCTCTGCGCGTCGTACTGCACCGTCTCGTCGATCGAGGCCCAGTTGGAATCACCGCGAGCTTTCGCCTTGGAGATGATGCCCTTGACCAAGGTGTACTCCGGGTCGCCCAGCGGGAAGCCGGCGAGGTAGATCTCGAGTCCGGGCGCGATGTCCTGCGTCGTCCAGTCGAGGTACGGCACCGGCTCGCTCACGTTGACCTGCACGAGGGCCAGGTCGTTGCACTCGGACGCCCCGACCACCTTGGCGTTCCACGACGTCGTCGTGTCGCCACCGGCGAACACCTCCAGCGTCGCCGCACCCGACACCACGTGGTTGTTGGTGACGGCCAGGCCATCTGGAGAGATGAAGAAGCCCGAGCCGCGCCAGCCCACGGCCTCGGTGCTGCTGCCAGGCTCACGGAAGGATCCGGCGCCCTCGAACTGCAGCACGGCCGGCTGCACATCCGTGAAGGACGCGATGTCACCACCGGTCGACGTCGCTGCCGTCGTCTCGGTGACGGCCGTGGAGCCGGTCGCTGCCACCGTCGTCGACGTGACGGTGGGAGCGGCGGTGGTGGTCGCTGCGGTTCCGCCCTTGATGTCGGATCCACAAGCAGCCAGAGCGGTCGCCGCGGAGAGGAATATGGCAAGTGGAATGGTGCGTGCGTGCTTCATGGGTGTGATTCTCCCGTTGTGACCTCCCGGCGTCTACCGGGAGATTTCCCTATTCTTGACCAAATGAGAGCCATCGGAACGCATCAGCGGCGCGAACGCCTTGCACAGCGGCACCGATTGGCCCCCGCCTACCGGCTCGACGACCCCTCGGTGATCGCCGAGTCGCTCGTTGCGCTGCACAGCAGCGACCCGGCGACGGTGCACCTGTCGGTTGTCGCGCGCATGACCGAACCCGCCGTGGCGGCCACGTCCGCGGCGCTCTACGACACTCGTTCGTTGGTCCGTCACCACGGCATGCGACGCACCATCTGGGTGCTGACACCCGAGATCGCGCGCGTCGTGCACGCTGCGTGCACCGCAGACATCGCCAGCAAGGAGTGGGCCCAGTTGACGAAGTGGGTGACCGCCAGCGGCTTCGACGACCCCGCGTCGTGGGTTCGCCAAGCGCGGTCCGACACGCTCGCCGCGTTGCACCGGTTCGGGCCCTGCAGCGCTCGCGAGCTGGGCCGGATGGCGCCGGCCCTGACCACCGAGATCGAGATCGGCAGCGGTCGTTGGGCAGCCCCTCAGCCGGCGCACACTCGACTGCTGTCGAACCTGGGGTTCGACGGCGCGATCACGCGAACGGCTCCCACCGGCTCGTGGGTGAGCAGCGAGTACCGATGGAGCGTGATGTCGGACTGGCTCCCCGACGGCATCGTCGGCCTCGACCCGGCAACCGCCCGCACCGACTTGGTCCGCCGCTACCTGCACGCCTTCGGGCCGGCCACCACAGCCGACGTGCAATGGTGGCTCGGCTGGACGATGGGCGCCACGAAGGCGGCACTGGCTGCCAACTCGGCGGTGGAGGTTGCGCTGGAGGATGGTGTCAAGGGTTGGGTGTTGCCCGACGACGTGCACGGCGACGGGGAGGCGAGCGACGAGGCGTGGGTGGCGCTGCTGCCATCGCTCGACCCGACGGCAATGGGTTGGAAGCAACGCGAGTGGTACCTGGGCGAGTGGAGCGCCTTCGGCGGGCCGCTGTTCGACAGGAACGGCAACGTCGGCCCCACGGTCTGGGCGAACGGGAAGGTCGTCGGCGGGTGGGCGCAGCGCAAGGACGGGAGCATCGTCCACGAACTGCTCGGCCCCGTCGATCGCAGCACGCAACGGGCGGTCGTCGAGGCAGCGGAGCGGCTGCGGGCCGTCATCGGCGACGCGCGCATCACCCCCCGCTTCCCCACTCCGCTGCAGAAATCGCTGGCAGTTGGCTGAGTGCGATGGCTGGAGCGCTCCAAGTTCCTAGCCTGTGAGCATGACCACACCTCAGTCACCCACTGTCGCCCCAGCCACCGGCCGCCTCGGCGTGCTCACGGTCGGCCTGGGCGCCGTGGCCTCCACCCTCATCGCCGGTGTCGAACTGGTGAAGCGAGGGGTGTCGCTGCCGGTCGGCAGCCTCACCCAGATGGGCACCATCCGCCTCGGCAAGCGCACCGACAACCGCAGCCCGCTGATCAAGGAGTTCGTACCGCTGGCATCGCTCGACGACATCGTCTTCGGTGCGTGGGATCCGTTCCCCGACGATGCCTACGTCGCTGCCACTCGCGCCGGTGTGCTGGAGGGTGGCAAGCACATCGAAGCCATCAGCGAGGCCCTGCGCGACGTGCGCCCGATGCCCGCTGCCTTCGATCGCGAGTACGTCAAGCGCATCGACGCCCAGAACACGATGCACACGATCAACAAGCGCGACATGCTCAACGCCATCCGCGAAGACATCAACCGCTTCAAGGAGGAGAAGCAGGTCGACCGCGTGGTCATGCTGTGGGCCGCGAGCACCGAGATCTTCATCGAGCCGGGGCCGGCGCACCAGACGCTGGATGCGTTCGAGGCCGCTATCGACGCCAACGATCCCACCATCGCCCCGTCGATGTTGTACGCCTACGCGGCGATCCTCGAGGGCGTGCCGTTCGCGAACGGCGCCCCCAACCTGACGGTCGACATCCCCGCGCTGCGCGACCTTGCCACGGAGCGCAAGGTGCCGATCAGCGGCAAGGACTTCAAGACCGGTCAGACGCTCATCAAGACCGTCATCGGCCCGATGCTGCGCTCGCGCATGCTGGGGCTTTCGGGCTGGTACAGCACCAACATCCTCGGCAACCGCGATGGTGAAGTGCTCGACGATCCCGACAACTTCAAGACGAAGGAAGAGTCGAAGCTGGGCGTGCTCGAGCACATCCTCGATCCGGAGACCTTCCCCGCTCTGTACGGCGACGTGTACCACAAGGTGCGCATCAACTACTACCCGCCGCGCGGCGACAACAAGGAGGGCTGGGACAACATCGACCTCTTCGGTTGGCTCGGCTACCCGATGCAGCTGAAGATCGACTTCCTGTGCCGCGACAGCATCCTGGCCGCCCCACTGGCGCTCGACCTGGTGCTGTTCAGCGACCTCGCCCAGCGCGCCGGCCTCGGCGGCATCCAGGAGTGGTTGAGCTTCTACTACAAGGCGCCGATGACGGCCCCCGGCCTGCACGCCGAGCACGACCTGTTCGTGCAGCAGAGCAAGCTGGAGAACACGCTGCGCTGGATGATGGGCGAGGACCAGATCACCCACCTCGGCCGCGAGTACTACGACGAGAACTGATGAGTACCCACCACTCATGAACCGAGGGGGTGGTCGTGGTCCGATGGGACCATGACCACGCCCTCCGACGATTCCGCCCTGCAACAAGAAAGCCCGCGTTCGCGCCGCACCCTGCTGCGCCTGGCGGGTGCCGCGGCCGCCGGCACGACCGTTGCCGTGATCGGCTCCGCAGGCAACGCCGCTGCTGTCGGCGCGTTGGTCACCGACTCGACCACCAACGCCGCGACCACGGCGACCGGCCTGACGGTCATCGCGACCGCTGTGCCATACGGCCTCGGCGTCACCGACAACGGCATCGGGGTACTCCCCTCGGCCGTCAGCCAGTCGGCGGTGTTGGGCCATGCGGCCGACGCCGCCTTTCGCTACGGGGTCGTCGGCTACCTGGCGACCACGAGCGAGACCACCAACGGCGCCGGCGTGAAAGGCTATGCCAGCGGCTTCGGCCACGGCGTGGTCGGGGTCGCGGCGAACTACGCCGGCGTCACGGGGCACAGCGACGGCACGCTCAGCGGCAGCGCCGGCGTCATAGGAACGGGCCTCACCGGTGTGCACGGATCGGGTCGGGCCATCGGAGTCTCTGCGTACAGCGAAGAACCTGGTGGCGTTGCGATCTTCGCAGGCGGCAAGTGCGGGGCGATCAGGTTCGCCACATGGACAGGCACTCCGACGGCACGAACCGAGGCCCACGAGGCCAACATCCTCGACAACGACGACGACCACAACCTGTGGTGGAGCTACGAGGGTGGCACACCCGGCAAGTGGCGCAAGATCGCCGGCCCGGGCACCGCCGGCGCGTTCCACCCGATCACACCCACCCGCGTCTACGACTCGCGTCAGGCGGCGCCCACTCCGGGCGTGCTCGCCGCCGGCAGCACTCGCACGGTGTCGGTGAAGGACGGCCGCAACGTGAGCGGCGGCGCCGTCACCGTCGCCAACCTGGTGCCCGCCGGGGCCACGGCGATCGCGTGCAACCTGGGCATCACCGCCACCACCGGCGGCGGCTACCTCAGCGTCAACCCCGGTGGCAACACCACGGTCACGGCGTCCACCATCAACTGGAGCGCCGACGGCCAAACCCTCGCCAACGGCATCATCGCCACCATCAACCCCGCCACCCGTGAGGTCACCGTCATCTGCGGCCCTGGCGGCAGCACCCACTTCTTCCTCGATGTCACCGGCTACTGGCGCTGAGGGCGGCCTCAGGCGCTGATCACCCGCTGCACCCTCACGTCGTGGGCCTCGGTGGGCAGTGCATCCACCAGTTGCTCGCTGAAGCAGACGCCGGCATTGGGCGCCGAGCACGTCGGCAGGAAGCGGTCGTAGAAGCCACCGCCATAGCCGAGGCGGCAGCCATCGGCGGTGAACGCCAGTCCGGGCACGAGCACGAACCCGACCTCGCCGGGGGGCAACGCCGGACCGGTGGGCTCGCTGACACCGAAGCGGCTGACCGTCATCGGGCCGTCGCCGGCACACACCACGATCTCGCCGTCGTGCACGCGCGGCAGCAGCAGGCGCTTGCCATCGGCCTCCAAGCGGGCGAACAGCGGGTCGGTGTCGGGCTCGCCCTTGCAGCCGACGAAGGCCATCACGCTCGCCGCGGCGGCGTATTCGGGCGTCGCCGCAACGGCCGACCACAGCTCGACGCTGCGCATCAGCCGGTCGTCGACCAGGTCGCGCACCATCCGCATCCGGCGGCGGAGCGTGGGCTTGTCGATGTCCGATGCGACCACGGGGCAAGGATCGCACATGTGGCGATAGCCCTGCGACCATCTACAGTCGCATCCCATGTCGATCGATCCCACGTTGTTCCGGCAAGTGCTCGGCCACTTCCCCACCGGCGTCACCGTCATCTCGGCCACCACCGCCGAGGGCTCGCCGGTGGGGCTCACGATCGGGTCCTTCACGTCGGTGTCGCTCGACCCGCCACTCGTCGGGTTCCTGCCGATGGTCAACAGCGATCGGTGGGCGGCGATCAACGCCACAGGGTCGTTCGCCGTCAACATCCTCGGCGCCCACCAGGCCGACCTCTGCTGGCGCTTCGCCAAGAGCAGCATCGAGCAACCGTTCGAGGGGGTCGACTGGCATCCCTCGCCGATCACCGGCTCACCGATCATCGATGGTGCAATCGCTTGGATCGACTGCGCGATCGAAGGCGTCATCGAAGCAGGCGACCACCACTTCGTGCTCGGTCGGGTGCTCGAACTGGAGCACACCGAACCCGACAGCGAGCCGAACCCGCTGCTGTTCTACCGCGGCCAGCTCGGCAGGTTCCATCCTCATGAGTGACTCACCCGGTCGTCGCAGCGTCGCTGTCGCGGCCGCCATCGACCTCGTGTCGGTGGTGGCCTTCGTGGCCATCGGCCGCAAGAGCCACGCCGAGTCCGGCTCGGCGATCACCGGCACCGCCAAGGTGGCGGCGCCATTCCTCATCGCGCTCGTCGTGGGTTGGGTCGCGGCGCGGGCGTGGAAGTCACCGATGGCCGTCGGCAGCGGGGTGGTGATCTGGCTGTGCACCGTCGTGGTCGGCATGCTGCTGCGCAGGTTCGCGTTCGACCGCGGCACGGCGCTGCCGTTCATCATCGTCGCCTCGCTGTTCACGCTGCTGTTCCTGGTGGGGTGGCGGCTGCTGGCCGAGTGGCGAGCCGACCGGTCACACGTCGACTGAACAGGGCCGTTCGGCCCTACCCCCAGGGGTATACCCAGCTCAGGATGAGAGCCGAAAGGACGGCTTTCATGACAAAGCGAATCGTCATCCTCGGCGGGGGCACGGGCGGCACACTCACTGCCAACCGCTTGCACCGCCACTTCCGCCACCACGGCTCCCAACATCAACCGGTGGAGATCACCGTCGTCGATCAGGACGACCACCACGTCTACCAACCCGGTCTGCTGTTCGTGCCGTTCGGTCTGGCTCAGCACTCCGAGATCGTGCGGCCCCGCCAAGCGCAGTTGCACCGCGACATCGAGTTCGTGCAGGAGCTGATCGACCACGTCGACATCCACGCCGACACGGTGTACCTCGAGGGCGGTCGCGAGCTGGCCTACGACGTGTTGGTGATCGCCACCGGCGCGGTGCTCGCCTTCGACGAGACCGAGGGCCTCACCGGCCCAGGGTGGAACGAGAAGGTGTTCACCTTCTACGACATCGCCGGCGCCACCGGCCTGGCCGCGGCACTCGACAGGTTCGAAGGCGGCAAGCTGGTCGTCAACGTCGTCGACATGCCGATCAAGTGCCCGGTCGCGCCCCTTGAGTTCTGCTTCCTCGCCGACTGGTTCTTCACCGAGAAGGGCAATCGCGACAAGGTCGAGATCACCTACGCGACACCACTCGACGGCGCGTTCACCAAGCCCGTCGCGTCGGCCGCGCTCGCCTCGCTGCTGGACGAGAAGGGCATCCACCTGGTGACCGAGTTCAACACCGGCGAGGTGGACGGCGCAGCCGGCAAGCTGATCGGCTACGACGGTCGCGAAGTGCCCTTCGACCTCGCCGTCGTAGTGCCCATGCACAGCGGCGCCGAGTACGTCGGCCGCAGCGAGGGCCTGGGCGACGACCTCAACTTCGTCCCCACCGACAAGCGCACTCTGCAGGCCACGGCCATGCCGAACATCTTCTCGCTGGGCGACGCCACCAACGTGCCCGCCTCGAAGGCCGGTTCGGTCACCCACTTCGAGGGAGAGGTGCTGGTGGACAACATCATCCGCTTCCTCGACCACAAGGAGCTCGACTCGGCCTACGACGGCCATGCGAACTGCTTCATCGAGACCGGCTTCGGCAAGGCGCTGTTGATCGACTTCAACTACGAGACCGAGCCGCTCACCGGCCACTTCCCCGCCGCAGTCGGCATGCCGCTGTTGAAGGAGAGCCGCATGAACCACCTCGGCAAGCTGATGTTCCAGTGGGTCTACTGGCACGCACTGCTGCAGGGCCGCGACATCCCTGGCATCGGCGCCGACATGCCCAAGCGCGGCAAGGACCTCCCCACCCACACCCCCGATACACAAGGAGCACATTCATGAGCACCACCACCTACGCCGGCACCAGCGTCGAGCTCAACGAGGAAGGCTTCTTCGTCGACCCGACGGTGTGGACCCCCGAGATGGCTTCCGAGATGGCCAAGACCGACGGCATCGCCGAGCTCACCGAGCCGCACTGGACCGTCATCAACTTCATGCGCAAGGAGTACTTCGAGAAGGGCACCGGCCCCACGGTGCGCGTACTCGGCAAGAACTCCGGTGTCGACGTGAAGGCGCTCTATCAACTGTTCCCGAAGGGCCCGGCCAAGATGGCCGCTCGCCTTGCGGGCATCCCCAAGCCGAAAGGTTGCATCTGATCATGGGTTACCGCACTGAGGGCACCGAACCGATCACCAAGGTGTCGATCATCATCTCCAAGGGTTCGTTGGAGGGCATCTACCCGGGCCTGATCATGGCCAATGGCGCCCGCGCCGAGGGGATGGAGGCCAACCTGTTCTTCACCTTCTTCGGCCTCGATGCCATCCACAAGAAGAGGATCGAGCACATCAAGGTCGCCACCGTCGGCAACCCGGCCATGCACATCCCCACGCTGCTCGGTGGCCTGCCCGGCATGAGCGCCATCGCCACGCACATGATGACCAAGAAGATGGACGAGCTCGACATCCCCCCCATCGACGAGTTCATCGAGATGATCGGCGACACCGGCGCCGGCATGTACGCCTGCAAGGCCTCCGTCGACATGTTCGACATGAAGAAGGAGGACTTCGTCGACCAGGTCCAGGACATCATCACCGTCGGCGACTTCTACGATCTGGCAGCGGGCGGTCAGATCATCTTCACCTGACGAAGGCCGTCCCTTCGAACGGTGCAGAGTCGGGCGCGGTTCGTGCAGGGCCTCCCTCCCGAACCGCGCCCACTCGCGTCGTAACAGGCGACGTCTGCCCTGCCACCAACCGGCAGTTCGTGGATGGCCGCCCTACCCGGCGAGCAGCTCCGGGCCGTTCGCACGCAACTGGGACAGGGTGGTGACGCCGCACAGCTGCATCACCGATTGCAGTTCGGCGGCCAGCAGCGACAGCAGATGGGCCACGCCACGCT
>JBAVTH010000602.1:0-3642 GCA_049696035.1 Ilumatobacteraceae bacterium
ACCGGGTGCAAGTGGTACAGCACCGAGTTCATGATGACGTAGCTGCGGTTGCGCGGGCTGTCGGTGTAACCCTTGCGGAAGATGCTGCCCGGCCGGAAGATGCTGTTCCATGCCTGGCTGCCCTGCACGCCGTCGACTCCCTTGGTCAGGCGATCTTTGACCGTGGGACGCGGTGTCTCGTCGAGGATTTTTGCCATCGTTCTTCGTTTCCCTCAGAGCCTCATGCCGTAGGCGTAGCCATGGCTGTTGGTACGTGTGTGGGAGTCGCCGGCAACTGCCGGCGAACCCACCTTGCCCATGATGATCACGCCCGTGGGGCAGCGATCGACACACAGTTGGCACCGTGTGCAGATGTCGTCGTCGATGATGAACACGACGTTGTCGCTGGGGTCGAGCCCCGGCTGTTCGGTGTTGCTGGCGCCGGCGATGGCGTCGGGCGACACCATGTGGATGCACTTCCACGGGCAGATGTCGACGCAGCCCTCGCACATGATGCACTCGGTCTGGTCGATGTGGATGAACTGCTTGGGCTTCACAGCCTTCGACAGGTAGTCCGCGTCGACCTCGACGAGTTGGTACTCGTCGGTGAACGGCATCATCGGGGGGTTGGCATCGGTCTTCGCCATGTCAGCTCTTCTTCACCAGCGGGCGCCCGAACGTGCTGGTGGCGACCTCGGTGCTGGGCTTGCCGTCGCCACGCTTCTGCCACACGCTCCACAGGAAGATGAGCAGACCGAAGTACCACACGTGGATGACGACGACCAGGATGTCGCGGATGGCCTCGTACGACATCGTGAACGGGAAGTGCCCGCCGAGCGCCTTCGGCTTCAGGATGTCGCCGGGGCCGTAGATGATCAGGTTCTTGTTCCAGCCCAGATCTGCATCGGCGTGGGCGATGAACTTGTCGGGCACGATGCCGAACGCGACGAACATCAGCCCGAACGCGAACACGGAGGCGAGCATCGCCTCGCCCCACGTGGTGGGCGTGCCCTTCGGCCGACGCTTCGAGTAGGGGATCACCAACAGGGCCAGCCCGGTGGACAGGATGAACGAGAAGAGGAACGCCTCGTTGAGGAAGAAGATCCTGTCGAGGTGATCGAAATCGATCCAATTGTATGCGATCAGCACCTTCGCTGCCCTTCCTCGTGAACTGCTGCACAAACTGTAGCCACCACACCCCTGGTCGATACCAGTTCGTCCGCGAGAACGCGGCAAGAACCAGACCCGGGGCCCGGTGGCACTGCCCCGGTTTACCACGCGACGGGCGCGCGGACCGCCCCGTTGTGAACTCGTGCACGAAGGTCGCCTGTGGGTTTCGCGCACGGCGCCGGCGGAGGATTTCCCGAATCCGGCCCCCGGGCGTCTATCGTTCGATCCGTGACCGAGATCCCCGAGCACCTGCTGAAGCGCAGCCAGGCACGCAAGGCCGGCGGCGATGCCGCTGCCGCCGCTGCGCAGTCTGCCACCACCCCTGCTGTAGCTGCCTCGTCGGCGCCCGCCGTGGCCGCCCCGAAGGCCGAGGTCGTGCCCGCCGGGCCGCCGCCCGCCAAGCCCGACATCCCGGTGGTCGCCGCCTACAAGGCGCGCAAGAAGATCCCGATGTGGGCAATGGCGACGCTCAGCATCCTTCCGCTGTGGGCGTTCATGTACGTGATCGCGTTGCGTCCCGAGCCGGTGAAGGCCAGCGGCCCGCTGGGCACCGGCGCCGGCGTGTACGGCAAGAACTGCGTCGGCTGCCACCAGGCGGGCGGCGCCGGTGTCGCCGGCGGTGCCTACGCGTTCACCGACGGCTCGGCGATGAAGACGTTCCCGCACATCGAGGATCAGCTCCGGTGGGTCGTGCTGGGCACGCAGGCCTACACGGCTGCCGGCATCACCATCGCCGGCGACCCGAACCGCGAGGGCGGCGCCCACGTCGCCGGGTCCAACGGCCTGATGCCGGCTCGCGGCGGCGGCCAGTTCACCGATGCCGAGATCCTCGGCGTCGTCTGCGACGAGCGGTACGCGCTGGGCGGTGCACCACAGGACACCGAGGAGTTCGCACTGTGGTGCGCTCCCGATTCGCTGGTCTACGCGGCGCTCGAGACCGGCGCCGCCAACTTCGAGAACCTGCACACGGTCATCGCCGACAAGGGCATCCTCGAGATCGGCAGCGTGCCCAAGGCCGGCACCGCCGCCGGCGCCTGAGCACCTGCACTCATCGCACCCCGATGTGGCCGCTTCCTCCGGGGAGCGGCCACACTTGTCTCCCGTGACCGACAACGAGTCAGCTTCCGATCCATCCGAAGCCCTGACACCTGCGCGCGGTGCGCTGCGGCCGTTCACGTCGGCGTCGTTGACGACCGAGCCGTTGCGGACGGAGGTGCTCGTCGTCGGCGGCGGCCCGGCCGGGGCTGCGGCCGGCTACTGGCTGGCGACATTGGGGCACGACGTCACCATCGTCGAGCGGCGCACCTTCCCACGGGAGAAGACCTGCGGCGACGCCCTCACCCCGCGGGCCGTGCACCAACTGGGAGCGATGGGGCTCAGCGGGCCGCTCGAGCAGTACCACCGCTACTCCGGTCTGCGCGTCACCGCCATGAGTCGCGAGCTGGAGCTGGAGTGGCCCAGCCACCCGATCTACCCGCAGCACGGCTACGTCGTCCGCCGCCGCGACCTCGACCAGCTGGTGGCCGAGAACGCCGTGGCGGCCGGCGCAACCTTGCTGCAGGACCACGAGGCACTGCAGCCACTCGTCGACCGTGGCTTCGTGCGCGGTGCGATCGTGAGCACGGGCGACGACGGCATGCGTGAGATCCACGCCAAGTACGTCATCGTCGCCGACGGCGCCAACAGCAGCTTCGGTCGATCCCTGGGCACGTTCCGCACACGCGAATGGCCCTACGGCACCGCCATCCGCACCTACTGGGAAACACCGCGCCACGCCGACCCGTGGATCGAGTCGGCGCTCGACGTGAAGGACCGCAACGGCAAACCGATTCCCGGCTACGGCTGGGTCTTCCCCGTCGGCGACGGCACGGTCAACATCGGCGTCGGGGTGCTCAGCACGTTCCGCGACTTCAAGAGCGTCAACACCACTCACCTCCTCGATGCCTACGCCCAGCAGGTGGCCGACCGGTGGGAGATCGATCCGGGCAACCCCGAGCGCAAGGCCAGCAGTGGCCGCATCCCCATGGGTGGCTCGGTGGGCCCGAAGGCCGGTCCCAGCTACCTCGTGATCGGAGATGCGGCCGGCAGCGTCAACCCGTTCAACGGCGAGGGCATCGACTACGCCTACGAAACGGCCCGCATGGCAGCGCAGGTGTTGCACGAAGCGCTCGTGACCAACGACCCGTCGCTGCTGCAGCAGTACACCCGGCAGATCGACGACGAGTACGGCGAGTACTTCAAGGTTGCCCGCCTGTTCGCCCGCGTCATCGGCCGTCCGGCGCTCATGCGCGAGCTGACGCGGGCGGGCCTGCACAGCCGAACGCTGATGGAGTGGGTCGTGCGCATCACGGCGAACCTGCTGCGCGACGACGAGAGGGGCCCGGCCGAACTGGCCTACAAGGCGGCTGCGAAGATCGTGAAGCTGGCGCCGAACGCCTGAGGCAGCTCGTCGAGCGCTCGGGTCTGGCTGCACACGTCCACCTGCGGCCACAC